>WQXS01000023.1 GCA_009784725.1 Oscillospiraceae bacterium
AGCGTTATAGAGCATGTATCGCCAAGCTTGGTATCAGAAAATAAAATGTTACTAAATGGCGAGTGGGATAACCCACTCGCCGTATGCAGTATGGAGTAAAAAGAAGTTAGGAGTAGAAAGAATTAATGATTATCAACAAAAGAGAATTTCCGAATGTAAAGAGGTACAGCATTGATTTTGCAGGCCGTCCTCTTTCGATGGAAACAGGAAAATTAGCAGAGCTGTGCAATGCTTCAATACTTGTACGTTACGGCGAAACTGTCGTACTGGTAGCTGTAACGGCATCACCCCGTCCTCGTGACGGTATCGATTTTTTCCCGTTATCGGTAGATTTTGAAGAAAAATTGTATGCTGTAGGCAGAATCCCCGGCGGGTTTCTGCGGCGTGAAGGCAGACCCGGTGAAAGAGGAGTACTTGCAGGGCGTATGATTGACAGACCTATGCGTCCGCTGTTCCCCGATGATTTACGCAACGATGTTGCAATTACATGTACAATACTTGCAGTTGATCATGACTGCTCACCCGAGATAGCGGCAATGGTAGGAGCATCGGCTGCAGTTTCAATTTCGGACATTCCCTTTAACGGACCTATCGGCGGTGTCGGACTTGGACTTATTGACGGAAACTTTATTATCAATCCGACAACAGCACAGCGCAGTGAAACAGAAATGTACTGTACAATCGCATCAACATCAAGCAAGGTTGTTATGATTGAAGCGGCAGGGAATGAGATTCCCGATGATGTTATGCTCGAAGGCATTAAAACCGCACATGATGCAATCCAACCTGTTATTAACCTGATAAATCAAATGGTTTCCGAAATCGGAAAACCGAAATTTGAATATGCAAAAGCATCATTTAACGAAGAGTTGTTCGCAAAAATAACCGAAAAATATCTCGACGATGTTAAGCATTTGATGGATACCGATGATAAAAAAGTACGTGAAGACAGATTTAATGCAGTTATTGAACGCATGATAGCGGAGTTTGAAGGCGAATATCCCGAAATTACTGCACAGCTTGAGGAAATTACCTATAAAATCCAGAAAAAAGTTGTCAAGGCGTGGCTGCTTGAAGGAAAACGTGTTGACGGCAGAGCAATGAACGAAATCCGTCCTCTTGCCGCCGAAGTCGGCATACTTCCGCAGGTTCACGGTTCGGGTCTCTATACACGGGGACAAACCCAGGTTCTGTCTATTGCAACACTCGGAACGGTATCAAATGTTCAAAAGCTTGATACTATTTATGAAGAAGAAACAAAGCGTTACATGCACCATTATAACTTCCCGTCATTTTCAGTCGGTGAAGCACGGGGAGTACGTTCAACGACACGCCGTGAGCAAGGGCACGGAGCGCTTGCCGAGAAAGCTCTTGAGCCTGTTCTTCCGAGCATTGACGAGTTCCCGTATGCAATACGTGTAGTATCCGAAGTGCTTTCGTCAAACGGCTCAACATCACAAGGTGCAATATGCGGCTCAACGCTTGCGCTTATGGATGCCGGCGTTCCGATTAAAGCTCCTGTTGCGGGAATATCCTGCGGTCTTATTTCGGATGAAAATAAATGGACGACATTTATTGATATTCAAGGTGTTGAGGACTTCCACGGCGAGATGGATTTTAAAGTTGGCGGAACAAAAAAAGGCATAACCGCTATTCAAATGGATCTTAAAAACGACGGTTTGACAATGGAAATCATCAAGTCGGCATTCGATATGTGCCGTGAAGCCCGTATTCAAATGCTCGATGAGGTCATGCTTCCGACAATATCGGAGCCGCGCACAGAGCTTGCTGCAACCGCACCGAAAATGATTATGATGAAGATTCATCCCGATAAAATCAGAGAAGTTATCGGCTCGGGCGGAAAAGTTATTCAAAAGATTTGCGCAGATACGGGAGCGAAGGTCGATATCGAAGACGACGGAAGTATCTATATTGCTTCAGCCGATATTGAAGCCTGCCGCACAGCGAAGAAAATGATTGATGACATTGTATTTGTGCCGGAAATCGGAAAAAATTATTACGGTAAGGTCGTAAGAATTATACCGATAGGTGCATTTGTAGAGCTTGTTCCGGGAAAAGACGGAATGGTTCATATATCAAAGCTTGAAAACCGCAGAGTCGAAAAAGTTGAGGATATCCTAAAAGAGGGCGACATGACATGGGTAAAAGTCATGGAAATCGACGACCGCGGCCGCGTAAACCTCTCAAGAAAAGACGCACTGAAAGACCGCGAAGCACAAGGCCTGACGGACTAAAAGTAAAAGAATCGGGTGGCAACTGCCACCCGATTCTTTATTTTTTGTTACTTCTTGTTGTAAAACTTTTCTTCGTATTCGGGTCTGTCCATGTCTGCTTCGAAGAAGAGGGCGATGCAGCCGGGGCCGACGTGGGCGCCGATGACGGGGCCCATCATTACGATGTAGAGGTTTTCGACATCAACTCTTGCTTTTACCATATCAGCGACTTTATTGGCATCTTCGATGCAGTTGGAGTGGCTGATTATTACTGTGTCGAGTTTTTTTGTATCGGGATGCAGGCTGCGGGACATTTGAGAAATAAGGGTTTCGAGAGCGGCTTTGCGTCCTCGTGCTTTATCCTTCAGCTTAAGTGTTCCGTCCGGGTGAACATTTAAAAGCGGCTTGATTCCGATAATTGAACCTGCGACGGCTTGGAGCTTGCTTAAGCGTCCGCCTCTGTGCAAGTACATTAAATCATCAACCGTAAAGAGCGAGAAGCATGAATGTCTTTTATCCTCAAGCCATTTTGCGGTTTCCTCTGCAGATAATCCTTCGTTGCGTTTTGCGACTGCAAGAGCTGTAACAAGCCCTGTGCCGCCTGCTGCGTTGAGACCGTCGACAACGGAAATTTTACAATCCGGATAGGTTTCTTTTACATCCTGCAGAGCAAGCGCTCCGTTTTGTGCAGTGCCGGAAAGACCGCTGCTGAGTAATATAACAAGCAATTCTTCATTTCTTTCTGCATAATCCGTAAATGCCTCCTTAAAGGTTTCGGGATTAATAAGAGTTGTGCCTGCACTACCGCCATCTGCTAATGCTTTATAAAAATCTTCGTCGGAAATATCTTGCCAGCGTCCGTCTTCATGCGTTTCACCGTTAAGATGAAATGGAATGGGAATGATTTTAAGCTCGTTACTGTCAATGAACTCCTGCGGTAAATCGTAGCTGGTATCAACCATAATCGTGAATTTGCTCATTAAATAATATTACCTTTCTGAATTTAATCGATTAACATTTTAACTGTAAATAACCGTTTACCATTGCCATTATTACATCGTTTTATTAAAAACACAAGCATTTATTGAGAAAATGACTAACATTATATGATATTTTGCCAATCGGGATAAAACGTGCAGTCTGTATGTACCATAAGATATAACAAGGATTAGCTATTATACTTTTTGTTGAACTTCGTCGGATAGTTTGGCTATAAAATCATTAAGTGTCATTGCTCCGATGTCGCCTTCGCCCCGTTTTCTTACTGTGATTTGCCCGTTTTCTGCTTCCTTGTCACCCAGAACAAGCATATATGGGATTTTTTGCATTTGCGCTTCGCGAATCTTAAAACCGATCTTTTCGTTTCGGAAGTCTGAATCCACACGGAATCCGGCTTCGTTGAGTTTGTCGAAAATTTCCCATGCATATGCCTGTGTACGCTCTGTTATCGGCATGACAGTAACCTGAACGGGAGCGAGCCATGCGGGGAACGCTCCTGCGTAGTGTTCGGTGAGGATTGCAATAAAACGGTCGAGTGAGCCAAGTACCGTACGATGAATCATAACAGGGCGGTGTTTGCCGCCGTCTGCGCCGACATATTCAAGCTCAAAGCGTTCGGGCATTTGGAAATCAAGCTGCAGTGTCGCACATTGCCAGGAACGCTTTAGGCAATCGAGCAGGTGAAAATCTATTTTAGGGCCGTAAAACGCTCCGTCTTCCGGATTAATCCGGTACTCGATGTTCTTTTCTATCAGAGCATCTTCAAGGATTTTTTCGGCATTATTCCATGTGTCTATATCACCCATGAATTTTTTCGGGCGGGTAGATAATTCAACACGATATTTAAATCCGAAAACACTGTAAATTTTATCGATTAAATCAATTACACCGGCAATTTCCGAAGGAATATGTTCGGGCATCATATATAAATGAGCATCATCCTGAGTTAGAACCCGGACACGCATCAGACCGTGGAGTGTTCCGGAAAGCTCATGACGGTGTACAATTCCAAGCTCTGCCATGCGGACCGGTAAATCTCTGTAGCTCCACATACGGCGTTTATATACAAGCATTCCGCCCGGGCAGTTCATCGGTTTAACGGCGAAGCCGCCTTCGTCAATTCCAAGGAAATACATTTTGTCTTTATAGTTTTCATAGTGCCCCGACTGATGCCATAAATCCTCGTTTAAAATAAGCGGCGTACTGATTTCTTCGTATCCGGCTTTTGTATGTTCTTCACGCCAAAATTCAAGAAGCTGGTTTTTGACTATCATTCCGTTTGGAAAATAAAACGGGAATCCGGGACCTTCATCATATAGAGCATACAAATCAAGCTCACGCCCGAGCTTTCTATGGTCACGAAGCTTTGCTTCTTCAATCATCTTTAAATGCTCGTCAAGCTGTTCTTTATTCATAAAGCAAGTGCCGTATATACGCTGCAGCATTTTGTTTTCGGCATCTCCCCGCCAGTATGCTCCCGTACAGCTTGTGAGTTTTAATGCATTTGCTTTTATCCTTGCGGTTGTATCAACATGCGGGCCTGCGCACATGTCGGTAAACTCGCCCTGTTTATAAAAGCTGATTATAGTACCTTCCGGCAGGTCGTTTATAAGCTCGGCTTTGTATGTTTCACCTTGCTCGTTAACCATTTTCAATGCTTCCTCACGGGAAAGCTCAAACCGTTCCAGGGTCAGCTTTTCCTTTGAGATTTTACGCATTTCTGCTTCGATCTGCTCGATAACTTCGGGGGTAAATGGCTCGGGTGAGTCAAAATCATAATAGAACCCGTCTGCTATTGCAGGGCCTATTGCAAGCTTAACTCCGGGATACAAACGCTTAACAGCCTGCGCCAATATATGAGCTGTTGTGTGGCGGTATGCATCCTTATATTCTTCGTTTTCAAACGTATATTGATTATCTGACATCTGCTCCAACCTCTTTGAAAAATGTTTATTTGCAGTATGACAGAGGGACGTAGGTTTGTCAAACCAACGTCCCTTTGTTATATATGTAAATCGTCAGCAGTTCCTTTCAGGCTCAGGAGGACTTGAACAAAGTAAGCCTGTCTGTATAAAGGAGCATTATGACTGATGAATCCTAAGATTCTTTACATCAATCTGTCATATTGTCTTCTTGCGTACAGGATTCTGCGGATGATTACGTTTTTTTCAATGATTACAAAGAAATAAATGTATTCATCAATGGTCAGCATTCTGTAGCCCCGAAGCCGAAGCTGGGAATCCCTCGCATATGGACAGCTTTCGGGCTTTGTTGCCAATACTTTTGTTTTGCCGAGTATGCTGTCAAAATGCTGCGCTACTTCCTCAGGAGGCAGCATCTTGATGCGCTCTGCGATTTCAAGAAAATCGTTTTGCGCAGGAGAAGATATTTTTACACTATATTCATCCATTATCATCATCCCTTTGTTTTTTTACAAACCCGTAAAACTCTACGCTGTCCGAGCCGGAAGCTGTTTCCGTTTCCGATTCGGCAAGCTTGCCGTAGAGATCGAGTTGCGCCTGTTGCCTCTCGTACATGTCAATGCTCAGCACCACCATATCACCGACACCGTTTTTTGTTATAAAAACCGGTTCTCTTGATGAACGGCAAAATTCGCTGATTTCGTTTGAATTGTTTCTTAAATCTGATATTGGTCTAATCGTTGGCATACTATTCACACTCTCTTACTATTTTTTTGCCCGTGCAAACACATAATTAATGTTTTATATTACTATTGTTTACTCCGGATATTGTATCATCACGGTTTGATTACAGTCAAGCAATCACGGCATCGCGGATACAATTAATTATATACACTATAGAGTGACACACGAGTCAATAAGAAATAGAATGTAAAAAGTAACATAAATATTATCAAATTATATGAACAAATAATGCACAATGCACAAAAAACATTATTAAACGTTTAAAAATAAACAAAATAACTGTTGTGCAAGACAACGGTTTGTGATAAAATAGTAAAAAAATGAGTTTAAAATACCGGAAAGGAGATATATATTATGCCCGAAAGTGGTCTGCTTTCTATAAGCGATTTTGCGGAGTTATCCCGTACAACACGAGATACATTACTCCATTATGACAGGATAGGGCTGCTTTCTCCCGTTCTCAGGGGTGAGAATAATTATCGTTATTATTCCGTTTCACAGCTTGCAATTGTTAATGTTATTCGTACCTTTCAACAGCTTGGTATGTCTCTCGAAGATATCGCAGGGCTTAGAGACAGGCGTACCCCGGAGCTTGCAGACAGTGTATTTAAACAACAGATAGAAGAAATCGACAAGAAAATCAAAGAATGGGTAAATGCCCGTAAGCTCCTTTTAACATTACAAAAAGCAATAAGCTCTGTTTCATATGTAGACGAGCGTGAAATAACGGTGGAGTTTTTATCTGCAGAGGCAATTGTTCTCGGGCGTTTAAATGATTACAGCAGGGAGAGGAGCGATTATGATACGCTGCTCAGTTTTTATCGTGATGTGAGCAATAACTACCCCGGTTTTGACTTGAATTATCCGGTCTGGGCTATGTATTCCCGTGATAAACTTGAAAGAAAAGACTGGAGCAATCCGGACAGATACTATTTCTATAATCCCGACGGCTACGAAAGAAGACCTGCGTCACTTTATGCAATCGGCTACAAGAGAGGCGGTTACGGTATAAACAGTGATTTATTCGAAAGGATAAGCGATTATATAGACGAAAACGGATACGAAATCAGCGGAGATGCGTTTGAAGAGTATCCGATAAACGAAATCTGCGCTATTGACGATAAGGACTATCTGATACGAATAATGATTGCGGTAAAGAAAAAAGAGCCTCTATAGAAGCTCTTTTATTAATGTAGCTCTGTCTTTTTCCGAAAGATAATGGAGCGGGACATCAAGCACGGTTTTTGCACCGTATAAACCCTCTTTTGACATTTTATATGCTGCTCTTGCATAGGCGGTCATTATACTGCCGGTAAATTCGGGGTTGGATTCAAGGTTTAGGGAAAATTCCATTACCTGCTTATTTTTACCTGTATTGCCGCTGCGAAGCACCATTCCACCGTGCGGCATTTCCGTGTGGTTTTTATTAAATTCTTCCATATCGATAAAGCTTACCGAGGTGTCGTAATCGGCGAAATAGTGCGGCATGTTTTTTATGGATTCTTCTATTAAATTTTTATCTGCACCGTTTTCGATAACAACGTAACAATCACGCTTCATTTTGTCCCGTGCTTTTAAGTCCGGTCTGCCGCCGCTGCGGACAGCCTGAACAGCGCTGTCAATAGGAACTGTGTATTGAACGGCATGCTTCACTCCGTCTATTCGCCTGATTGCGTCGGAGTGGCCCTGAGAAACACCTTTGCCCCAAAATGTATATGTTGCTCCGTCGGGTATAATGGATTCAAACAGTGAGCGCATCATGGAAAACGGGCCGGGGTCCCAGCCTGCGGATATTATTGCTGTTGTTTTTACGGCTGCGGCATCAACCGCCGCCATATATTCGGGTATTTTTGCATGGTTATCATAACTGTCAACAGTATTAAACATTGAAGCAAAATACGGCGCCTGCTCGGGAAGGTCGGTTGCGCTGCCGCCGCAAAGCAGCATTACATCAATTTCGTTTTTCATTGATGCTGCTTTTTCTATTGGCAAAACCGATATTGAGTCGTTGATGGTCTTTATTGATTCCGGTTTGCGACGGGTGAAGATGGCTTTAAGCTCCATGTCGGGTGCGGTGCTTACTGCCAGAGCTGCACCTTTGCCGACATTGCCGTAACCTGCTATACCAATACGAATCGTTTGCATAAATTAAATCTCGTTTTCCAGCATTTGCTCAAGGGTTTGTCTTTTGCGGATGAGTTCAAGTTTTCCTTTTGTGGTAAAGAGAACCTCGGGGGCCTGCGGGTGGGAGTTGTAGTTATATGGTGACATTGACGAGCAGTAAGCTCCGACACCGCCGATTATAAGTAAGTCGTCGACCTTTGGCTCACCCATTGCACGGGCGACAGCATGGCCGTCCATATCAAGGGTTTGGCAGTCGCCGCTTTCGCAGCATTTACCTGCAACGACTGCTTCGAAATCATGTTTTGCTTCGTCAAACTCAGAAGAAATTACACGTGTGCCATCATATGAAACAATATATACAGGGTGCTTTGAACCATACAATAAAGGCCGGGAATTGATTTCCATACCTCCGTCGGTTATGACAAAGTTCGAGCGGGCGGTTTTTTTCTTGTCGATAAGACGTGTTACGGCATACCCTGCATTCGCTGTTATATATGTGCCCGGTTCAATCTCCATTTTAAGCTTGCGGCCGGTTTTTTTATAGAAATCTTCTATCTGCATTTTTGCATAACTGCCGAGGAGCGGGACATCTGCAGCATATTCGCCGGGCATACGAGCTTCCTTTAAGCCTCCGCCAAAGCAGACGGTGTCTGCGTCGGGAAAATGGTTTTCAATAATATCCAGCAGTAAATCGATATTTTGCCGCCACATTTTTGTATCTGCGCCGGAACCGATATGAACGTGGATGTGTTTGAATTTTATTCCGTTTTCTGCTGCAAACTTATGAGCTGCGGGAAGGTCGGAAAGATGGATACCAAAGCATGAGTAGTCATCTCCCGTATTTCTGGTTGCGCTCTCGCCCGAACCGATACCGGGGTGGACACGAATACCCACATCAATATTATTTGCCTTTGCAAAACCTCCGATATGATGAAGCTGGGTTAATGAACAGGCGTTGTACCTGAGTCCGCTGAGCAATAAATCTTCAAGCTTTTTCCTATCCTCACCGGTGTGGACCTCCTGGGTTGTGAGCATGATTTTATCATACGCAACTCCGGCAAGACCGGCACGGACAACCTCGTTAAGGGAGCTTGCATCAAGGTGCAGACCTGCGTTGGTGATGAGTTTTAGAAGTGTTCTGTTGGAGTTTGCCTTCATTGCATAACGCACAATAAGACCGTAAGCCTCGGGCATTTCGGTACATTCCCTGCACCGCTCGAGGATTAAAGCTTCGTCGTATACATAAACAGGCGTTCCGTATGTTTCTGCTGCAAGTGCTGCAGCCTCTGAATTAAATTTGCTGAAATCGTTTAATATGTTCATAATTTTATTTTTGCTCTCTTATTCACTTGCGTAGTTCTTGAAGTAATTTTGCACAAGAACAATTGGTGTACCTCTGTCTCCGCTGCCTGCGACAAGGTCGCAAAGACTTCCGACCAAATCGTGGATTCTGCGGGGTGTTGTTCCTTGAGAAGCCATATCGCCGACAAGATTGTCTGATTTACTCTTTATACGCTCTCTGATTTTGTCTGTAAGTGCCTGGCCCGTCAAATCTGCAAAATCATTATCTGCAATATATTTTATTTTTATTTCATTCGGTGTCCCTGAAAGCCCTTTTGTAAAAGCAGGAGAAACCACGGGGTCGGCAAGCTCCCAAATACCGCAAACAGGGTCCTTAAAAGCTCCGTCGCCGTATATCATAACCTCAAGAACCGAACCTGTTCTCTTCTTCAGCTCGTTTTGTATATCGTAAACAAGTGTTTCCGTATCGCGCGGAAAAAGTTTTAAAGATTCATCAGTTGCCTTATTTGCCCCAAGCAGGCCGTAATCACTGAAACCGCTGCCGTCAACAGGTTTATTGAGAATTTCATCAAGGCGCAGGCATTTTTCCGCACCGGCTTTTTGAATGTAAGCCTGAGTACGGTACCTTGTGTGAACATCACAGCAAAGTATGTTTTTTGTATAATTTAATATATATGTCGGGTCGTTGGAGAAAACAATTTCACAGTCTCCGGCGATTTCCTTGTAATACTTTATATAATCAACACCGGTAAACTTATGCACGGTATTATCACCGAAAATATCACGGAACTGACTTTCGGTAAAGCTGTCCGAATGGGGGTCTACACCTTTTTCGTCGCAAACAGCTAAATCGATAAGTGTATTTCCGAACTCATCCTGAGGATATGAAAGCTGGATATAAAGCTTGTCGCATCCGCCTGCGATTCCGATAAGCGTGTTTGCAAAGCGGTTTCTTGAAAGTATCGGAAATACGATTCCCAAAGAGCCGCCGCCGAATTTATTATTTACATCCTTTGATACCTGCTCCAGGCTTGCGTAATTTCCCTGAACACGTCCGACAACTGCCTCTGTAATGCCTACTATGTCATTATCATTTAAAGTAAATCCGCCGTCTTTTGCTGCTTTTAAAAGGCTTTCGCAAATCATATCGATGATATCGTCACCTTGCTTAAAAATCGGTGTGACTATTCCTCTTGCAATAACTCCGGTATTTTTCATGCTTAACACTCCTCACTTGCTGATGGTCCTGTGTTTTGACACGTTTATTCTCCGTTTGCTGCTTTGTCTACTATAACAGTTACGTTCGGATGCAGCAGGAGAAAACATGCAGGTATATCGGTATGTATTTTACCCTCGAAAAGTTTTTTTGTAATGTCGGCTTTCGCTGCTCCCGAGATTAAGAGTAAAACCTTTCTTGATTTAAATATATGCCCTATTCCCATTGTTAATGCTGTAACCGGTTGATGTTCGCCGGGGCCGAAAAAGCGTGAGTTTGCTTCTATTGAGCTTTCGGTCAGATTTACCAGGTATGTCCCTGCGGGATAAGAAACAGCAGGTTCATTAAAGCCGATATGGCCGTTTAAACCTATGCCTAACAGCATAAGGTCAATACCGCCGGCTTTGTCGATTTCGGAATCATATCTTGTGCATTCGGCAATCGGGTCGGGTGCTCCGCCGTTTGGAATTTGAAACTTGGACATGTTGATTTTATCGAAAAGATTTTCACGCATAAAATAATCGTAGCTTTGCGGATGCTTCGGATCAATCGGATAGTACTCATCAAGATTGAATGATTCGGCTTTGGAAAAATCAATTTCACCTTTGCTGTATCTTCTTGATAATTCTTTATAAAGCCCCACCGGAGTGCTGCCTGTTGCCAGACCGAGAACGGAATCGGGCTTATCTTTCAGCTGCGCAGCATATATATCGGCTGCATAACTGCAAACATCTTCATAAGAATCACAAACGATTTTTTTCACTGTAAAATACCCGCTTTCATTAGTTATATAATCGAACCCGCAATCCTCAGTATACCATAAGTTGAGTTTTAGTACAAAATAAAAATTACTATATTTCATGTTTGCGTTTTGGATATACCCCATGCTATAATGTTGAGAATATCGGAGAGTATATAATGATAATTATTAATTCATAACGGAGGGGAAATGATGAGATTATTAACCAGATCGGATTTTGACGGACTCGCATGTGGCGCATTGCTTAAGGAGCTTGGAGTCATTGACCATTGGAAGTTCGTCCATCCGAAGGATATGCAGGACGGAATCGTCGAAGTAACGGATAATGATGTCCTTGCAAATGTACCTTATGTTAAGGGTTGTAAAATGTGGTTTGACCACCATTCGAGCGAAAATGAAAGACTTGGCAGTGATATAAAATTCGAAGGTGAAAGCCGTATTGAAGATAGTGCCGCTCGTGTTATCTACGAATTTTACGGAGGTAAAGAAAGACTTCCTCATTTTGAAACAATGGTCAAAGCAGTAGACAAGGTTGACTCGGGCAAGCTTACAAAAGAAGAAATACTGAACCCCGAAGGTTGGGTACTGCTTGGCTTTATTATGGACCCGCGCACAGGTCTCGGCCGTTTTCATGATTTTCGGATCAGTAACTACGAGCTGATGGAGCATCTTATTGACGAATGTGCAAAGCTCGATATTGAAGCTATCCTTGAAATACCCGATGTCCAGGAACGTGTGGAAATGTATTTTGAACAGGATGCCATGTTTAAGGAAATGGTTAAAGAACACACATGGACAGACGGAAATGTAATTGTTACAGACTTACGCGGAGTGCATCCGATTTACACAGGAAACAGATTCCTTGTATACAGCCTGTTCCCCGAGCAAAACGTATCCTGTTGGGTAGTAGACGGAAGAGATAAGAAAAACTGCCCGATAGCAATTGGCTACAGCGTCCTTAACAGAACCTGCAAAGCAAACGTCGGCGCAATATGCCTCAAGCACGGCGGCGGCGGCCACCACCAGGTCGGCACCTGCCAGGTCCCGTACGACGATTACGATAAGATTATCAAAGAAATCGTAGCGGAGTTGAAAGACTAGCTATATAACAAATAAGTAGAAGCCCTGCGGCTGCAGGGCTTCTGGTTTTTATTAGGTTAGTCTTTCAGTGCCGCCTGGGCTGCTGCGAGGCGGGCGATTGGTACGCGGAAGGGTGAGCAGGAGACGTAGTTGAGTCCGATTTTGTGGCAGAACTCAACCGATGAGGGGTCGCCGCCGTGTTCGCCGCAGATTCCGAGTTTGATGTCGGGACGGGCTTTTTTGCCGAGTTCAACTGACATTTCCATCAGCTTGCCGACGCCGATTTGGTCGATTCTTGCAAACGGGTCGGATTCGAATATTTTCTTTTGATAATATTCATCAAGGAAGCCACCTGCGTCATCGCGTGAGAATCCGAATGTCATTTGTGTAAGGTCGTTTGTTCCGAATGAGAAGAACTCGGCTTCTTTTGCGATTGCATCAGCAGTCAGACATGCACGAGGAATCTCAATCATTGTACCGACGAGATACTTAAGTGCGCTGCCTGCTTCTTTAATCAGTTCATCTGCTGTTTTAACAACGATGTTTTTAAGATATACAAACTCTTTAACTTCGCCGATAAGCGGAATCATGATTTCTGGGAGGATATCCCAGTCCGGATGTGCAGCTTTTACTTTGATTGCTGCTTTAATAACTGCTTTTGTCTGCATAACTGCGATTTCGGGGAATGTTACTGCAAGACGGCAGCCGCGGTGTCCCATCATCGGGTTGAACTCATGGAGTCTTGTAATGATGGCTTTGATATCATCAACGGATTTGCCGGTATCTTTTGCAAGAACTTCAATATCCTTATCGTGTGTCGGGAGGAACTCATGGAGCGGCGGGTCGAGGAAACGGATGGTTACGGGTCTGCCTTCCATTGCTTCATAAATGCCTTCGAAGTCTTTTTGTTGCATCGGCTCGAGTTTTGCAAGTGCTTCTTCACGCTCCTGCACGTTTTCTGCGCAAATCATTTCACGGATTGCCGGGATACGGTCGGCTTCAAAGAACATATGCTCTGTACGTGTAAGGCCTATACCCTCTGCGCCAAACTCAATTGCTGCTTTTGCATCATGCGGGGTGTCCGCATTTGTTCTGACTTTGAGTTTTCTGTATTTATCCGCCCAAGCCATGATACGTCCGAACTCACCGCCTATAGTTGCTTCGGTTGTTGTGATTGCTTCGCCGTAAATATTTCCGGTTGAACCATCAAGGCTTATAGAGTCGTTAATACCATACTTTTTGCCGCCAAGTTCAAATGTTTGGGCTTTTTCATCAATTCTTAAAGCTCCGCAGCCTGCAACACAGCATGTACCCATCTGACGGGCAACAACTGCCGCATGTGATGTCATACCACCGCGTGCGGTGAGAATACCTTGTGCAGCTGCCATACCTTCGATGTCTTCCGGTGTGGTTTCAAGACGGATAAGAATAACCTTTTCGCCTGCGTCAGTCCTTTTCTTTGCATCTTCGGCCGTAAATGATGCTTTACCTGTTGCAGCACCCGGTGATGCGGCAAGACCGGTGCCGATTGGCGCTGCAGCTTTAAGAGCTGCCGCGTCAAATTGCGGGTGAAGCAGAGCATCAAGAGATTTTGGATCAATCATTAAAACAGCAGCTTTATCATCGATTCTGCCTTCATCTACCAAATCACATGCGATTTTGAGTGCTGCTGCTGCAGTACGTTTACCGCTGCGTGTTTGTAGCATGAAAAGTTTTTTATCTTCAATTGTAAACTCCATGTCCTGCATATCATTGTAATGATTTTCGAGTTTTGCAACGATTTTTACGAAATCATCATATGCGCCGGGCATAATGTCACGAAGCTGGTCGATATTGTTCGGAGTACGGATACCTGCAACAACGTCTTCGCCTTGTGCGTTCATTAGGAACTCACCGAAGAGTTTCTTTTCGCCTGTTGCGGGGTTACGTGAGAATGCAACGCCTGTTCCGGAGGTGTCGCCGAGGTTTCCGAATACCATTTCCTGAACGTTGACTGCTGTACCCCAGTCGCCGGGAATGTCGTACATACGGCGGTATGAGATTGCACGGGGGTTGTTCCATGAACGGAAAACTGCTCTGATAGCACCCATGAGCTGGACCTTCGGGTCTTCCGGGAAATCAGAGCCGACTTTTGTTTTATATTCATCTTTAAACTGATGTGCAAGCTCTTTTAAGCAATTGGCGGTCAGTTCGAGGTCTTCCTTAACGCCTTTTTCTTCTTTCATTTCGTCAATGAGTTCTTCAAAGTAGCTTTTCCCGACTTCCATAACGACATCTGAATACATTTGGATAAATCTGCGGTAGCAGTCGTATGCCCAACGGGGATTGCCGCTTTTGTTTGCCATGACTTCAACGACCTTATCATTAAGACCGAGGTTAAGGATTGTATCCATCATTCCCGGCATGGAAGCACGTGAGCCGGAACGGACGGAAACGAGCAGCGGGTTGTGTTCATCACCGAATTTTTTGCCTGCAATGCCTTCGAGTTTTTCGATGTATTGCATAATTTCTGCCTGTATTGAATCGCTTATTTTTTCGCCGTCATCATAATACTTTGTGCAAGCTTCGGTTGTTACTGTGAAGCCTTGCGGTACGGGTAATCCGAGATTTACCATCTCAGCGAGGTTAGCACCTTTACCGCCGAGAAGCTCTTTCATTGTTCCGTTACCTTCGGAAAACAGATATACATACTTATTGCTCATTGAAACCCTCCTGATTAATTATATTAATTTACTTCTTTATTTAATGTGTTTAACATTCAAAAAATAGCGAGCTTGACTATTGTACCACATATTTTTCTAAAGGGAATAGGTAATTTTATAAAAAAGTAAAATCACTTATTTTCCGACACAAAATCTTTCAAAAATACCGGAAATAATATCCTCACGCATGTTTTTACCGGTGATTTCACCTATTGCGGAAAGTGCAGACTCTATATCGACCAGAACCGCATCCGGTGTGACCGATGCGGTCAATGCCGTTATTGCTTCATTTATACTGCCGGCAGATCTTGTCAGTGCATCTGCCTGCCTTGCATTTGTTATCAGGCTTCCGTATTGCTGTATGTGTTTGCCGGAGTCATCTCCGGTATCTTCGGGAGAAGCGGCAAACAGGGGGAACAAGTTTTTTATTTCTTCGTCTAAAGAAGTAAGCCCTTCGCCGGATAGGGCTGATATGCTGCAGTATTTGATTCCGAGTTTGTTAATTTCGGTATCACTTAGAACTGCAGGTAAATCGGATTTATTGACGACAGCGATTTTCGGAACATCCGGCGGAATCGAGTGCAGTGCGTCATAATCCTCGCGCATCAGCGGCTGCGAACCGTCGAGTACAAGGATAACGAGCTCCGCACCGCTGAGAGCGGCAACAGTTCTCTCAACTCCGAGCTTTTCGATTTCATTTTCCGTGTGCCTTAGTCCTGCAGTGTCGATAAGACGCAGCAGGACATTTCCTATAATAGCTTTTTCTTCGATGGTATCTCTTGTTGTACCTGCAACATCGGTAACAATGGCACGCTCGAAACCTAAAAGAGCATTTAACAGTGATGATTTTCCCGTATTCGGCCGCCCGATAATAGCGGTAGGTATTCCGTTTTTTATAACCTTACCGTGCTCATATGATTTAAGCAGATGCTGCAATTCCGATTCTACTTCCTGCAGACTGTTCAGATAGGTTTGCAGGTTAAATTCATCTATGTCCTCATCGGGATAATCAAGAACAGCATGAAAATGCGTCATTATATCAAGAAGATTGTTATATATTGAGCTAAGCTTTAAGCCTATCATTCCTTGAAGCTGACCGGCTGCATTTTTAGCTGCAGCGGTCGTTTCGGACTCAATCAGGTCTATAACAGCTTCCGCCTGTGTTAAATCCATTCGGCCGCTCAGAAATGCCCGTTTGGTAAACTCCCCGGGCAAAGCCTGCCGGACTCCGTGTTTAAAAAGCTGTTGCAATACTTCCGATAGGACAACCGGGGAACCGTGACAATGAAACTCTACAGTATCCTCACCGGTATACGAATTGGGTGCTCTCGAAACTACACATAGACATAAATCAATAACACAAGGGGACGGTTCTCCTGTGTTTTTATTTAAGCCTGACGAATTATTGTTTAATGTTTCGGCAAACACAGGAGAACCGTCCCCTTGTGTCGGCTGTCTTACCAGTTCACCGTAATACATTTGCCTGCATGCTGCATCATATAAACGCATTCCGTTTGCAGAACGAAACATATTATCCGCAACGGTCAACGCTTTGTTTCCGCTGATACGGATAATTCCGACAGCAGAAATTCCGCTCCCGGTGGCAACAGCAGCAATAGTATCAGACAAAAAAACACCCCTTGGTTTATTATTTTTTAGTGTGGAGTTCAATTTTTTCACGAAGTTTTTCGGCATTTATCGGTTTTATCAAGTAATCACACGCACCGAGGCGGGTTGAAAGATTATAAAAATCTGCAGATTTTATACTTGTCAAATAGATTACAGGTGTGTTTTTATGCTCGGGAAATGAACGTATAATAGGCATTAACTCAAATCCGCTTATTTCGGGCATGCTGTAATCGAGCAGGAATAAGTCCGGTGTTAGTTCTGTTAACAGCTCTTTAAGCTTAACGGGGTCCGACAATGTGTGTACTTTATATTTATCCTTTAATAGAGAATGAACCGTTCGCAAGATGTCGGGAGCATCATCAACAGCGAGTATTACCGGCCTGTTATCATCGTCATGTTTCTTTTTACTTGCTTTTTTATCCATATAACAAAGTACCTCCATATTTATATAAACTATAAAACCTCTCTATTCTCTAATTAGACAAGGAGAGGTTCTGTTTGTCAAGTATATTCCAAAGAAAATGCATTTATTAGTATTAAATATAATTATTTAAGCAATATTCATGAAATGATTTTGCTGATTTATGAGTTTATCGTCTTTTACGGGTAATCCGGCATTTGGTTTTTTGTAACTATTTGCGCTCCGAACGGGATTAGTGAGAGTTTTGCCAACTTGAAATGCTGCAATCCGAATGGAATTCCCACTATTGTTATGCAAAATAGTAAACCAAAGCATAAATGACTCAGGCACAGTGAAATACCGCATACTAAAATCCATATCACATTACCCAAAGCACCCATAACCCCGAACCCGCCGGGTATGCAGTCCCTGCCAAAGGGCCAAAGTACAAAGCTCGCAATCTTAAAGCATTGAATACCAAACGGAATACCGAAAATTGTTATGCATAACAGCAACCCGGTAATAGCCCATACACACGCCAGAAACAATCCGCCAAATATAAGCCACAACAAATTCCCGATAAAACTCATTTAACAATTCCCTTTTCTAAATTATAAACATTATATCATCACTCAGTATTTATTGTATATTAACATACATTGATTAAACAAAAATACAAGAATTATGAAAAACACATTAAATTGCACTGCTCCTCTTTACTGCATCTTACAATGCACCTGAGAAATTGTGGGCAAATAATAGCAAAATAATGTATAAATTTGTGCAATTAAAATAAAAAATACTACGAGAACGGTTTTATTGCATTAGTCATCTATACCCAAACAAAACGGATGACCTTCCGGGTCGAACAGTGTGACCCAGTGATTTACACCGTATTGCTGCGGTGCTTTTACAGCGCCAAGCTCAACAGCATATGCAACCGATGCATCTAAATCTTCGACTCCAAAATCAAGATGTATCTGCTTTTGCTGCATTCCATCCTCTTCCGGCCAAACAGGCGGGATATAATCAAAATCACATGCAGAAAACATCAGCATTAAATCCTTGTTTATAACCAATCCCGGAGAATTATACATTTTACACTTCTCCAACCCCGTCAGCTTATGATAAAACTCCTGCAACCCCGCCGGGTCCTTGCAATCAATGAAAATGTGTG
This sequence comes from Oscillospiraceae bacterium, assembly GCA_009784725.1. Taxonomy (GTDB): domain Bacteria; phylum Bacillota; class Clostridia; order Oscillospirales; family Oscillospiraceae; genus WRMH01. The sequence continues at coordinate 18,290 of WQXS01000023.1, forward strand.
TTAATGAAATTTTTATAGACATATATGCTGTCTCTCCTTAGTATATTCTTTGATAGGCCTCGTTTCGTTGCTTTATGCGTTCTATTTCTCTTTTGCTTCAGACTTCAATTGCTCAACCAATGCAGTCAATTCGGCAATTTCGGCATCTTTCTCAGCCATATGGATTTTATTTTCAGCAATTTCGGCATCTAATTCGGCGATTTCTTCTTCCATTACTTCCATATGAGTTTCGATGTTATATTCAGCCATTAACATGTTGCTGACCTCCGTTCCATATTTTTCCAAAAATCCAGTAAAAGCGTCCTGTGTCTCTGCCCATTTTACAGTTTTATCTACCGCTTCATCCGTGGTGTATCCCTTTTGCTTTTCGTTTTTTACACTCTCACAAAATGTTGTGTAAATACTTAAGGTTTCGCTTTTTTTGAGAAGCTCATCATTAAAACCGTGATTTATGTTTATTACTTTAACCGTAAGCTCAAGATTTCCAAATATATCATGTGAGTTTTTTGATATAAATGCGTCTGACAAACGCAATATCTTTTCACTTGGGAAAGGAGCTAATCCATTATATAATACAATAAACTCAGGAGTTGGTAAGTTAATTAATATTTGTTTAAATGCCGAACGTTTGGAAATCATTTTTTCATATATTCTACCTATATACATCAAGCATCGAAGCGGCATATTATTATTTATGGTAGATTGGTGTTCGAGTATAACTACAAACTTGTCGTCAATAGTAAATGATACATCGTTTTTTATGCCTTTGAAGAAAACCTTTTTTATTGTATTAATCTTAACCGGTGTGTCTTTACCGTAATTTGTATTTGCAAGTGCATTATATAGTTCTCGAAGATTGTCAGGTTCGTTAAAAAGCCCTGAAAATAGATTTGATTTAAACTCCCTGTTTGATTCCATTTGCGTTTACCTCCATATTATATGATTTATTTTTGATATTTTCAAGAAAAAAGTGCCGTATAACGGCACCGTAGCATGAGACTCAAAAGGCTGTCAATATACACGGAAGTGGTGAAAATGATTACAATTTCAACACTTTATCGGTCGATGTTTACACTAACGTAATCACTACAGTTGGTAAACTGTGAATATTTCAACATAAAAATATTTTTAGAAAATCAAGCAAAAGTTAAGGATTTTGTTTTAAAAAACTCCTGCAACCATTCCAATCCTTGCAATCTATAAATATATGACCTAATGGAATGTTTGTAGACATATATGTTGCTTTTTACTATCTAAATATTGAGAATAACGCTTGCAATATCATGAGCCGGAATGTATACTCATGCTAAGGAAACGAAAGTGCCTCGCCGATATTTCCGGCGGCAGGCGGGAAGGGTTGCAGCCCTCCCCACCCTGTACACGTATGAACGCTACGTACACAATTGCATCTAGCAACACCGTCTGATTATTATAAGACTTAATGTACCATGGTGCAAGTCATAATAGTCGCTTGTGTCGCACATAACATGCTGTGTATGTAAAACTGCTCACCAGAGCAGGCTGTACACGGCATTTTTCGTTTCCTGTAAAAGAGATTTATAATATTAACACTGACTTAGAATAAGAAAGCAGGTTACATTATGGGATTAATAAAAGCTGCACAAGGGGCAATAAGTGGCACATTGGCTGATCAATGGAGAGAATACTTTTATTGCGATACATTACCAGCCAATATTTTGGCAATAAAAGCAAGAAAAAGAGTTACAGGACGTTCAGCTAATGTAAAAGGTGATGAAAACATTATATCTACCGGTTCTGTAGTAGCAGTTGCCGACGGTCAATGCATGATTATTGTTGAGCAAGGAAAAATTATTGATGTTTGCTCTGAACCGGGTGAGTTTATTTTTGATTCCGGTGGTACACCCTCACTTTTTGCAGGGGGTGACTTGGGCGCAAATGCTCTAGGTTCTTTGAAAACGGTATGGGAAAGATTCAAACTTGGAGGGCAACCCGGGTTAGATACAAGAGTATACTATTTTAATACTAAAGAAATTATTGGAAATAAATATGGAACACCAAATCCGATTCCGTTTCGTGTAGTTGATAGTAACATAGGGTTGGATATTGATATTGCTATAAGATGCTTTGGTGAATTCAGTTACAAATTAACCAATCCAATCTTATTTTATACAAACGTTACAGGCAATATAACGACTGCTTATGTGCGCGAAATGATTGATAATCAGTTAAGAACAGAACTTATGACCGCATTACAACCTGCGTTTTCTAAGGTGTCGGCAATGGGGATTCGTTACTCTGCATTACCCGGACATACGCAAGAACTTGCTCAAGCACTTAATGATATATTATCTGACCAGTGGCAAAGTTTGCGTGGTATTGAAATTGTTTCTCTTGGCGTCACATCTGTTAGCGCAAGTAAAGAAGATGAAGATATGATTAAGAATCTTCAACAGAAAGCTGTAATGAGAGACCCGGGTATGGGTGCAGCTTCTATTGTTGATGCACAAGCAGAAGCAATGAAATCCGCAGCAAGTAATGAAGTGACAGGACCGATGTTTGCGTTTGCAGGAATGAATATGGCTGCAAATACAGGCGGTATGAATGCACAGAATTTATATACAATGCAACAAAATAATAATTCAAATGATACTGCTTGGGATTGTTCGTGTGGTCATGATGGAATAACCAGTAAATTTTGTACTAAATGCGGTTTTCCGAAACAAGAAAATGTAATTGCGCCAATAAAGGGTGATAGTTGGAAATGCTCATGCAGTGATGAAGTTATAACAGGAAAGTTCTGTGCAAAATGTGGAAAACCAAAACCTGAACAGGAGTTAATTAATGGATGGAAATGTTTTTGTGGAGAAAATATTGCTTCCGGTAAATTTTGCTCAGAATGTGGTAAACCAAGACCCGAAGAACCGACTAATAAATGTACCGAATGTGGATGGGAATCTCCTGATTCATCAAAGCCTCCTAAGTTCTGCTCAGATTGTGGCAGTACGATAAATTCAAATTAATTAACACATAATGCAGAAGTACAGTAATCAGTTATATGGGGATAAAATTTGTTTAAGAAAAAAGAAAAAAGTGCTGTAGAAAAAGCACATGATGAGCGAAAAACTATAATTGAAGAAATGAGATATCCTTATTGGATTTGTTTCTTTTTTGGAGGGTGTGCTTTATTTGGCAGTATTGGAGGATTAATTTCCTTGTCTTTTGTTGGAGTAGTTTTCGCAGTAATTGGATTTTCTTTAATTTACATTGGCATAAAATTTAAAAGAACGTTTTCAAGGAGAATGAATGTATTAAATATAGTTCCAAATAGCGGGAAGGTAAGCATTTCATATATAGCAAGTGCTGCAGGCGTTTCAGATAATATAATTATTGAAGATTTACAGACACTCATTAAAAAAGAATTGTTAGAAGGAGTTTATGTAAATATCGCAACAAATGAAGTAATAATAAATAGTAAAAGCAGAACAAACAACGAACAGCTCGATGCAAGAAGAGTAAAATGTGTAGGATGTGGAGCTATTAACAGTGTAACCGGTAAAGTCGGTGAATGCGTGTATTGCGGGTCACCATTATAGAGTTATTAAGAAATAGGTAAGAAACGAGGTGAGCTATTAATTGAAGAAAGTAAAGCTGAGTTTAATTATTTTTTTTGTTCTATGTTCATTTTTTATACTCAGTGCTTGTAAATCATCAGATAACTCATCCGGTTCTGCTGATATTATTATTAAATATGAAAGTAATACATTGTTAAATAAATATGACATTGAAATATATCTTAATGGGAGAAATTTGGGGAGTATAAGACAAGGTGAATCAAAAACTTTTCCGGCTACATTAATTAGCGGAACAAATAGATTACGAACTAGTAGAGTTGACAATGTAAACAACAGTTTTGAAATAGAATTTGATAATGTAGGAGACGGAAAATACAGTTTCACAAGCAATGCAAGAATGGGTGGACTTGAAATTAAGTTTAATAGTGGACCCAGAGAAGGTTTATATACAGTTCTTTTTGTTATCGGAGGTTTAGGTTTTACTTTTGTTATAGTTTACTTTTCTATTAAATTAGGTAAAAAGACTGATGTTAGAATTAAAAGAGAAGAAAAAGTAACATCATTAATATCGGCGTCAAAAATCTATTCCATTACAGAAATTGCTTTTCACAGCCACTTAAGTAATGATGAAGTTGTTGATATAATCAATGACCGTATCCAAATTGCTAATCAACTGCCGAATGACAAGAAATGTGAGGAATATGAAAAATACCGATTCTTACGCAATGCTCAAATCGATAAGATTAATAATAAAATTATACTTGATGAGGGTGCTATGAAAATAACCTCGAAACTCGATAATGTTACGAATGCGATAAATAAAATATTTAGAGGAACCGACCCTGAGGTCCCAAAAGAAAAAGTTGTTACATGTGATTACTGTGGAGGAAAGAACACGTCAACCTCAGAAAGCATAAATAAGTGTAATCAATGCGGAGCTCCTTTGTAGTAGATTCTTAAATATAGGGGATAAAATATGAAAAAAATACGTGAGTGGATCAGCATTCGTTCTGTAAAAACACCAAAACTAATGGTATTGCTAATCATATTAGCAGCTAATATTGTTTTTTTATTCTTTGCTGCATTTGTTATTATGACATTAGAGCTTGAGATGCTCGATAATCCTGGTTTTTGGCATAGTGTATATTACGCATCAACTATGCTTGTTTCAGGGTTTACCAGTGATGTAATTACTGAGGTTAATAGAGCAGATGCGATTCTCATTATTTTCAGTATGATTTGCGTTATTATCGGTATGATAACATTCACAGGTACGGTCATTGGTTACATTGCTCAGGTTATTTTTAATTTTGTTGAAATGGCAGATTCAAATACCAGGAAGTTACGTATTTCCAATCATACTGTAATTTTGAACTGGAATACGTGTGCAACAGAGATTATTAATGAATTAATGCATAAAAGTATGAGAGAAAAAATAGTTGTTCTTGTAGAACACGATAAAGACGAAATCTTACAAGAGATAAAAGAACGGTTATCAGACACTCTTGAAATCGATAATAAAGAAGTTAGAGAAACTGCTTTGAAATTACAACCCTCTGAACGGAAAAAATATATTCGTAAAAATAAAGTCAGTAATAAATTAATGCTTATTGTTCGTGAAGGAGATTCCTGGTCTGCCAAACAATTAAATGATATTTCTATTAAAAATGCAAAAAGTATAATCATCCTAAGTAACGGGAAGGCGATTGCGCATGAGAGCAACGATTCAGATGAAGTGCTTGAAACAAAAGAAAAGGGGAATGCTAGTACAGTAAAAACATTGCTTCAAGTTGCACAATTAATCTCAGAAGAAGACTCAATGCCAAATCAAGTTGTGGTTGTCGAAGTAGAAAACGATTGGACCCTGAAATTAGTTAAAACAATTATTGAACAAATGAAGAGCAGGGGTGGATGCAAAATTATACCCGTGGCAGCAAATCATATTCTTGGACAAGTATTTTCTCAATTCGCATTAATGCCGGAACTTAATCTCGTTTACAATACACTTTTTTCTAATAAAGGTGTTTCGTTATTCACGAAAGCATCTGATGATTATGCTCTTACAGAAACAGAATTTGTATCTGGATATATTAAAGACCATTTTGAAGCTATCCCTCTTAGTCTAATTCATGATGAAGATGGTAAACTTTACCGATATTATATGTCTGACACTGAGCAACATATTGATAATATTGGTTCATTTTCATCAACACGGAATCTTAATGTATCTATTAATCCCAATTACGAGATTTTGGATAAACACATTCTTATTTTAGGACATAACAGTAAAAGTGTAGCGATTATGGAAGGAATTGATGCTTTTTATAAAGAGTGGAAGAAAATTGATGGTCCGGAAGTGTTGGATGTAACAATAATTGACTCAGAAGCGAACTTGGAAAAACATGTATGCTATAACCAATATTCTTTTATTAATAAGATTATTGGTGCTGATATATATAGTAGTGATGTAATAAATAATGCTATAACTGAGTTTATTGAATCTTATAGAAACCGTGGGAGTATTATTATTCTTTCGGACGATACGGTTCCCGAAGAAAATATTGATGCAGATGTCCTTACATATCTGGTTTTTATTAATAATATTATCGAAAAACAGATAGCAAATAACCCGGCTTTTAATCCAGATAGTATTGATCTTGTCGTAGAAATACTTAATCCCAGAAATTTTGATATCTTAAATCAATATAGCACAAAAAACATTGTAATCAGTAACCGTTATATTAGTAAAATGATTATGCAAATTAGTGAAAAAGAATCAATATTTCATTTTTATGAAAATCTTCTTGATTATGATATTAATGATGCAGAACCGTTGTCTTCAAAAGAATTGTTTATCAAAAGAGCAGAAGAGTTCTTTACAGAGATACCGGAAGCTTGCACTGCAGCTGAGTTGATAAGAGCTGTTTATATTAATTCACCAGAAAATAACAAATCACTCTTACTGGGTTACTTCTGTCCAAAAGGAGAAATGACACTGTTTGCCGGAGACCAGAGGAAAATAAGTATAGCACTTACAAATAAACACAAACTTATACTATTTAGTAACCATTAATAATCATTCAAGCGTAGTAGAATTATTGCTTATAGAAACAAATCTCAAATTACAACTTACTTAAATGTAATGTAACTCTATAAAAAGGAAAGGATTTTTATGCTAGAAACTATTATAAACTTAACTCTTCCTGTGATAATCCATATATTAGAGTTAATGGGTGTTGCTGTCATTTGCTTTGGTTGTGTTGTGTCCCACTTTGAACAATTTATTTTATCAAAATTTTGATATTTATCTATTGACCTTGAACCTGCTTCATAGTTCATAATGATTTTGCGGTGTGGTGCACTGACAAAAAAGTAAGGGGTATGGTTATGCAGGAGATTATTATTGATAATGAGTTTAAGTTTCTTCTTCCCGTGCTTGATGAAAAAGCATTTGCAGATCTTGAGGCGGATGTTTTGGAAAACGGGATTCGTGATTCATTAGTGTTATGGGAAGGGATATTGATTGATGGTTATAACCGATTCAATATCGCACAAAAGCATGGTCTTCCGTTTAATACAGTGAGTATGGAGTTTAATTCCCGTGATGAGGTTGTGATTTGGATTATCAGAAATCAAATTGCACGCAGAAATCTTACGACCTTTCAACTAAGGTATTTTCGCGGTTTACATTACCATGCAGACAGAAGGAGCCAAGGGAGCAATAATCCTCATGTGCAAGATTTAACAAAACCTCAAAATGAAGTTTTGTTAAATACCGCTGCAAAACTCGCTGAGAAATATAATGTGTCAAGAAGCACTATAGAGCGTGATTCCAAGCTTGCTGATGCTCTTATTGCTTTAGGTGAAGTATCCCCCGAAGCCAAGCTTAGTATTTTATCCGGTGAAACTAAAGTAACAAGGTCTGAGCTTGATGCGATGCTTGTTGGTTCTGAGGAAAATATAACAGAAATCGCAGAAAGTATCGAGAACGGAACGTTTACGGAACGCAGAGCGGAAAATGCAGGCACTGAGGACAGGACGCTGGAGTCGGCTTTTGATAAAATATCCAATCTCATAAAGAGGGAGCTTGATGGATTATCAAAAGCATATAAACCCGCAGAGCTAAAAGCCGCACTGAGGTCGCATATTACTGCACTTGAAGGTATTTATATGCAGATATAGGGTAAGTATTGAGTTTATAAACACATAGGGACGGTTCTCTTGTGTCAGTCTTAGAGCACAGTAGAACCGTCCCCTTGTGTTCCGGATTGGGGCTCTGCTTTGTTGCTATGTTAATTTCCAATTCCGTGAAAGTAAGCAGGTTGTGTTATTTGTCATTGTGACTGTTTTTTCTTTTTTATTTATTGAAGCTATTTTGTTTTTGTTGATTATATAAGACTTGTGGCAACGGGAGAAGCAGTCATCGAGTTTTGCTTCTATTTCTTTTAGCTCTCCGCCAAACTCCAATACTCTGCTGTTTGTGTGCAGGCGCAGCTTGTGGCGGACATGTGTTGTTTCGATGAATATAATATCACTCAGTTCGACAAAGATTATTCTATCATCAACAGTTACCTTAAGCACCTTTGAACTGTCTTCTGAAAAACTCCGGCGTAATGCGATATCTATGCATTCGCCGATTTTTATTTTTATGCTGTCAGGGTTGTCTTTAATCAGAAAATCCAGAGCTTCTACTTTATATTGGAAGGTTAAGAGGGTCATTTCAGAGTGGGTTGTTATAAATATAATAAAAACTTTTGAACCGGTGGCGTTTTTTTCTCTTATTAACCGTGCAAGTTCAATTCCGTTTATTTCGGATTTTAGGTCGATGTCAAGTAAAAAAAGTGCAGGATTTAAGCCGCTCCACTCAGATAGCAAACTCTTTGGGTCATGTGTTGCAAAAGTGAGAGCAGCATCAACGTTTTTTACTGCACAATAGTCCGAAACGTGTTCGGATAATAATTTTCGCCAGCGTTCATTGTCTTCACAAACATAAATTTCCAACATTATTGTGCATCCTTTACAGTCAGTGTTTGAGTGAAGTATATTCCGTCAATTTCTGTTTCAAGATAGAGATTGTTTATTTTTTCCGTATAATTGCGAATCGTATACAAACCTATGCCACGGTCTTTTGATTTAGTTGAAAAGCCAAGCTCAAATAATTTGTCTACTGCTATTTTCTGTTGTTTCCATGTGTTTTTGATAATAAAGGTTTTTGAATTCGGGTTTTTTATGACTGCAATTCCAAGTTGCTTTTCCTCTGCTTCTAAAATTGCTTCAATTGCATTATCCATCAGGATTCCCAATATCTGGCAGACAATTGCCGTTGATACTCCAAGATTTTCAATGCTTTCTCTGACTTCAATGGTCGGTTCAATCTGCTGATGTGATGCAAAAGAGCACTTATAAATAAGAACACTTTTTATTTCGTTGATTTTTATGTTTTGCAAGCTACCAATGAGCCGGTCATAACCAAGCAGTTCCTTATTCATTTCCGATAGTTCTCCGGTGTAATATTCGGCGAGTCCTGCCATGTCGTTATTCTCAATATACAGCTTAAAAGATGACATGATATTTACATAGTCGTGCTTAATTGTCCGCATTGCTGTATATGATTCTTCCAAATCCTGAATGTATTTGCGGGAAGCTTCGGTTATAAGCCTTTCGGTTTTTAGCGAGTTTTCCTTATACGCGTTTTTGATGATTATCACAAATAATAGTATTACCGAAATAAAAAACAACGCATACATTATATCACCTGTGGAGTCTAAAAAATCTCCCCTGTAATTAATGTATGAAAGAATTATCATAATACCCGAAATTGCTGTTATGGCATATATGCTTTTATTGTTAAAAATGTTCATATCAATGCGCTTTTTAAGATAACGGCTGAAAATAAGGACAAAAGAAACCAAAATGGCAAAAAATATAATATATGTTATCAGCCACAGAATGCTTTCCTCTATCAACTCCTCCTGACCGATAATCCTAAAGAACAGGGTCGTGGTTCCGTTAATGCCGAAAATCGTTAGCCCCGACATTAACGATGCAAAAAACCCTTTGATAATATTTTTATGCATAAGCGATAACATAATCAATAAATAGAGGGTAACATACAGATAAAAAACCTCCGGAGATAAATCAGTAACTATTCCGCTGAAACCGAGAATAAAACCAAAAGCAAGTGAAACCACTACGGCGATTATGTTATATTTCAATTCTTTCTTTTTTTCAATTTTAAATAAACTCATGTTTTCGCCGCAAAGCATCATTATTATACAAAACAAAAACAGACTGAGACAAAGAATAAAATTCAAATTGTTCACCTCAGGTAATAATTTAAATTACGCGGCAGCAGAGGTCAAGGTGTTTTTGGATAAACAGTTGTAATTTTCGGATAAAATGCTTACCCTTTGCACTTTGGTACTTTTTCAAGCCGGTTTGTTCAATTATAATCTGTACTTCCGAAGGATATGCTACAGTGCTTGTGATGTTACTGAGCGGAGACTCAGAGCAAAAAGTCTATGAAAAAGAGGAGGAAATATGGATACGGCAATTAAAATGACAAATGTTCATAAAAGTTTCGGCGAGAGCAAAGTAATCAACGATGTTTCAATTTCCATTCAAAGCGGAGAGCTGATAGGTTTTCTCGGACCGAGCGGTGCAGGTAAAACGACTACGATTAAATTACTCACGGGGCAACTCAGGCAGGAAATGGGGACAGCTGAAATTCTGGGAAAGAGTAACACAACCCTTAACCACGAAAGCTACAAGCAAATTGGAATCGTTTCGGATAATTCGGGATTGTATGAAAACTTAAACGCTTATGACAACCTTTTATTATTCTCACGAATTTTAAATGTGGATGCAAAAAAAATAAAAACGATGCTCGAACGTGTCGGGCTAAAAGAGCATGCAAAAAAAACGGTTAAGAAATTTTCAAGGGGAATGAAGCAAAGGTTGGTTCTGGCTCGTGCTTTAATGCATAATCCCAAAGTATTGTTCCTTGATGAGCCTACATCGGGGCTTGACCCGAGTACAACAATTGAAATTCATAAGCTGATGATGGAGATGAAGGAGGGCGGTACTACTTTTTTCTTAACAACACACGATATGACGGAAGCATCAAAGCTTTGCGATAGGATAGTTTTATTTAATGAAGGCAAAATTATTGATATGGGAACCCTTGACGAATTAAGTCAAAAGTATAACACGAATAAATACGTTCAAATCCTTCTGACATCCGGAGAATCAATCAAGCTTAGGTTAAATAAAGAAAATAGTACCAAAATCGCCGATTTAATCGCAAATGACCAAATAGCGACAATGCATACCGGTGAACCGACTCTTGAAACAATATTCTTAAAACTGACAGGGAGGGGTCTGCAATGATTTCCGGAAGAAAAATATTTGCACTTTTTGCAAAAGACATTAAGTCATTAGCATATAACATTTTTATTATTTCCGGCTTACTGATTATGCCTGTAATGGCGATTATGTTTACCTTCGGCATGGACGAGCCGGATGTTTGGCTTGCCGATTTTCTTATAAAGATGAACATTTTGATTAATGGAGCAAACATCATCTGCGTGATGATAGCTGAAGAAAAAGAAAAACACACCCTCAGTGTGCTCATTGCTTCGACGGTATCGGGAGCAGACTTTCTGATCAGCAAGGTTCTTGTTACGGGTCTTCTGACGTTTATCTCAAACGGAGTTTTGTATTTCATAATGGGGCTTGGGAGTATTCTTCCGTTTGGTACATTTATGCTTATGACGGGAATTGCAATTTTACCTGTTACGGTAGTGGGTGCAATAATCGGACTTTTATGCAAAACACAAGCGGCAGCCTCAACCGCAGTAACACCTGTTATGATGCTCCTAGTATTTCTCCCGATGTTTATCCCGCAAGAAAGTTTCTTTGCCGAAAGCATCTTTAAATATGTCTTCTCGGAGCAAATGTCACTGGGACTTGCATCTATTTATAACGGAGAACCCTTTTTGTCAAATATCATAATAATAACAATAAATTTCGCAATACTTGCAACCGCATTCGGATTCATATACAAAAAGAGAGGGATATCTGCATAAAATAACCGTCCCCCATGTGTTCCTTGTGTGCTGGCAAACACTTGCAAAAAACGCAAGCGATTGCCGAAACCAGCAAGAACTTGCAAGCTGTGCAAGTTCTTGTTATAATAAAACCAATGTGTGATTTAAGTACAGGAGTTTAAACATGGATAATTTAATTAATCGAAAAGAATATTTGGAACAGCTTTCTGCGTGGCGGGAAAAGGATATGATTAAAGTTGTTACAGGAGTTCGTAGATGTGGAAAATCTACCCTGTTTGAACTCTATATAAAGCTATTAAAAAGTGACGGTGTAGCAGACAAGCAGATAATTCTTATCAATTTAGAGGATGATGATTACTGCGAACTTTTAAACTATAAAAAGTTACATACGTATGTTAATGCGCATTTACAAAAAGACATGGTTACATATCTATTCATTGATGAAATACAAAACTGCAAGGAATATGAAAGAGCTATATCGAGTTTATTTTTAAGAAAGAACATTGACATATATATTACAGGTTCAAACGCTTATATGTTATCCGGAGAACTTGCGACAAAATTAACCGGTCGTTATATAGAAATTGATATGTTGCCTCTTTCATTTATAGAGTTTAGTAAAGTGGTTCAAATTGAAGATAGAAACGAACGATTTAATCAATATATGAATATGGGAGCGTTTCCGTATGCTACTCGTTTAATCGATAATTCTCTTTCGCATAGTCAATATCTTGAAGGAATTTATAGTACTGTACTCGTTAAGGATGTAATAACACGGGAAGGTATAAATGACATAACATTAGTAAAATCAATTGCCGGATTTCTGTCAAGTAATGTAGGCAGTCCTGTTTCTGCCAAGAAGATTGCCGACACATTGACATCAAGCGGTCGCCCGACAGGTTCCGGTACTGTGGACACATATTTGGCAGCGTTGACTGATGCATATCTTTTTTACAAAGTGAATCGGTATGACATTAAAGGAAAGATGCATCTGAAAACTGAAAGTAAATATTATTGTTGCGACACAGGTTTAAGAAACATGATACTCATGACGTTAAACAAAGATATTGGTCATCAAATAGAAAACATAGTATATCTGGAATTATTAAGACGAGGATATACAATAAATATCGGCAAGTCCGGTCGTGGGACAGAGGTTGATTTTGTTGCAGTCCGTAACAAGAAAACAGAGTATTACCAAGTATCGGCATCAGTATTAGATGAAAATACATTAGGAAGAGAACTTGAATCCCTTTATAAAATTAATGACAATTACCCGAAATTTCTTATAACGCTAGATGCTTATATTGGAGACCACAGCGGAGTGCAACAAATCAATTTGGTTGATTGGTTAACAAGAGAACACTCAATAGACGGTGGATATGACCCGTGCGGGAATTGCAAGCCTTAGCTATACATGTTAATGGCTACTACCGTTTTGGTATGACCTCCAGCCAGTAGCCGTCGGGGTCTTCGATGAAGTAGAGACCCATGGAGGTGTTTTCGTAGCAGATGCAGCCCATTTCTTTGTGGAGGGCGTGGGATGCGTCGTAGTCGTCGGTGATGAATGCGATGTGGGATTCGTTGTCGCCAAGTTCGTATGGGGTGGTTTTATCTTTCAGCCAGGTGAGTTCGAGCTGATGGGTTGATGAACCGTCCGAAAGAAATGCAAGCTCAAAGCTGCCGTCATCGGCTTTTTTCCGATTTACAACGTCCATACCAAGAGCTTTTTTGTAAAAAGCCAATGAGCGCTCTAAATCCAGGACATTAATGTTCGTGTGTGCAAGTGAAAAATTCATGTTGATGTCTCCTTGTTTTTATTTTGAAGATGCATGAAATATGTAATATTAAATTTTATTTTAATGGTATTATCTGATAATTTCAATAACCAACTTTTTAACAAATATTCAAGAATCGGCTATGCTGGGTTTTGATACTGATATGAGGATGAAATTGTGTCATTAATTGCTTGACTTTTGTGTGGAAATTCATTAGAATTTTATACGAAATAAATAAATTATAAGGAGCGTATAAAATATGGCATTTTGTGGAAATTGCGGAGTAGAGACAGCTGATGACGGTGTATGCCCGAATTGCGGTCCCGCTGTCGCACAAGCAGCAGATGTTGCCCCGCCGGAGCGGGAGGTTCCCCAGCAGCAGTATCAGCAACCGCCTCAACAAGAGCAATATCAGCAGCCGCCTCCGCAGCCCTACGGAGCACCGGGTGGGAGACCTGCAATTCAGCTCAATACAACCCGCGGCTTACTTAAGTATATTCTGCTGTCGATTGTTACATTCGGAATCTACTCAATAGTTTTCTATTATGGTATCTCCAGCGATATTAACACAACTGCAAGCCGTTATGACGGGAAGAAAACAATGAATTATGCTCTTCTGTTGTTCCTTATTGCTCCGCTGACACTGGGTATTGCGGCTTTTGTTTGGAACCACAATCTTTATAACCGTATTGGTGAGGAATTAAAAAGAAGAGGGCTTAATTTCCAACTTAGTGCAGGTGACTTCTGGTTATGGGGTGTCATTGGGTCATTAATAATCGTCGGACCGTTTATTGCGTTGCATAAACTTGCAACAGCAAGCAACATGGTTAACGAGAGTTACAATAATTACGGATAAAAGTTAAATTTTATATAAAAACAATGGCTGTTGCATATTTTGCAACAGCCTC
>WQXS01000024.1 GCA_009784725.1 Oscillospiraceae bacterium
ACCGGAATGGTCGCAACAAACTCCATAAAACCAAACACCGGAAATATATCGGCAGGAACCTCCGTATTTGCATTACTGGTTCTTGAAAAACCATTATCAAGACTCCATCCCGAAATCGACCTTGTCACAACACCTGCAGGCAACCCGGTTACCCTTGTTCATTGCAATAACTGCACAGCTGATTTGGATGCCTGGGTTAATCTGTTTGGTGATGTTATGGCAAAAATGGGTGCGGATAATAATAAAACAAAGCTGTACGGCACCTTATATAACTCGGCACTCTCGGGAGATCCGGACTGCGGTGGTCTTGTATCGGTAAATTACCTGTCGGGAGAGCATATAACAGGATTTTCCGAAGGCCGTCCGTTATTCATTCGCACGCCGAACAGCCGGTTTTCAATTGAAAATGTCATGCGTTCTCTGCTGTTTTCGGCAATGGCATCACTGCGTATCGGAATGAATATTCTCACAGATGATGAAGGTGTTAGAGTATCAAAGCTGCTCGGACACGGCGGGCTTTTCAAAACTCCTGTTGTCGGGCAGAAATTAATGGCAGGTGCGCTTAATACACCGATAGCGGTAATGGAATCAGCCGGAGAAGGCGGAGCATGGGGAATAGCGTTGCTTGCTGCTTTTGCTGTAAATAAAGAAAATAACGAATCTCTTGAAAGCTTCCTTGATAACAAAATTTTTGCAGGTTCTGCAGTGAGCACAATAACTCCCGACCCGGCAGATGTCAAAGGCTTTGAGGATTATCTTAAGCTCTACAGAGCAGCACTAAAAGTAGAAAAAACCGCAGTCGAGGAGCTGTAATTACCCCGCGTATATAAAGAATCTGAGATTCTTCGCTTTGCTCAGAATTACAAAGGAATATAACTGATGCTGAATGAACTGAAAACACAAGTACTGGAAGCCAATCTGCAGTTACCAAAATATGGTTTAATTACGTTTACATGGGGAAATGTATCCGGTATAGACCGTGACAAGGGTCTTGTTGTCATTAAACCGTCAGGTGTTGAGTATGACGGAATGACGGCAGAGCAAATGGTGGTTGTCGAGCTTGAAACAGGTAAGGTCGCAGACGGCAATTTTTCTCCGTCGTCCGACACAGCAACACATTTGCAGTTATATAAGGCTTTTCCGAATATCGGCGGGGTCGTTCATACGCACAGCCGCTGGGCTACAATATTTTCGCAGGCAGGCACCGCAATACCCGCACTCGGAACAACTCATGCAGATTATTTTTACGGGGAAATACCCTGTACACGCAAGATGACACCTGCGGAAATCAGTGACAGATACGAGGAAAACACAGGTAATGTGATAATTGAACGCTTTAAAGGTCTCGACCCGGATGCAATCCCTGCGGCTCTTGTATACAGCCACGGGCCGTTTACATGGGGGAAAACCCCGGAGGAAGCCGTTCACAACGCAGTGGTTCTTGAGGAAATTGCATATATGGCATGGCATGATATAATGATGACTGCTATACAGCCATCATTGCAGACATCACAAAAAGTCACACACATACAACAGGAACTTATTGATAAGCATTACCTGCGAAAACACGGTAAAAATGCATATTACGGACAAAAATAATCAGGAGGAGAAATCATGACAAACATCCCAACAATTAAACTAGGTATCATTTCAGTATCGCGCGACTGTTTCCCGATTGAATTATCGGGAGCTCGACGCTCGGCAATATCCGGTGCATACAAGGATATTTATGAATGTCAAATCACAGTAGAAAACGAAAAAGATATGCTCAAGGCAATTGATGATGTTAAAGCAGCGGGTGTAAATGCACTTGTTGTTTTCCTTGGTAATTTCGGTCCCGAAACGCCCGAAACACTACTCGCACAATATTTCTGCGGCCCGACAATGTTTGTTGCGGCAGCCGAAGATGCAGCAGATAAGCTTGTAGGCGGAAGAGGAGATGCATATTGCGGAATGCTCAACTGCTCATATAATCTGGGGTTACGCAACATTAACGCATATATACCCGAATATCCTGTCGGCACAGCTGATGATATTGCAAAAATGATTGCTGATTTTGTTCCGATTGCCAGAGCGGTTATCGGTGTATCAAAGCTTAAAATACTATCATACGGTCCGCGTCCGCAGGATTTTCTTGCCTGTAACGCACCGATAAAACAGCTTTTCGACCTTGGTGTTGAGATAATGGAAAATTCTGAGCTTGATTTGCTTGTTGCGTTTAATGCCCGCAAGGATGATTACCGGATTCCGGGTGTTATTCTTGAAATGGAAAAGGAACTCGGTGACGGAAACAGGCTCCCCGGGATTTTACCGAAGCTTGCACAGTTTGAAATCACACTTCTTGATTTAATGGAAGAAAATAAAGGCAGCCGCGAATATATAATATTTGCAAATAAATGCTGGCCTGCATTCCAGACAGAGTTTGGTTTTGTTCCATGCTACGTCAACAGCCGCATGGCTGCGAGAGGGATTCCCGTTTCATGTGAGGTTGATATCTACGGAGCGCTTTCCGAATATATCGGAACATGCATCAGCGGCGAACCTGTAACACTTCTTGATATTAACAACTCCGTACCTACCGATATGTATGAAAATAATATTAAAGGCAAATTCGATTATTCGCTTACAGATACATTCATGGGCTTCCACTGCGGCAACACACCGATGTGCCATTTAAGCAAAGGAGCTGCATTAAAACATCAGCTAATTATGCACCGCCTTCTCGAGCCCGATAAAGAACCCGATATTTCAAGAGGAACACTCGAGGGTGATATAAACCCCGGAAAAATCACATTCTATCGCCTGCAAGGAACAGCAGAGGGCGGACTGACCGCCTATATTGCAAACGGCGAAGTATTACCCGTTGCAACACAATCATTCGGAGGCATAGGAATATTTGCAATAAAAGAAATGGGACGCTTCTACCGCCATGTTCTGATTGCAGACCGTTATCCTCATCACGGAGCAGTGGCATTCGGGCATCACGGCAAAGCGATTTTCGAAGTCTTTAAGTTCCTCGGCGTAAAGAAAATCTCCTATAACCAACCGGCAAGCCTGCCGTATCCGACAGAAAATCCGTTTAAGTAAGGTTTTAAGCAAATGAGTAACTGGTGGAAAGAACGAGTTGTTTATCAAATATATCCTCGAAGCTTTCAGGATTCAAACGGCGACGGAATAGGTGATATCCCCGGTATCATCTCGCGCCTTGACGAAATCAAAGAGCTCGGGGCAGGTATTATCTGGCTTTCGCCCGTGTATAAATCACCTGATGTCGACAATGGTTATGATATCAGTGATTACCGTGATATAAATCCGAAGTTCGGAACAATGGCAGACATGGAGCAACTGTTCGCCGAGGCGGAAAAACGGGATATTAAAATAATAATGGACCTTGTCATAAATCATACATCGGACGAGCATGACTGGTTCCAAAAAAGCCGTGAAAAAGACAGCCCGTACCGGGATTATTACATATGGCAGCCACCAAATGCAGACGGCAAAGCACCAAATAACTGGACATCCTTTTTTATGGAAAGTGCCTGGGAGTTTGACGCAAAGAGCGGCGAATATTATTTGCATCTCTTCCATGAAAAACAGCCCGACCTGAACTACCGTAATCCGAAGGTAATTGAAGAAATCAAAGAAATCATGCACTTTTGGATGAAAAAAGGAGCAGCGGGCTTCCGGTGCGATGTTATCAACGTTATATATAAATCATCATTTGATGACGGAATCCACCGAATGGCGGTAACCGGACGGGAACACTTTGTATCGCAGGAAGGAATGCACGAGATTCTTAAGGAGCTCCGGCGTGATGTGCTTGATAATTACGACTGCTTTACCGTCGGTGAATCCGCTATGGTCAGTCTTAAGGATGCAAGGCTGCTTTGCAATCCCGAAAGAAAAGAGCTGGACATGATTTTTTACTTTGATCATCTCCAGGTTGACAGGTTGATTGAAAAATACATTCCTAAAAAGTTCAAAGCATCCAAGCTTTTGAATATTCTTACAAAATGGCAGCAGGGGCTCGACTGGAACGCCGTATACCTTGAAAATCACGACCAGCCCCGTATTGTTTCACATTACGGGAATGACGGCGAATTTTGGGAACGCAGTGCAAAAATGCTGGCAACACTGCTTCTGACTCTGAAAGGCACTCCGTTTATATATCAGGGTCAGGAGATCGGAATGACAAATTTCGATTATACAAGCATATCGCAAATGGATGATTTGGAAACTCTGGGTGTTGACAGATTATTGCGTTCGTTTTGGGTTCCCGCATTTTTGCGCTGGAAGTGGATAATGCCATGCTCACGGGATAACGCCCGTACGCCGATGCAATGGAGTGACAAGCTTGGTGCCGGTTTTACAACCGGGGAGCCATGGCTCGGGATAAATAAAAACCATACAAGAGTAAATGTGGAGGAGCAAAAAAGCAGAGCAACTTCCATATGGAATTTCTACAAAAACATGATAATCCTCCGGGCTTCAAATGAAACCTTAAAGTACGGCGATTTCGCTCCTGTTTATTCGGACAAGCAAGTAATTGCATACACCCGTACAATCCAAGGCGACGAGCAGTATGCGATAATTTTGAATTTTTCCGACAATCCCGGAGCAACCCCCTTTGAAGGAAGCCTAATCGGAAAAGTCGTAGTAACAAACACCGGCCGCGACACTTACGACGGCACCCTAAAACCCTGGGAAGCAGTAGTATTGAAAGTTTGGTAAAGTGAAAAAGGGACAGCACAAGGGGGACCGTCCCCCTTGTGCTGTCCCTTTGTGCTTTTATCTTTTTGCGAATTCGAATTCGTCCATGATTTCTTTTGGGATGCCTTTGCCGTTTTGCTGGAGTTTTTTGATGATGAGGTTTAGGCGTTGGGCGCGTTTTTGGCGTCTTGCACCATAGCGTGTCAGGGCTTCGTTGTAGCGCATGTTTTTCTTGAGCTGTTCTCTGATGTCCGCATTAAACGGGCAAAAAGTCATTAGGATACCAAGTGCGATACTGTTAAGCCGTGCCATACCTTTTGATTCGTTTTGGATCCACATGACATAGTTGTTGACAAATACTGTCTTATAGTTATTTCTTGCTGCTCCGAGTTCATTTCTTATTTCGGTCATCGTCTGCATTGCAATGCTGCGGTTATTCATATAAAACTGCAGGTAATCGCAGAAATAACTTGTAAGTGACGGGTCGGTCAGGTCGTTCCAGCGGGAGCCCTGGACACGTCTGCACATTTCCCAGCGGAAATCACCGCAAAGGCGGGTAACGATGGTACGAAACTCACCTTCAAGGAATATAGGCATGAAAATACGGGCAGGTGTGGTACGGAGCCTGCCTTCAATCTCCTGCCACATGGAGCCGCGAAGACCAACATTCGGCATGAGGATAAAGTTAGGAACGATTTCAACACTTATTGTTTCGTCGCTAATTCCGACCTTTTGATTTGAGTAACGTGTTTCACGGTAAAATGCCGAAAAATCTATCTCACGGATTTCATTTATTACTTCCTTTAATTTATCGGCAGTTATAAGAGTGGTTTCCGGGTCACGCAGCAGATTGTGGCTTGAGAAAACAGGGCAAAATCTTGACGGATTGCCGAATGTAACCCTGTTGACAACCGGGAAGCAGTTTTCCATTTCATATTTAAGATGCTCGTTTCTGTCAGCAAGCAGGCGGGCTTCTTCTTTGGCATCTATTTGCTTTTGGTTCTTTAAGTCCCGGCAGTACGCCGTAAAGTCCATGTCAAACTCACTGAGACTCGGGTCTCTTTTGCCTTCATATATTGACCTGAGCCACTCGGCAACTGTAAATATTCCGTTTTCCGGGTCGCCTTTATATGTATCTGCGATGGAGTACAGGAAGTTTGCATGCTCATATCCGGCAAGTGTCGGGTCAACATATCCGAAGTTGAGGAACATTTTTATAATAGTCGGCGGTGAGTCATCTTCAAGTGTTTTAAGAAATACCGGGGTGTAAACCTGATAAAACAGCTTGGTCAAATCTCTGCGTAAATCTCTTGCATCATCCTCTGAGCTGTTCCTGTCGGAAAGCTCTGTATATTCGTTAACACAACGTATAAAAGCAGAGGATATTTCATCATCACAACCCGAATATTCCAAGATTGTTGTAAGCGAAGTGAGCAGGTTCTGATTTACGCCCTGCTCGGCAACCGGAGAGGCTTCGGTCATCTCCATGCCGTCTTGAGCTTCGCGTTTTGTCTCGAGTGTATCCCAATAAGTATCCAAACGTTTTTGATAATAATCCGAATCGATTCCCGCCATACCCGATAATGCTTCGGTCAGCGGAGCCATCAGTGACTCTATTGCAAAATCTGCTCCGGTAATCTTTAAAGAACTCAGATGCAGCTCACTGATAAGTGAAAACAGGTCATATCCGCCCTCATGCAGAAGAAGTGCAGAAATGCCTTCCAAATACTCATGATAGGTTTCACATGCAAGTAAAACCTGCCTGACGTCTTCAAGGCTTTTGCGTATAAATCCTATCTCAACGCCTGTATTTCCATGGAAAAACTTTTTATGAGTTGCAGGGTCCAGGTCGTTGATTTCCGTATAATAGCTGTGAACCCAATCCTCGACGGGGTCATTTCCTGAAAACTTAGTAATATCCTCGAGTCCCGGGAGCTTTTTCGGTGCGGATGCATATGTTTTGCTTAAACGGCTGTATTCCTCATAAAGCTCGTTAATCATATCAAAAGCACTATCGGCATCATGCTTAAGACGTGCTTTATATTGAAGCAGCTCTGCCAGCTGACGGCAGATTGAGCTTATCATCATATATGCTATATCGGCATTCGACTGCATAAGGTTATCCAGAGAATCCAAACCTTCGCATGGGTATTGGTATAATGTGCCGTTGGATATGGCATTATATGTATGGGTGTGAGCATCCGATGCAACGTCGCATAACCCGAGCATATCCATCTTTCCGAAAATGAAAGTATGTCCGCCGAAAGAACCTTCAACCTCACCCTCACCAATGAGAGAAATATGCTTGAGCGGCTCTCCTTTTGTATAAATTACCGCACCCTCTTTAAACTGTGTTGCTGCCATAATTAACCCCCGTGCAAAATGAATAGTCCTGCCATTTTAACAGCAAATCGGTAAAAACGCAAGGCTTTCAAGTGTACCTTGATATATCATGATTCGGGTGATAAAATAGACAAATATAGCTAGGATAAATTCAAACAAAATAACGCTTTTGGAGTTTTGCGAATGATAAATTTCACAGATAATATTTTCAGGCTCTCAACAGATGAAACGAGCTATTGGTTCAGGGTTACCGGATTCGGGCATTTGGAGCATATTTATTACGGAGTATTTTTACCCGAGGACCAATCTGCTCAGCCATTGATTCTGAAACATACAGCAGAGCTTGGTTCCTGTGTCAACTACGACCCGGGAGACGATAAGTATTGCCTTGATACCTTTTGTCTTGAATGGTCCGGCATTGGAAAAGGGGATTACAGAAACACACCTGCAGAAATAAAAATGCCCGATGGTACATTTACTGCAGACTTTATCTATAAAAGTCATAAAATCGAAAACGGTAATATAATAATGGACACCTTGCCGATGGCTTACGGAAATGAAGCAGATTGCAAAACACTTGAAATAACAATGCTTGATGAAAGTAACAATACTACGCTGCTTTTATATTATACCGTTTATGCAAAATCTAATGTAATTACCCGCCGCTGCGTAATTATCAACAATAATAAAGCACCTCTTACAATCAAAAAGCTGATGAGTATGACAATGGATATTCCAAATGACGGATACAGGCTTTTGACATTTGACGGAGGATGGATCAAAGAAGCAAATAAGCATGAACGTGAAGTTACATACGGAACTCATATCAACTCCTCAACAACCGGAAGCAGCAGCAACAGACACAACCCCGGTTTTATACTTGCAGCCAACGGCACAACAGAAACACAGGGAAATGCATTCGGGTTCAATCTCGTATACAGCGGAAATCATTATGGAGCGGTTGAGCTTTCAAACCATGACCTTGTCAGAATACAAAGCGGTATAAATCCGTATTGCTTCGAATGGACGCTTGAAGCAAATGAAAAATTTGAAACCCCCGAAGCAATTCTGAGCTGCTCGGATAAAGGGTTAAACGGCCTTTCGCATAATTTCCATGATTTTATTAATAACCATATAATACGCAGCGACTGGAAAAATAAAGAGCGTCCTGTCGTGATAAATAACTGGGAAGCATACTTCTTTGATTTTAACCGCGATAAGCTCCTTAGCCTTGCAAGGCGTGCCAAATTAATCGGTGTAGAAATGTTCGTGCTCGATGACGGTTGGTTCGGCAAACGTGACAACGACAAAGCAGGACTGGGCGATTACCACGTAAATACAAAAAAGCTTCCCGGCGGCCTCGAGGATTTTTCTGCGGCAATTCATAAGCTTGGAATGAAATTCGGTCTTTGGTTTGAGCCTGAAATGGTTAATGAAGACAGTGATTTATACAGAGCACACCCCGAATATGCTTTAAAAACTAACGGAAAAAACCCTGCACGGGGCCGTAACCAGCTTGTGCTTGATATGTGCAACCCCGAGGTTAGAGATTATATTGTAGAAAATGTGACCTCTATATTGGATTCGGCAAAGGTTGACTATGTAAAATGGGATTATAACAGGCACATAAGCGATGCCTGTTCTCCATGTGTTCCCGACCAGGGAAGGTTTTTCCATGAGTATACAATGGGCTTATACGAAACCCTTGATAGGATTTTTTCACCCCGTCCGCATATACTTTTTGAAAGCTGCAGCAGCGGCGGAAACCGTTTTGACTTGGGAATGCTGTGTTTTTCACCGCAAATATGGACATCCGATGATACCGACCCTGTTGAAAGACTCCGGATACAAAGCGGTATATCTTACCTGTATCCGCTCTCAACCGTAAGCGCACATGTCTCCGAAGCACCGCATGTACAGACAATCCGCGATACCCCAATTGCAACACGTTTTAATGTTGCGGCATTCGGATGCCTTGGTTATGAGCTAGATTTAAAGTATCTGACTTCAGAAGAAACAAAGGAAGTAAAAGAACAAATAGCGTTTTATAAGAAAAATCGCAAGATATTTCAATTCGGCAGATTTTGGCGCGGAGAACAGTTTAAGGATAATAAGGTTGTATGGCATGTTGTCGATGAAAAAGCGAAAAAAGGAATCAGCGGATTTTTCCAAACACAGACAACTGCAAGCGAAGGCTTTGACCGCATGAAATTTATGGGATTAAAGGACGCTCAGAAGTATTCCGTAAAAACACGTACTCAACGACTTTTCATCAAACGTTTCGGAGGCCTTGTGAAGCATATATTACCCGTAGCACTGGACCCGAACGGAATTGTCCTTCGCACGGCAAACAAACACTACAGTATGAACGACTGCGTAGAAACCTACACAGGCTACGGAAAATCCCTGATGAGCGGGGTACTGCTAAACAACCAATTCGAAGGAACCAATTATAATGAAAATACACGTATGCTGGGTGATTACGGTTCCAACTTATATATACTCGAAGCAGTAAGCGATACGAAAAAAGCTCCCGTCAAAAAATCGAAGGAGGATTAAATCTTGGAAAGAAATTTTGATACCCGCAACAGATTCTGTTTTGGCCTCGGCACAATAGGCAGGGATATGTTTTATACACTTGTAAGCATGTTTGTTATGGTATATATCACCGAAGCTCTTGGGGTGGATAACAAAACACTTGCGATTATGACAACAATGCTCCTTGTGCTTCGTATAATCGATGCTGTAAATGACCCTGTTATGGGGCTGATTGTTGATAATACTCATACAAAATGGGGGAAGTTTAAACCGTGGATTTTAATCGGTGCCGTTATAAGTGCAGCTATGATGATTTTACTGTTTGCCGACATGGGTCTGACCGGAGCCGCTTATGCAGTAGTGTTTGGTATTTGTTACTTTATCTGGGATGTATCCTTCGGGCTTAACGATGTCGCATACTGGTCAATGATGCCGTCACTTTCCACCGACCAGAAAACACGCGAGAAATTCGGCTCCTTTGCACGTATATGCGCAAGCATAGGACTCTTTACGGTTGTCGTGGGAGTTGTGCCTATTACAAATGCATTTGGTGATGCTCTCGGAAGCAAAACTCACGGTTGGTTTTTGTTTGCTGTAATTATCGCAGCAGTGATGATAGCATTTCAATCAATAACTCTTATCGGAGTTAAGGAACCTAAAGGAGTTTTCAAAAAGGAAGAAAACACATCATTGCTCGAAATGCTCAGGGCGCTTGGGAAAAACGACCAGTTGATGTGGGTCGCTGTTTCGCTGTCGTTATTTATGATTGGTTATACAACAACCACAATCTTTGGAGTGCATTTTTTCAAGTATGCATACGGCAACGAAAATACATATTCGATTTTCGCAGCAGTGCTTGGTGTATCACAGCTTGCAGCGTTCAGTATGTTTACGACCGTCAGTAAATTCTTCACAAGGCGTAAGCTTTACACGTATGCAACATGCTTTGTAATAGTCGGTTATATCCTGTTCTTCTTTGCGCCGATGAATATGATTTTTATAGGTGCGGCAGGAATGCTCATCTTTGTGGGACAGGCATTTATTCAGATTCTTATGCTTATGTTTCTCGCAGACACAATTGAGTACGGTCAGTGGAAGCTCGGCAAAAGAAATGAGAGTATCACATTTTCCGTTCAGCCTTTTATCAATAAAATAGGCGGAGCAATCGCAAGCGGTGTTCTCGGGCTTACACTTATAATATCCGGAATCAATGAAGCGGCAACTCCCGATGATGTGACACCGGGCGGAATAACGACAATGAAAGCCGCAATGCTTCTTTTCCCGCTTATAGCGATTGTAATCGGATATTTTATTAATATGGCGAAATTTAAAATAGATGAAAAACGTTATGCGGAAATTATTTCTGAATTAAAAGCCCGGGGTGATATAGCGGAGGATGCAGGTAATAGTGATGCAACAGATGAATAATACATACTATACCTACGAAACATCATATGGTATTATAACAGTCGAATCTGACGGTGCAGCAATCACTTTACTCAAAGCAGGAAAGAACATTAATCCGCGCGGTAAAAAAACAGCAACGCCTCTAACCGACAAGACTGCAAATCAGCTCAACGAGTATTTTGAAGGCAAACGAAAGGTTTTTGACATTCCGCTAAATCCGCAAGGAACCGATTTTCAACGCAAGGTGTGGAAAGCACTCGAAGCAATCCCGTATGGTGAAACAAGAAGCTACAAAGATATCGCAACAGCAGTCGGCAATCCAAAAGCATGCCGTGCAGTCGGACTTGCAAACAACAAAAACCCAATATGGATAATTATCCCATGCCATCGTGTAATCGGTGCAAACGGAAGTCTTACAGGTTACGGCGGAGGCATCGACATGAAAAGAAAATTATTAGATAAGGAAAGTAACTAATATGAATGTAATTCTCAAAGCTGACGGGCTTACGAAAACCTTTAGTCTGTCGGCAAAGCAGCAAAAGCTGCAAAACACAAAGAAAAAGGTTATAACAGCCGCCGACCATGTATCATTTGAAGCCTATAACGGTGAGATATTCGGTTTGCTCGGACCTAACGGCGCAGGGAAAACAACTACACTGCGTATGCTTGCAACAATTATTAAAGCTGATGAGGGTGATGCAGTCGTTGATGGTTCAAGCATAAAAAGTGAACCTGATACCGTTCGCTCAAAAATCGGTTTTCTTACAAGCGAGCTTAAGCTTGAGGATTTTTTCACACCGAATTATTTGTTTGATTTCTTTTCAAAAATCCACCATATTGACCCTGTTACAAGCCAAGAGCGAAAACGCAAACTATTTGAAAAATTCGGAATTGATAAATTTGCAGAGGTAAAAGTTGCGAACCTGTCAACCGGAATGAAACAGAAAACTTCTCTTGTTGTTTCAATCGTTCATGACCCGAATATAATTATATTTGACGAACCGACAAACGGGCTTGACGTTATAACGGCAAAGGTTGTAACAGATTTCCTGCTTGAGCTTAAAGAACAAGGGAAAACAATAATATTGTCAACGCATATATTCAGCCTTGTTGAGAAGCTTTGTGACAGAGCCGGGATTATTATTGACGGAAAGATGGTTGCATGTGACACACTGGCAAATCTGACCGCAGAAAAACCGCTGGAGGATATTTTCTTCGACCTCTATTCGGAAAATGCAGGAGGTGCGGAATGAAAAATATCATAACAATTATGTCAAAGGAATTTACAAGGTTTTTCACGGATAAACGAATGGTGCTTATGACCATTCTGCCTGCTGTTCTTATATATGTTGTTTATACATTTATGGGAACAATGATGGCAAGAGTAGTATTACCTGACGAGTATGCAACAAGGGTTTTTGCAGTAAATGCACCTGCTTCAATAACACAGGTATTGCAGGCTGCCGATATTCGCATTGAAAATATCGGAGCAAATGAAACTCCGGAAGCTAAGGAAAGATTGATAAACAAAGAAGCGGATTTACTGATGATTTTCCCTGCAGACTTCGATGCATTAGTTGAAGTATATGATTTGCAAACTGCAGCCGGCCCTGCGCCGAATATCGAAATGTATTTTCTGTCTACCGAACCGAACTCCGCAACCGCATATCATCAAATAACAGCAATACTCGATTTATATGAAACTTCACTTGTCAACAAGTTTGATATCAACAGAGATAATACAAATGCAGACCTTGCAACCGCTGAGGATGTTGCAGCAAGCATAATATCTATGATAATGCCGATGCTTCTGTTTATTTTCCTGTTTTCCGGCTGTATGGGTCTTGCGCTCGAATCAATCACGGGAGAAAAAGAGCGCGGAACACTTGCAACATTGCTTGTATCCCCGCTTAAAAGAAGTGAGCTTGCTATAGGAAAAATACTGAGCCTTGCGGTATTGTCATTTTTATCGGGTTTAGTTACGGCAATTGCAACGATTCTTGCACTTCCGAATCTTATGGGCGGCGGTACAGACGGTATGGTCGATGTGAACATATACAGCATAACCGATTATATTCTTCTTGCATTGATTATACTTACAGTACTGCTTGTAATGGTTGCAATGGTATCAATTGTTTCTGCGTTTGCAAAAACATTAAAAGAAGCGGGACAAGCGACTATGCCGCTGATGATTGTTGTTATGCTCGTCGGCGTATCGGGCATGTTCGGCGGAGGAGTTCCGACAGAGCCGTTTTATTACATGATTCCGTTATACGGAAGCGTACAGAGCATGAGCGGAATATTTTCACTTGAGTATTCCACAGTGAATATAATAGTAGCATGTATCAGCAATTTGGTTTTCGCTTGTATCGGCGGCTATATACTGACAAAAATGTTCAACAGTGAAAAAGTCATGTTTTCAAAATAGAAGTTAAAGCAAACCGGGCAGAGGTAACAGCGAGTGAAGAAATGGCTTAGCGAGATATTAAAACGCCCCATTACAAAGAGGCAGGTTTTATATGCTTCTATGATGCTGATTGGCGCTTTCTTTGCAGCCGCTGCTCTGCGTATGATTCTGAGTGATACAATGGAGGATACTGCTGCACGTGTAGAGTATCTGCAGCTCCGAGAGGCGTTTCCCGAGGTTTCAAGACAACCGGTTTTAGTCGAGGATGAAGATGAAGAAATCATCCCCGAGGAAGAAGAGGATGAGTTTGATTTACGCAATCTGTCACTTGACGAGCTTGCAGCTATTAACAGAGATTTCATCGGCTGGATAAATGCGGGAAATGCAATTGATTATCCCGTTGTACGCGGAAATGATAACACCAGATATATAGATATAACGTTTTTCGGCAGCCGCAACTCTGCGGGGACTATTTTCATGGACTACCGCAACTCGGGGGGTTTTGACGAGCATGTTGCAATCTTATACGGGCATTTTACAAGAGACGGTTCAATGTTCTCGGCACTTATAAATTACCTGAATCCCGGCTACAGGCGAAGCAACCCGAACATCAACATAACAACACGTGACGGCAGAAATCTTACATACAGGGTGTTTGCCGCAGTTTTAACCGATGCCTGGGATAATGCATACACTGTAGGCATTAGAGACAGCTCGAAAGCAGCAGAGACATTCCCCGATGCTCCGAATTCTGCAAGCAGGTTTTTACTCCTGTCAACATGTACAAGAAGCAGGGACGAAAACGAAAGAGTACTCGTATTTGCTGCACTGAGCTGAGCACTTACAGCTTTGCCAAATCGGCAAGAAACTCATCGATTTTATCACCCGGTGTTGCCCAGGATGTAAGCAGACGTGCGGCAATATTGCTCTCAATGCTCTGCCAGTCATAAAAACCGTGGGAAACATGCAGTTTTTCGGCAACTGCGGCGGGGAAAACAGGAATAATTAAGTTTGTCTGAGCGGGATACAGGAAGCTGTATCCCAGTTTTTTTATTCCCTCAGCCAGTTTTTGTGCGCAGTTATTTGCATATAAAGCAAGCTCATCATATAAATTATCTGTAAAAAGCGTTTTAAACTGTACTCCAATCGCTGCAGTTTTTGCCATAAGCCCTCCGCGTTGCTTCAGAAGAAAACGGAAATCATTTTTCAGCGTATTGTTGCATATAACAATTGCCTCACCGAATAATGCTCCGTTTTTTGTTCCGCCGATAAAAAAGGCATCGGCAAAATCTGCAATATCAGAATATTCCAGGTCACAAGCAAAGCTGTTTAAGGCAGCGCCAAGCCTTGCGCCGTCAATATACAGGTATAAGTCATTAGCATGGCAAAACTCTGATATAGCTGACAGCTCATCTTTTGTATAAACAGTTCCGCATTCTGTTGATAATGAAACATACACAAGACGGGGTTTTACCATATGCTCATCACCCGCATGTTCATCAAGAACGGATTTAATATCGGATACACAGAGTTTTCCTCCGCTTCCCTCGCAGGTACAAATTTTATGTCCGGTTGCTTCAATCGCACCTGTTTCATGCACGAAGATATGACCGCTTTTTACAGCTATAACCGCTTCATGCGGACGCAGAGCGGATGATATTACAACAAGATTCGCATGTGTTCCTCCGGAAATAAAGTGAATATCGGCATCCGGCTTGTTTATTTTAGCTCGGATAAGCAAGGCGGCGTCATCGGAAAACTCATCAAGACCGTACCCTTCAAATTGTGAATTACCAATTGCCGCAAAGGATTCCAGGATTTTCGGGTGAACCATTTCACTGTAATCGTTTTTAAAACTATGCTTCATCTGTTTAACATCCTTCTTTACAAATTTGACGATTCAAATTAAAATATATGTATGAATAATAAAGTAATAAGAATTACAATAATTGTTTTATCCGCACTTCTTGCACTTTTGGTTCTTGCGGTTATTATAGTATACAACCAAAGAGCGGCAGAGCCTGATTCAGATACGGATTATGACAGCGTTGAAGAAACTCCCGGGTTACCGTTGAATGAAATCGAAGTAGCAAGCATAAGGGTGGTTCTTGAAAGCTACGAAATTTACAGAGGCACCAGATTCATGCCCGAAGTAATTATACTACCCGATAATGCTACTGACAAGGATTTTACACTTCATTCGGATAATGAACGTGTTGTGCGTCAACAGGGGAATAATTGGGTTGCAGTTGAGGTAGGTACGGCAAATCTTATTGCCACAGCTTCAAACGGCATCACAGGTATGGCGGTTGTTGTAGTAATAGCACCCGAAGCGGAATTTATGTCCTTTCAAGAGGAGGAAGTGACACTTGATATAGGTGAGGTTTTTGAGCTCATTCCGACATTTATTCCGAGAGATGCAGGACTCGGCGGGGTTGTAGTATATACATCGGTAAATGAGCGGGTTGCGACCGTTACAAGTGACGGTAAAATCAGCGCAGTCGGTCCGGGGACAACGACAATAAGAGGCACTGTCGGAGATGTCAGTGCGGAAATCAAAGTTACAGTAGAAATTCAAATAAGAAGCATTATTATAACTATGAACCGCAGAGTATTCGCTATCGGTGAACGTGCAGAGTTTTCAATACAGGTTGAACCTGAGAATGCCACAAATTCAGGAGTATCCGTAAGCTTCAGCGGTGCTGCGGTCACATCAACGGGAGTAAATTCATTTCGCTGTGACGAAGCAGGGGAGGTAACTGTAACATTTACCTCCGACAGCAACAGCTCGATCAGCCGGAGTATGGATATTATTGTTCACGACCTTGCCGTTCTTGCCGACGAGGTTTTCAGGCTGACGAATATTGAAAGAGCAAATTCAGACCTTACACCTGTCGGAAGAATTGCACTGCTGACACAGGTTGCGCAGTTACGAGTGCGTGAGATATCCGAACCTAATCAGTTTTCACACACAAGACCGGATGGCAGAGCATTCCAAACAGCTTTTAACGATATCGGTCTGCAATATACCTATGCCGGAGAAAATTTAGCCGCCGGACAGGAAAGCCCGGCGGAAGCGGTCAGAGCATGGATGGAATCAACAACGGGACACCGTGAAACCATATTGGACAGTGATTTCGGGAACCTTGGAGTTGCAGTAACCATTGACGGTGACGGAAGACTCTATTGGGTACAGATATTTATGAACTGACGCTGTGTAAATAACTGACGCATTGAAAATTACAGATGCAATGCAAATAACAGGCGCCATTTAAAAACTAATGCCATATCTGCGGAGACTCAGCCTCTGGAAAGCCCTTGCTTCTTCTTTTCAATTTTTTCTTCATAAAGCAGGCTGTCAGCGCTAAGCATCGCCGCTTCAAATGATTCCTTTGTTGCGGCTTCAAGTATTACGCTGCCGATGCTGCTTTGAATATTATACGGATGGAGTTTTCTGTTGTTATACTCGGTAAGCTTGTCGCGGATACGGTTAACTAATTGTTTGCCGTCTTTTTCTGATTTTATCGATGAGAATACAACAAACTCATCTCCGCCCATTCTTCCGATAATATCTTCTTCCCGCAGCGTTTCTTTAAGTATTTCAGAAAAAGCCGATATTGCAATGTCGCCTTCGTTATGGCCGTGAGTATCATTTATATATTTGAGCCCGTCCATATCCATAAACATAATAAACGGCATTCTTTCAATATCTCTGTTTAAGTGAGGCAGTCTTGAATAAGCAAACTGGAAAAACCCTCTTCTGTTGAGCAATCCCGAAAGCTCATCCGTTATTGACAGGGTTTGGATTTTTGTAAGCAGCTCTGCACCTTTTATTGCAGTTGAAATGCTCAGGCGCAGGCTTTCATATGTTTCAACCGGAATTTGCGAATCGTAGGGTAGCAGCATAACTCCGACCTCATCATCGCGGAAAAATAATGGAATAAAGAAAAGTGTCCTGCGTTCACGCTCAAAATCAAACCCGTCGATTGTGGAAAAGTCGGAAAAGAGAATAGGATTCCAGCTGTTGTGCTGCATTTTGAATTTTCTGTCACCGTCAAACCCGATTAATGTATCGATTGTTCTGTTTGCATTAGGTGCTCCGCTCTTAAAAGGTGTGCTGTATAAACCTATCAGCATTGTATTTAATGAAATTGATGGGAGAGATTTACTAAGTTCATCAGCCAGAGCTTCTATATCAAAAGCAATTGTTAATGCACTTGTAGCTCTTCTCAAATGCACACGGGCATCGCTGAGATGAAATTCGCTTATTTTATCTTCTTTAATCCTGATGTCATATACAAGAGAAGTAGAATAAAACAACGTAGAAAGGACTGAGTGCAGGTTATCGACTTCATCAGAGTGGCTTTCAACGCTTGTTGAAAGAAGATTTAATACTTCATACCATACAGTAAAATCATGTGAGTAATGACTGTATTTTATTAGGATTTCATCAAGAGAATGCAGAAAAGAGTCCCTATGAAACGGTTTTGCTGTTAATTTACCGTTTAAATTTGTAATCCATCTTGCAACTCTATCCTCCGAAATAATCCCTTCGAAAAGAGGTGTGATATTACGGAGAGCAAAGGAAAATAATGTATCCTCGGCGGCAGGAGCATCTTCCGGCTTAAAGCTTGATTTGGAAAATTCCTTCTCAAAGCATCCGCATGACTGCCTTGGCACAAAAACGGGTGTTATATATTCGATATCGTCGAATTTTTCATTATTAATTTTACGGCACAGCATCTGTGCGCTGGCAAAGCCTATTTCATAAAAACCCTGGCGTACGGTGCTTATTGACGGAATGAAGGTTGCTGAAAATCTATCATCATCAAAGCCTGTTACGGCAATATCTGTAGGAACAACAATACTCCTGCTCTTCAGTTCGTTTAATACCCCTATTGCGCTTTCATCATCACATGCAGCAATTGCATCAACAGTTATTTTACGGTTATCAAGAATTTCAACCACAGCCTCGCGGCCGCTTTCGCTTGTAAAATACCCGGGTAAAATGTAATTATCATCAAGCGGTATCCCGTTAGCTTTTAATGCTCTTTTATATCCCTCAAGGCGGTCTTCTGCTTCGGGATGACCGTCCGGACCTTTTACAAATGCAATCTTCTTTTTCCCGTGCACTTTGATTAAATGGTCGACAGCGCTGTATATTCCGTCTATATTATCAACCAGCACAGACGGAAGCCCCGGCATGGAATAAGATACAGAAACAACCGGAATATGCTTTGGAATCATATCGGCATAATCTTTGAAATTGTTTATTCCTATGTGCTGTGCGAGAAAACCGGCAAAGAGAATTACACCATCGAGTGATTTGCTGTTAACTATTGTTTCAAAGCATGTCTCAAGATGCGAAGCAAAATCATAATCATCTGTCTGGTAAGTGCCGAAATATGCAGTAAGATGGATATCATTTTGTTTTGCATAGCCTGCAATGCCTGTCCATATTTCATGCAGACATGTGTTGTCTATTGTGGAAAAGACTACGGCAAAATGAAGTTTTTTGTTCTTTTTCATACAGATATTTTCGTTTCTATAAGAATTTTATCCCGGGCTGTCTTTGCTCTGAACTGTATCGGTGTTTTAACTATTGCCTTGAAAGTCCGCTTTTCTTTTTAGTCATTTTTTCATCGTATAAAAGACTGTCGGCACTCAGCATTGCTTCTTCAAAGCATATTTTTGTTGCAAATTCAAGAATTATACTTCCGATGCTGCCTTGAACGCTGTAAGGATGCAAGTTTTTGCTGTTATATAGCTTAAGCTTGTCGCGGATTCTTTCTACCAGCTGATTGCCGTCCTTTACGGACTTGACCGATGATAATACAACAAACTCATCTCCGCCGATTCTGCCGATAATATCTTCTTCACGGAGTGTATCTTTTAAAATCTCTGAAAATGCAGAAATTGCTTTATCTCCTTCGTTGTGACCGTATGTATCATTTATATATTTTAAGCCATCCATATCCATAAACATCAAAAACGGCATTCTTTCGGTATCTCTTTGCAGATGGGACAGTCTTGAATATGCAAACTGGAAAAAGCCTCTTCTGTTAAGCAATCCCGAAAGCTCGTCTGTTATTGACAGGGTCTGGATTGTTGTTAAAAGCTCGGCGCCTTTTACTGCAGTGGAAATACTGATACGCAGGCTTTCGTATGTTTCTATCGGGAGATGCGGCTGGTATGGGAGCAGCATAACACCAAGCTCTTCGTCCTTAAAAAATAAAGGAATAAAAAACAATGAACGCCGTTCACGGTCAAAATCAAATCTGTCTATTGTGGAATAATCGGAAAACAATATCTGATTCCAACTGTTATGACTCATGTTAAATTTTCTTTTTCCGTCAAAACCGATAAGTGTGTCAATAACCCGGCTCTCTTTTGGGGAGTTACTTTTTACGGGTTTATTGTATAGTCCGACTAAAATTGATTTCAGCGAAATTGCAGGAAGAGTTTTACTGAGCTCCTCTGCAAGTGCTACAATATCGAATTGAATAACTATTGCACTTGTTGCTCTTTTTAAATGAACCCTTGCATCCCTCATCAGAAACTCATTGTTTTTCTCTTCTTTTATCCGAATATCATATACGAGTGTGGTTGCATAAAATAATGTCGAAAGAACGGCATGCAGGTCGCCAACTTCTTCTGTATGGAACTCCACAGCAGATGTAAGCAGAGATAATGCTTCATACCAGCAGGTAAATTCCTGGGAGAAATGGCTGTAGTTTATAAGAATTTCATCAAACAGATGTAAAAATTTATCCATATCAAATGACTTTGCCATTGTCTCGCCGGCAAGGTTTGAAATCCATTTTTGGACAATATCCTTTGGAATGTCGTTTCCGAAAAGGGTTGTGATATTACGCAGTGTATATGATATGAGGGTATCGCCTTTAATCGGGGTTTCTTTAGATTTTGATTCTGTTTTTGAAAGGTCTATTTCAAAACAGCCGCATGACTGACGCGGGACAAAAAGAGGTTTTACATATGTAATATCTTCGACCTTTTCCCCGTTTATTTTTGCATTCAGTGCTTTTGCGCTTGTATGTCCTATATCAAAGAAATCCTGACGTGCCGTACTTATGGAGGGCATAAATATTGCTGCCGCTCTGTCATCGTTAAATCCTGTGACCGCAATATCCGACGGGACAATAATGTCTCGCCTCTTGAGCTCGGTAAGGACGCCGATGGCACCTTCGTCATCGCAGGCGGCAATAGCGTCAACAGATTGTTTACGGGTATCAAGCAGCTCAATAACAGCATCCCGTCCGCTTTCTCGGCTGAAATTCCCCGGTAAAATCAAGCTTTCATTAATTGTAATACCGTTTGATTCCAAAGCGCGTTTATATCCTTTTAAACGCTCTTCGGCTTCGGGATGTCCGTCGGGACCTTTTACAAATGCTATCTTTTTATTGTTGTGTTCACGAATCAAATGATCAACTGCACCAAAAATACCGCTTTCACCGTCAACCAGAATTGACGGTACGCCCGGCATTGGAAATGCAACGGAAACAATAGGGATGTTTTTTGGTATGTTACTCAGATATTCATGAAAATCGTCGATACCGACATGCTTTGTAAGAAATCCGGTCAGAATAATAACGCCATCTAAAAATTTGCTGTTTCTGATTGTTCCGAAACAGGTTTCAAGATGCATTGCAACATCATCATCGGTTGACTGATAGGTTCCGAAATATGCGGTAAGATGAATATTATTCATTTCCGCATACTCGACAATACCCTTCCATATTTGCAATGACCCGGCATTATCTATTGTTGTAAATAAAACACCAAAATGAAGTCTTTTTCTATTTGTCACCCTTTTCTCCCACAAAAAGAACATAGTGAACGTTCACACTTCTAACCTCAGCAGAATATCATAATTATGATAAAAAAACAGATTTCAGGTGTGTAATGCTCATGATTTAATGTAAAATGTTAGTTTACCGTTAAACGAAAATGCAGGGAAGCAAGCCTTATTTTCTTGATAATCCCTGCGCTTTTTTTGCCTTTTTTTCCTCGTACATAACACTGTCTGCGCTGAGAACCGCCGATTCAAAGCATTCATTCGATGTTTCCATAAGAATAATGCTTCCGATACTTGCAGATACTTTATATGGATGGTGTTTTTTATCATTATAGCTGTCAAGGCTGTCACGGATACGCTTGATTAATGTTACACCGTCATCTTTTGTTTTAATCAGTGATAAAACAACAAATTCGTCTCCGCCCATTCTGCCGATTATATCTTCCTCGCGCAGCGTTTCTTTCAGGATTCTTGCAAGTACGCTTATTGCGATATCACCCTCCTGATGACCGAAGGTGTCATTAATATACTTCAGGCCGTCCATATCCATGAACATTACAATCGGGATTCCTTCGGAGCTTCTGCGCATATGCTGGAGCCGTGAATATGAGAATTGGAAAAATCCTCTTCTGTTTAATAATCCCGTTAGCTCATCGGTTATTGATAAAGCCTGTATTTTTGAAATCAGCTGCGCACCTTTTATTGCCGTGGAAATACTTAAGCGTAATGCTTCGTATTCATCTGTTGTAATTTGTGCGTCATATGGAATAAGCAAAACACCCATTTCATCATCAATGAAGAAGAGCGGGAAGTTATAGAAGGTACGCCGGGTTTTATTAAAATCAAACCCGTCAATCGCTCCAAAGTCAGTAAACTGCTCCGAGCTTTTTTCATCGTATACTTTCTTGATTTTTTTATTTCCATCGAACCCGATGACAGTTTCAATTGCCCTGTCGGCATTTAACGTACCACTTTTTATCGGATTTTTATATATCCCGATAAGTGCCGTGTCCAGAAGCAGCTCGGGAAGAATATGGTGCAGCTCGTCAATAAGCAGGTTGATGTCAAATAATGAAACAAATGAATTTGCCGACCTTCGAAATATAAGGTGTGATTCGTTAATTTCCTTATCAACTCTGATTTTTTCTCTCAGGCAGGTTTCGTTGATAAGTGATGTCGCCATGATTATTGCAGACAAAATTGAATGAGCGCATTCAACTTCATCATGGTGCATTTCAACACCAAGTGTTAAAGTATTAAGAACCTCATGCCAGACATCAAAATCCTTTGAGTAATAGCTGTAATTAATGAGCAGCTCGTCAAATAAGACGAGAAAGTCCTTTTTGCTAAACGGAGAATTTGTAATCGCATTGATTATTTCCGTAGTCCAT
Source organism: Oscillospiraceae bacterium (assembly GCA_009784725.1). Classification (GTDB taxonomy): domain Bacteria; phylum Bacillota; class Clostridia; order Oscillospirales; family Oscillospiraceae; genus WRMH01. Next base: position 22,613 of record WQXS01000024.1, read on the forward strand.
TCACATATTGAACTTTGCGGGATAATATTATTAAATATATTTGTTAAGCTTTTAATCGTGAATGCGAAAAGAGAATCTATATTTTCCGTATTGTCATCCATTTGTGAATATATATTGGTAAAATTACCAACGCAGCCACAGGACTGGCGGGCAATAAACACCGGTGATACATAAATGAGTTCTTCAACTTTTTTTCCGTTAAGTTTATCAACAAGAAGCTTTGTGCTGACAGCACCTATTTCGAAGAAATCCTGACGTGCAGTACTTATTGACGGAAGAAAGGTTGCCGATTCTCTGTCATCGTCAAATCCTGTGACGGCAACCTCTGTCGGGACTAAAATGCCTCTTTCGCGAAACTCGCCGAGAACACCGATTGCGGTTTCGTCATCACTTGCGACTACCGCATCAACAGTAATCTTGCGTTTGTCATACATTTCCTTGGCAGCGGCTTCTCCGCGCGTGCGGGAAAAATCGCCGGGGAAAACATAATTTTTATCGAATTTAATTGCGTTGTCGGCAAGAGCTTTTTTATATCCGTCAAAGCGCTCTTCGGCCTCGGGGTGCCCGTCCGGGCCTTTGATAAAGGCGATTTTGCTTTTACCGTGTATTTTAATAAGGTGGTCTACCGCATCGTAAATTCCGCTTGTGTTTTCGGTAACAACAGAGGGTATGCCGGGCATAGTGTAAGAGATTGATACCATTGGAAGGGTTTTAGGCAATGAGTCGATGTAGTAGTTAATTTCATCAAGACTTATATTATGAGCAAAAAACCCCGTGAACAGAATTATTCCGTCCAGAGAGGTGTTGTTTTTTATCGCATTAAAGCAAGTGTCGTAATGAGGTGCATACTCAGTGTGAGTTGTATGAGTGCCGATATATGCAGTTAAATGAATGTCATTCGCTTCGGCATAATCACATATACCGTTCCAGACAGCACACTGACAAGCATCAAAAATAGTAGAAATTAAAACCCCGAAATGCAGTCGTTTCTTATTCTTTTTACTACGACCCATCAAGCACCCTCCCAATAATCACATAATACCCACCACGGGCACAATAACACACAAAGCGTATTATACCACATTTTTTCGCATATTTCAAAGGTTTGATGAATAATTATACCGTTTTCATACTTAAAACGTTTTCGTTTATTTACTCAAACTCTACCGTGCCGGGGGGTTTGTTTGTTATGTCGTAGACGATGCGGGAGATTTCGGGGACTTCGGAGGTTATGCGGTCGGATATTTTCATTAACAGGTCGTGGGGGAGATGGATGTATTCGGCGGTTATGAAGTCTTTGGATTTGACGGCTCGCAGGGCAAGTATGTAGCCGTATGTGCGGGCGTTGTTGAAGATGCCGACTGAGCGCATGTTTGTCAGAGCAGCGAAATATTGGTCGGGGTTAAAGTCTGAAGCGTCAATCTCTTCGCGGAAAATGGCATCGGCTTCTCTGAGGATATCAAGCTTATTTTTTGTAATTTCACCGATACAGCGTACTGCAAGACCGGGGCCGGGGAACGGTTGACGTTCGGTAAGCACTGCAGGTAAACCAAGATGATGCCCCAAAGCCCGGACATCACATTTCCGCAGTGCACGTAAAGGCTCGACAAGCCCTTTGAAATCCATGGTATCGGGCAATCCGCCGACATTGTGGTGGCTTTTAATAACCTTCGATTTTTTTGTACCCGATTCAATTACATCGGCAAGGATTGTACCTTGTGCAAGATAATAATCACCGGGTAAGTTTTTTATTCCTTCTTCAAATACACGAATGAATTCCTCACCGATTACTATACGTTTTTTTTCGGGGTCAGTCACACCGTGCAGCTTCGCAAGAAAACGCTCTTCGGCATTTATGCGTACAAATTTTAAGTCCCGGTTGCAAAATGCAGCTTCAACCATATCTCCTTCATCTTTTCGCATTAACCCATGGTCGACAAAAATGCAGTGCAGCTTACCCGGGACAGCTTTTGCAAGAAGAGCCGCAACCACTGACGAATCAACGCCGCCCGATAATGCAAGCAGAACATTATCGGAGCCGACATGATTTTGTATAACCTCAATTGCTCTCGATTCAAACAACGCTATATCAGGCTCATCACCTGCTTTAAGCGCATCATACCTGTTACTCATATATACAGTTAATTCCTTTCAACAAACAGAATATTAACCTCTTGAAATACCCTGTTTTTTCTTTTCCTTTTTCTCTTCATACATAACGCTGTCAGCGCTGAGAACCGCTGATTCAAAGCATTCGTTTGTCAACTCAACAAGCACAATGCTGCCGATGCTTGCCGAAACTTTATACGGATGCAGCTTTTTGTTATTATATTCATCAAGGCTGTCACGGATGCGTTTGATTAGAGTTATTCCGTCATTTTGTGACTTGATTGAAGATAAAACAACAAACTCATCTCCGCCCATTCTCCCTATAATATCCTCCTCGCGGAGTGTTTCCTTAAGGATTTTCGCAAGAACGCTGATTGCAATATCTCCCTCCTGATGGCCGAAAGTATCATTAATGTGCTTTAAACCATCCATATCCATAAACATTACAATCGGAATCCCCTCGGAATTTCTCCTCATATGCTGAAGCCTTGAGTAAGAAAACTGGAAAAATCCTCTTCTATTCAGCAGTCCCGTAAGCTCGTCGGTAATTGACAATGCCTGGATTTTTGATAATAAACCGGCACCCTTTACTGCGATTGAAACATTTGCTCTGAGTGATTCATAAACATCAACATGCACTCTTGAATCATACGGTAAAATCAATATACCCACTTCAATATTTTCAAAGAATAACGGAAACAGCATTAATGCGCGCTGCCGGCTGTTAAAATCAAAACCGCCGATTGGTGAATAATCAGAGTATAAAATTGATGTACATTTATCGTCACTGACATAAAGCTCCTTATCACCGTCAAAGCCGACAACTTCCTCAATAGCCCTAACGGCAACCGGGTCATCGGATGCTATCTGGCTTCGGTACAAACCGACCATTGCAAAATCCAACGAAAGCATCGGAAGCGATTTAAGCAATGCGTCGGCAAGCATTTTTATTTCAAACATGGAAACAATGCTGCTTACAACTCTTCGCAGATTATTTCTAAAATCATTTAATGCAAAAGTAACATTTTTTTCACTTTTTATTTGAATGTCATAAATAAGAGTAGTTACACGTATTAGTGTTGATAGAACTGCGCGCGAATTTTCATCGTGTATAAATTTTTCGAACCCTGCCGTCAGAATGTTAATTATTTCATGCCATTTTGAATAATCCTCGGAATAACGGCTGTAAGCGATTAATATTCCGTCAAACATACTTAAATAATCATCGCTGATAAACGGTTTTTCCACAGCTTTTTCTATCAGAGCCGAAACCCACCATTCTATCTCCCGTTCCGGGATTTCATCTTTGAAAACACTTGCAAATCTGCGGCTTACAAATGAAAGAAGTGTCTCTGAATCTCCGGGTGTCTCATCATCCTGTTTCTCTTTGTCCTTAAAATCGTTCCCAAGGCAACCGCATGACTGACGCGCAAGAAATACAGGGGATACGTATGTAATTTCATCTACGGAAGAGCCGTTAATAATTTTATGAAGCTTTTCTATGCTTTCCGTGCCGATTTTGAAAAAGTTCTGTTGTACGGTACTTATCGAAGGGATAAATGTATCCGAACCTCTATCATCATCAAAGCCTGTTGCGGCGGCATCCGACGGAATTAATATTCCTCTTAGTTTAAGCTCTCGCATTGCACCCATTGCGGTACCGTCATCACTTGCCGTAATTGCATCAAATTCAATACCCCTATTTTCAATAAGCTCAATTATGGCATTGCGTCCGCCGTCCTGGGTAAAATTGCCCTGCAGAAGGTAATTTTCATTAAATTCAATATTGTTTTCCAAAAGAGCTTCTTTATATCCTCTAAGGCGTTCTTCCGCCTCAGGATGCCCTTTCGGACCCATGATAAATACAATTTTTCTCTTGTTGTGTATCTTTATAAGATGATCAACAGCGTGGAAAATTCCGTTTCTGTTGTCGGTTATTACAGAAGGAACTCCTTCCGCAAAAAAGCAAATGGAAACTACCGGTATCTTTTTACAAATTTCATTTATTCGTTTAACTAAATTGTCCGTTCCGATATTTGTGGCAATAAATCCGGAATAACAAATTAATCCGTCAAGTGAGGTGTTATTTTCAATTGCATTAAAACATGTTTCATAATGTGAAATATATTCATAATCAACGGTTTGATATGTACCGACATATACTGTCAGGTTAATATCATGCGCTTTTGCAAAGCTGTTAATACCGTCTAAAACAGTGCGTTGACTGGAATCTTCGGGGGTTGCAATCAGAACACCAAAATGAAGCCGTTTATTATTCACGTCACACATCTCCATAAAATCGTTGTTGGAAAATAATCTGTCATTTTGCATTATAACAAAAAAAGTGTAAAAAAAACAATGATTATAAGAAGAAAACTGTTGACCGCTAATTATTCAGTGTGTTATAATCCACTTTACCTGTCGGCAGACGGGTTCATTTTTCGAGCGAAGAATATACCGGCATCAGATTATATGTTCTTAGTTTGTGAATCCATTTCTGCCAAATAACACAGGAAGGCAAAGCAACCGGATGAATATTAACGAGAATTATTCACAGGTTACTTAACGCAACCGGATGAATATTATCAGGGATTATTCATAGGGTACGGAGCAAAGGAGGTGCCGCAATGAGGATAAAGATTACCCTCAGATGTAACGAGTGTAAGCAAAGAAACTACAACACTACAAAGAACAAAAAAAATACCCCCGACCGGCTGGAAATGAATAAGTATTGCCGGTTCTGCCGCAAACACACCGTTCATAGTGAAACGAAATAAGCGGGAGGAGAAGCATAATGTCAGACGATAAAATCGAAAAACTGGAAACTCCGACCCCGGCAGATTCCAAAACTCCGGCAACAACCAAAAAACGCAGGGTAAAAGGCAGCAACCGCATTGCCAAGTGGTTTCGCGAAATGCGAAGCGAGCTTAGAAAAGTTGTATGGCCCACACCAAAACAAATTGTAAACAATACATTTGTTGCGTTAACGGTCATGTCCTGTGCTGCGATTTTAATTTGGATTCTGGATTTAATCGCCGGAGAAATATTTATAGCAATTATTACTTATGTCCCGAGTATCCCAAGATTAATTCAAGGGTGGTAAAACCAATGGAAGAAGCAAAATGGTATGTAGTCCATACATACTCCGGTTATGAAAATGCTGTAGCCGCTACAATTGAAAAAGCTGCAGAAAACCGTAAAATGCAAGATCAGATTCTTGAAGTAAAGATACCTACGGAAACAGTAACAGAAATCCACGAATCAACAACAAAAACAGTAGAACGCAAAACATTTCCGGGTTATGTGCTTATAAAAATGCATATGAACGATGTAAGCTGGCATCTTGTCAGAAACGTACGCGGTGTCACAGGCTTTGTCGGTTCAGCAAATAAAGCAATACCGTTGTCTGAAGACGAAATAATCAACCTTGGAATTGAAAGACATGAAATAGTTGTCGGCTTTGAAGTCGGCAGCACAGTTAAGGTAGTTGACGGCCCGCTTGAAGGTTTCCTCGGAAATGTTGAAGAAATCGAATTTGATAAGAGCAGGGCCCGCGTCATCGTATCAATGTTCGGAAGAGAGACACCGGTCGATTTGGATTTCGACCAGATAGAACCAATAGAGTAATTGTTTTTGCAAGTGGGAGGAGCATAAATATTTATATGTTCCGATTAAATCACCACATATTATTAGGAGGTGCACGAAAGTGGCACAAAAAGCAATAGGAATAATAAAACTCCAGATTCCCGCCGGTAAAGCAACACCGGCACCACCCGTCGGACCTGCGCTCGGTCAGCACGGTGTTAACATAGGTCAGTTTACAAAAGATTTTAATGAGCGTACAAAAAATGACGAAGGGCTTATAATTCCCGTAGTCATTACAGTTTATGCAGACCGCAGTTTTTCGTTTATAACAAAAACACCGCCTGCATCTGTTCTTCTTAAAAAAGCATGCAATCTTGAAAAAGCATCGGGTCAGCCTCATATGGATAAGGTTGCGACGATATCCAAGGACGAGGTCCGTAAGATTGCAGAACTTAAAATGCCCGACCTTAATGCAGCCGATATTGATACAGCAATGAGCATGGTTGCAGGGACAGCACGCAGCATGGGCATAACGGTAGCGGAGGGTTAAGATATGTTTAGAGGAAAGAACTACAAAGAGAGTGCAAAACTCGTAGACAGAACCCAACTTTATGATCCCGCTGACGCATTTGATATTGTGATTAAAGCATCAAAAGCAAAGTTTGACGAAACCGTCGAACTTCATATTAAGCTTGGTGTTGACTCACGTCATGCCGACCAACAGGTACGCGGCGCAATCGTTCTTCCGCACGGAACAGGCAGGTCACAAAGAGTACTTGTTTTCTGCAAAGAAGAGCGTGTAGACGAAGCTCTTAAAGCAGGAGCGGATTTTGCAGGCGGACAGGATTTGGTTGATCGTATTCAAAAGGAAAACTTCTTCGATTATGACGTAGTTGTTGCAACTCCGGACATGATGAGTGTTGTAGGTCGCCTCGGTAAGGTTCTCGGACCGAAAGGTTTAATGCCGACACCAAAAGCCGGCACGGTAACACCAAATATTGAACAGGCAATATCGGAAATAAAAGCCGGTAAAATAGAATACCGCCTTGATAAAACAAATATCATCCACTGCCCGATAGGCAAGGTTTCATTCGGAAAAGAAAAGCTTGTTGACAACTATCAAACACTGCTCGATGCCGTGAACAAAGCAAAACCCGCAGCAGCAAAAGGACAATACATAAAAAGCTGCGTAACAGCCTCAACAATGGGTCCCGGTGTAAAAATTAATGCGTTGAAACAGGCATAACATGCCTCAGATGTGGTCGCCCTCAGAGTGAGGGCGACCACTTTTTATATCAACTGCTGTTCGTTAATAATCAGCTTAAATTCCAGGTTTAACCTTTCAGCTGCTTTTCTGCACATTATCATACGCCCGAGGAATATTTCAAAATAATCCATAACAGAGCCGTACTTAGTATCAACCGTAAGCTTCAGTTTAATTAAAGAATGTTCTTCGTTTATTTTTAAAACAGATTTTTTGACCGAATAATTTACCCTGTCGTGAATATCAAAACTCGAAATCTCCGTATTTCTCACCCTTGAGCGTCTGACATCGGATTTGTCGGCAAGAATCAAAGCGGCACTTACATGGTCTACAGGTACGCCTGTACCTTCATCGTGATTACCGATGGCAGTTGTAACCGTGGCAATTTCGGCAGCTTCAAACCCGAGGTCTTCAAGAATGTTAAAGACCATAACAGCCCCCGAAAGTGAGTGGTTTTCTCTGTTTACCAGATTACCGATATCATGCAGATACCCCGAAATCTGAGCAAGCTGGGCATCACGCTCGGGATAACCGAGTGTCCTTAATATATAACCCGCATCTTCGGCTGTACGTGTTACATGAGCAAAGCTATGCTCGGTATAACCCAGCGCACATAAAGACTCGTCTGCTTTTGTGATGTATGTGTTTACGTCGTCATTATTTTTTATATCTTCAAATGTAAGCATATGTTATATTTACCTCTCCGTTTACAAATGTTATACTGGTGCATAGTATACTATATGAAAGGTATAAACTGCAAATGCCCGAAAAAGGATTTATACATATATATTATGGCGACGGGAAAGGCAAAACAACTGCTGCTCTCGGTCTTGCTGTCAGAGCAGCCGGATGCGGCAAGAAGGTTGTTATTGCACAGTTTCTCAAAGGATGGAATTGCGGGGAGCACAACACATTAATGGAATTACCTAATATTAAAATGTTATGTGCAAAACCTGCAAGTAATAAGTTTGTCAATGAAATGAATGATGAAGAAAGGTTATTAACCGAAGCATCACAAAATGAATGTTTAAATGAAGCTCTTGAACTGGTTGAAAAGGGTGACTGCGATGTGCTGATACTGGACGAAATTATTGACACACTTGAAATGGGTGTTGTTGATGTAAAATTGTTTGAAAAAGCGGTATATGAGAAAGCGAATAAGTTAGAGCTTGTGCTTACAGGTCATAATCCCGACCTACAATTACTTAAGCAGGCAGACTATGTAACAGAAATGGTAAAACATAAGCACCCGTACGATGCAGGGATTAATGCAAGAAAAGGTATTGAGTTTTAGGGCAATGATACGATAATTAATAATGAAATGCTTTTCTTTATTACCAAGAGCTGCCATTTTTACCATGTAAAGTATTGCAAAGCAATTCAGTGTATGTTACAATTCCATGTGTTTCGTTTATATGGTGGGTGTAGCTCAGTTGGTTAGAGCACTGGATTGTGGTTCCAGGGGTCGTGGGTTCGAATCCCATCATCCACCCCATAAACTGAGATAAAGACAAAATTAAAGAACAACCTTTTACCACATTTCGCAAACCATTGATATAACTAAATATTGGGCTGTCGCCAAGCGGTAAGGCACCAGACTTTGACTCTGGCATTCGTTGGTTCAAATCCAGCCAGCCCAGCCATAGAAGAGACCCGACAACAGTAGTTGTCGGTTTTCTTCTATGGCTGGGCTTGACCAGCCTAACACGAACACCTGCAATAGCAATGATTGCGGGTGTTTTCTGTTGAGAGATTTTACTCGTTAAATATCGCAAAAAACCGCAATTTTTTGCAAAGATGCAAGTCAGATGCAAGTCAAAATTCTGAACTGGAAATTACAAAAAATCTATGATAAACTTCTAAGGCGTGGTATTGTTATTTTCTTAATCGATATAATTTTTAACGATATCACGGTAGGGAACATTATTAGCTGAAGCAGTGCTAATCATTCTATAAACACAGATAATTTATAATAATTGAAACAGTTAATTTATTGACAGTTCGTGCTATAATTATATTAAATAGAAAGTGGTTACTGATTGCGAGGTGTTATTATGCAAGACAAAGATTTTGAATGGTTCATAGAGAACTACAATATGTTATACGAAAAATACGGATGTTGCTTTCTTGCTATAAAAGATAAGAATATTATTGGTGTTTACAAAAGTTTTGACGAAGCAGCAGATAATACTTTAGAAACCGAAGAAATCGGTACTTTTATTATACAAGAATGTAATGGTGACGAATCAGCATATACAATGCAAATAGCATCAATGTTTATATAAGGGTTAACTAATTATGGCAGCAAATGCATTTATTAAAAGTTATAATGGCATTTCACGTAAACTGGATACCCAGACTGTTATTGAATATAATGGTGCTTCAGAAACTGTCGATGCTATATGGGATACAGGAGCAACAGCTACCTGTGTATCAATGGAGGTTGTCACTAATTTAAATTTAAAACCACTTGGTAAGCAAAAAATACATACTCCTGCAGGCGAAAAGGTTGTAAACACCTACAGAGTAAATATCGTACTACCGAATAATGTGACAGTAAAAAACTTGGTTGTATGTGATTCTGAAATAGACGGGTTAAAAGTAGGTGCATTGATTGGTATGGATATTATGAGTCACGGTGACTTTGCTGTCAGTAACTTCAATGGAAAA
>WQXS01000025.1 GCA_009784725.1 Oscillospiraceae bacterium
ACCGTCCGAGGTCAACAAGTTCTCTTAGACAGAGATGTAGCTGAATTGTACGGGGTGGAAACAAAGCGGATTAATGAAGCTGTAAAGAACAATCAAGAAAAGTTCCCTAATGGATATACTATTACACTGGATAATAACGAGTTATGTAAACTGGTCGAAAATTTCGACCGGTTCAATTCACTTAAGCATTCAACAGCTTCTCCGACAGCATTCACGGAAAAAGGTTTGTACATGCTTGCTACCATCCTTAAAAGCCCGACTGCAACACAAACGACACTTGCGATTGTGGAAACATTTTCTAAAATACGTGAGTTTGCAAGAGTAGTAGCCGAACTCCCTGATATCAAAGAAGAAGCAGAGATGAACGCACTAGTACAAAAAGGTGGTGACATGTTTCTAAATATATTAGAAGATAGTATCATGGAAGTGACCGGCGATGAAATCTCATTTGAGTTAGATTTGCCTATATTAAAAGTAAAACGCATCGTTAAACGCAAAATGAAAAAGCCGAATGATTTGGAAGCGTGAATATCATGGTCTTATTAATGCACCTTGAAAATAAAATATCAAGTAAAAGCGTTGTAGGCGGCATTATATAAATTTAGTAATATTAGATATTATTGTGGTTATAATACCGATAATTTTAATACTACAACAATATTTTATCTTAAAGAAACCGTCCATATGGACGGTAATCTATTAGTTCGTCCAAACAGATGGGGCGACAGTTCCCACATCTCCTACCGCTTCATGTCAACATAGTTGACAATTTAATGCGTGGCGACAGCTGCCCGTTCCGTCCTCGTTGTTTGGCATCGTATGGCACTTTGGCGGGTGTGCCCCTTCCCGCATTTCTTTTGACCCGGAGGGTGTGTAGCAGCACAATCTCTACTTCAAAGTACCGATACTGTAGTTAAACTATACCATATTTACTCCCGTGAGTAAATAATTTATTTAGCAGAATTATTTGGAACAAAACGGCAGGCAATGAACAGACACTTAAAAATATCTTTGATCGTGGTGAGTTAAATGAAGACTCAGTATGTTCCATTTTGGAACTAACTGCTGCTGATGGTAAAAAATATGATACGAAAATATATAACCTTGGTACCATTATTTCTATCGGGTGTCGTGTTAATTCATTAAATGCAACTCTATTTCGTCGTTGGGCAACAGAAAAATGTATAAGAAATTTTTAACGAAAATTTATGCTAACCATAATAATATGTTATGGTATAATTGTTTTGATAGTATGAGTAATAGGAGTAACGCATGGCAACGAATTTATATAATACATAGGAGTTTATTATGACAAAAGTAAGTACGATAGATGAATATATCGAAAACCAAGATGAAAAAATAAAAGATATCTTACATGAAGTCCGAGCGGTAATACGTAAAGCTGCACCTGATGCCGAAGAGAGGATGTCATGGCAAATGCCGACTTTTTGGCAAGGTGAAAATCTGATTCATTTCTGTGCTCATAAAAACCACTTTGGCATATATCCGGGAACATTGAAAAACCTGCCGTTTACAGAAAGACTTTCAGAGTATAAGACTTCTAAAGGTGCTATTCAATTCCCATATAACAAGCCTGTCGACTATAAATTAATTTCCGATATAACGAAATACCGTGTTTCATGTGTAAATAAGGAGGGGTAAAATATGAGCAACTCTTTTTCAGAAATAAAATTATTTCAAGTTAAACCGGATAAATTGGATGAATTTGAAACGTTAATAATTGAAATAGCCGAAAAGCAGAAGGAATGCTCCGGATGTATCGACATTAAATATATGAAGCGGTTTTACACAATAGACGGTGTTGAAAGCGGTAATCCACCGAGGGAGCTAACAAAAATAGTAAAATGTATAAAGTACTATTCATATTGGGAGTTTGATAACAAAGAAAACTACGGAAAAGCAGTAGATTGGTTTTTTTCAAATTATCAGAAGCAACTACAGAGGCTGCTTATAGCGCCGTTTGACATTAACTGCGGATATTCGATTACAAGCATTTGATGCAAGACTGTGCTTAGACTTTGACACGATAAATGCTCCTCCTCAAAGTAGACTTTTGTTTTTTCGTCTGTTTACTCTGAGGGGAGCATATCACGTTTTGCTAAACCCCTATTTTATATTAATTTATCGCTCCATGCAATTCTGGTATTTACTATTTTTTCTTTACTGCGAACCAGAGTTCGACGTAGGCGTATTCTTCGTCGCCGCCGTATAGTTCCATGTCCAGGCTGCCTACTTGTTGATAATCGGATGTTGGAATCCATTCTGTGAAAAAGCGTTTATACATAGATTCTATCATTGTTCCGAAATCTTCCCATTTACATCTCTCCGACGGAAAAATAGCCCATGTGTGTGCAGGTATTTCGGCAACGGTATAACCGTCAGGTTTACTGTCATGATTTTTGAATGCACACAGCATATACGGGAATGAATCCGCGTCCGTTTTTTTATAGCTGCAAACAGCATGAACATTACATAAATCCTGTCCGATGAATGCAGGTAATGTCCCGGCATCTTTATTCAACTTTTCATAAGCTCCGTTTGCACGGCATTGGTCCCATAACCCGGCAGGTGTTTTTGGCGGTTCGCCGCTTTCATCATTTTTGAAAATACCCTCGATTCCAAAAACTTGAAAAGCTTCTTTTGTTTCTATGCGATAATCCATTTCTTTTTCTCCTTTGATTGATATTTGGAAGGAAAGTTTTGGATATGCCTTTAACATAACTCCGTCTGTACGGGCCTGTGACGGTGTAACATTATGCAAAACTTGAAAAGCACGCGAGAATGACACCGGTGAATCATAACCATACTTGACGGCTATATCAATTACCTTCAGCGAACTGTTTTGCAACTCAAGTGCAGCTAATGTCAATCGCCTTCTCCGTATATATTCCGATAATGATACATCAGTAATATAAGAAAATACTTTGAAAAAATTATGAGCCGAGCAGCAAGCTATTTGAGCTATTCTGTCATAATCGATTTCATCGGTTAAATTGTCCTCAACGTACGCAAGAGCCATGTTCATTCTTGTAAGCCAATCCATAAAATCCCTCCTTTCGAAAACAGCATAAAGGATAATTAAATAATCATCGCAACATTTTTAGTCCGGTTTTGTGGGGTATATTTTATTGAACACAGGGGGACGGTTCTCTTGTGCTGCACAGTAGAACCGTCCCCTTGTGCTATTATTTATTAGACAAAGCACATTATGTGCACAACATCCAATGATAACCGTATTTATCAATGAGGGTTGCGCCGCCGCCTGCATCATCCGGTGGCGGGTGTGGTGTAAATGGTGTAATGTCTGTTGCATCATCGGATAGCTTAGAAAAAACACTTTCAACTTCTTCTCGTGTTTTAAAAAGCACAAGGATTTCATATTTTTCGGGGAGAGGTTCGGGCGGATCGGAGTCTGAACCACTTATACTGCCGTGTTCGGTCAGCATAACCGTAGCGTGCATAACAGGATTTTTGGGGTCATTATTTAGTCGGGATAGAAATGTTATTTTCCCACCGAAGCAATCTGCATAAAAATTAAAGGCTTCCTCGCAATTGCCATTAAAATGCAAATATGGCATTACCATGTTCTTTTCCTCCGCATATATAAACTTTTTCGATCCACGGGCATTATATCTCCCTCAGTTCATTAATCCTTTTCCGCTTGCAACTTTGCTTGCAACTCAGCGATAAGAGCATCTTTCTCAGCAAGAGCTGCATCTTTCTCAGCAATCTCAGCATCTTTCTCAGCAATTATAATATCTTTTAGCTCCAATGCTCTATCAAGGCTGTATTCTGTCATTAGCATGCTTGTTACCTCAGTTTCATGTTCTGTTAAAAACGTCTTCAAAATATTTTGTGACAGACTCCATTTTGTTGTTCTTTTAATATCATCAAATAATGTTTCTTTAGTAGGGTTTAAGCTATTTAAATGTTGGATATAAGCTGTGTAACCGCTCAAAATTTTGCTCTTTTGTAATAATTCATCATTAAATCCGGGATTTATGTTTACCACTCTTACTGTTAGTTCTAAACTTCCAAACTTGCTTTGCGATTCGTCTAAAGCCAAAAATGCATCTGATAATCGAAGTGTCCGTTCTTTATTATATGATTGCTATTTGATTTTTTCAAGAAAAAAAGTGCCGTGTATCGGCACAGTAGCATGTGTTTTAAATGGCTGTCAATATACGTGGAAATGGCGAAAAAGGTAACAAATTCAACATGACGAACAGTGTTTATCAACATAATATTCATCAAAACGGCATCGAAAATGCGAAAGTTTCTACATTATGAATTGTTTGTAAACATTTGAAGTCTCGCAGGGTTCTCGGAAGTATACTTGGAAATAATAAGAAAAACACAGGGAGACGGTTCTCTTGTGCTGAACAGCAGAACCGTCCCCTTGTGCTGTTATATTGAGCATGATATATTACATCATGTTATTTTGTTAGTGATAGTGATTAGCAGAAATTACGTTATGGTATTATAAGTATTTATATAATGTGAGGTTGTTTATGTCTGAACTAAAAACTCTTATTAGGGATTCTCTGAACGGTGATATGTTAGAAAACGCACTGGATTTTGCGGCATTTTTGGATGAAAACGATATGTTTTTCAAAGACAGTGCAGTCAACTTTCAAAACGAGGTTGTGTGCTATATGCACATTGACAGCGGCGAAGAAGAACCAAGTCCGTGGACAATTTGGACAGAGGGTAATTATAGCCACGAGATTGAAGGCGTTTCGATAGACGAACATACAAAGGAAATCGCTTGGGCACACGTCAACATTTGTGCAAGTTGCGGTGATTGCAGTCCGGGAAAGCGTAAAGTTATATTCGGCAAAGAATTTGAAAATGTGTGTAATGCTGATATGGCATTTTATTGTCCCAATGCCAAAACACTGGAGTGTGTGAAAAAACTATTGGAAATGAGAAAAAACAACATCATATTATAAGAGCATTAGATATATTGCATATAAGTTCAAGGGGGTTTATATCTTATGAAAAATGGGAAAATGAACAATTCTAAATGGATAGAAAAATTTGATAAAAATAACAGACCACATAATTCAAATAATGGTATGCTTGGTTTTTGGGAAGATTTTTGGACAGATGAAACATTAAAAATGTTTGGGGATTTTTCAAATGAACTTAATAAAAAATATGGTCTCGACCTTACTCATATAAATTATTCGGTAGCATACGGTTGGAAGTTCAAATATTCTAAATCGGGTGTTATCTTGGTTAAGAATGTGTATATTTTTGATGACTGTTTTGGCATCGATGAAATAGTTGTCAAAAGCAGAGAAGATTATATAAAAGCTATCGCTCACGTAAATTCGTTATATACGGACGATTTTTTAAAGGAATACGAAGAAAAAAGATTAAAGCGAAATGCAAAGCAAGCAGAACGCGGAAAGCGTCTTATGGCACGCAGAAAAGAGGAGTTAAATAAAGTTCTCGAGAGTATAGAACCGGAAAAACTTAACAAATTCAAGTGGAGTCCGTGTGTTTCCCGACATAGTATAAAGAGGTTGTATAATCTGAACGCAAAGTTAATATATGATGAAGAGCTTGCTGATGAAGTCGGGTACACTATGTATGCCCGCTGTCTTCAAGGCAGAGATGAAACAACATTAAATTATAGCGGGAAATTATTATGTCATAACTGCAAAAAAGTCCATATTTCACCCTCGAACGGTGTAATTCTGTGTTCATGCGGTTATACATATATTTTTCATGAATATAGAAAAAGCTTTCAAAAGGCAAGAATGCCTTCCGGAGCAGCGACTCCGTTTTTCAACGAATTTATTAGTAAATGGGAAAAAGCGAAAACATATCACGATAAAATGCTTGCGATTGATTATGTGATTCATGAATGCCACTTAAATATGATTTCAAATGTCAAACGAAGCTTTGCCGGTTGTAATTTAATTCAAGGAACGAAAAAACAAGTATCCGAACTCATACTTGATTTGGCTTATAATTAACTGCAATGCGTCACTTCGTATTATAAGCATGTGGTCTGAAACTGTTTGAAAATCCGAATAATTTTTGTGAAAAAAGTCGGACATGGTTGTTATCTATTTGATATCCTTTTTTTAGAAAGGAGGTCGGATTATGAACTTGCTGACTCAATTGAATAATGCGGTAGAGTATATCGAAGAGAACATGTGACCATCGTTTCATAATCGCTGCAAGAAAGAGAGATGCTTCATGAATATAGCTAATAATATCTTGAAATATAATCTGCAAAATGTATATTTCCTGGTGGGGACTGCCTGCGGCGGAAAGACTACTATGGCAAGAGAAATATCCAAGAAATACGGATTCATACATTTTAGCGATAATTGGAATGATGATGTTTTTAAGGTATGGCAATCAATTATTGACGAGAAATATCAGCCCAACGCAACTAATCGGAAGGAAATAGATTGGGAGGAATATTTTAGCCGCTCCGTTGAAGAATTTTTAGCCGACAAAAACGATAATCATGGTACAAATGAATATCTGGAATTTTCTATTATTGAGCTTGTTAAGCTTTCACAGAACAACAAAGTTATTGCGGATATATGGATTGATGATTGGGAATTTCTTATGGAAATTTCCGATTACAGCAGGATCGCTTGTTTACTGGCACCCGGCGAAATGATAATACGCGATTATTACGAACGTGCCGACCATAAGGATTTTACCGATTGCATCAAATCACTCCATGAACCGGAAAAGAAGTTTGAAACGCAAAACGAGCTGTTTATGATAGGCGCAAGAGAAATGGCAGAAAAAGCAAAAAAACATAAGTTATATAAAATAATGCGGAGTGAAACAAGCACAATTGAAAACACATTATCGCTGCTTGAAAGTCACTTCTGTTTATCCCACAGTTAGTAACCGTAATCATTTTCTCGTGATGTATTTTATGTCCTGTGTGTTTCAATGATTAAGAAATTAAGTAGGTTACTTGCTTTATACACTATCCACAAGGTGGAAGGTCAGGAGTTTTTTGAGATTTTCAGTAGAATTTTGAGAATATCGGATACTGCGGCGGCGGGAGAGGTGAATTGTTTATTCAGCAGATAGTCGGTGTAGTAGCGCAGACGTACCTGGTTGGGGGAAAGGCCGGGGTTGTCGCGGATACGGACCGGTGGGATTTTGTCGCGGGCTTTTTTGTCTTTTCCGGTTTTTTCTCTTGTTTCTTTTATTTTTTCAAGGAGTTTTCCTTCTTCAATCATCGGGAGCATGTCCAAACCAAAATCAATGACCAGTATATCATGCTCGGCATTATCTCTGGACATTATACGGAACAAGCACTTGTTAATATCTTCCGTATCCGGGTTCTTTTC
The DNA here is from genome assembly GCA_009784725.1 of Oscillospiraceae bacterium. Classification (GTDB taxonomy): domain Bacteria; phylum Bacillota; class Clostridia; order Oscillospirales; family Oscillospiraceae; genus WRMH01. The sequence continues at coordinate 7,362 of WQXS01000025.1, forward strand.
GATTTCCTTAAGCACGGTAAAGCGGCACACTGCTTCATGCGGCAGTAATTGAGCTGCGGTGACGGCTTTTTCATTATCGCCATATTTTAAGAAAATATAACACAGGACTGCACGGGCTGTGCATAAAACTGTGTCGGAGGGTTTGCCCGATATTATCCGTTCACATAAAACCTCTGCTTTACCCAGTTTTTCCGGGTCTCCGTCGAGCGCATAGACCAGAGCAAGCTCGAGCATAATACTTTCATCGTTCGGATATAATTTAAGCGCCTTTGTAAATATATCGGCAGCACCGGAACTATCACCATCACGTAAAAGCATTTGCCCGTCTAAAAATGCCTTGGCTCGGGCTTTGTCGTCATTGATTTTTTCCATACCTATAAGATTATCAATGCTTGTTTTATAAAGATTAGCAAGTGACGGTAATAGTGTTATGTCCGGGAATGTATCACCACGCTCCCATTTGCTGACACTTTGCGGGGAAACACCCACCACTTCTGCCACATCTTCCTGAGTCATGTCCATGCTTTTTCTCATTATCTTCAGATTTTCCGCCAAGTACATTGTTTTTTTCTCCTTATACAGTTTGATGTATTTGATTGTATTATAGTATCGGATGCATCGGTTTACAATAACGCATTTTGCGAGAACAAATCACCCATAGGGCGAATTATGTCAGAAAGCTGCCGGCAAAACAGCAAACAGTAAATGCATGTATAACCTTGCGAGAAATGCAATACGAAGTTTCTGAACTTTCATGTGGTACAGATGTGGTACGCTTTTTGCTTTATATTAACGTGGGGGGGAGCAGATGTACACAATTATGTAGTGGATTCTGTTATGTTCAGGAGTTTTTTTAATGATTAAATATTATAAACGGATTATAGCGGTAATTCTTCTTTCCGGGATTGTAATTACCCTGCTTTCCGCATGTTCGGATAACAGGCAAAACGAGCAGGCTTATAATGAAAAACCGTTTACATCATTTCGCGACATTCCGGGCGTGACAGAGCAGGAAATATCGGATATTGAAGCATTGCAAAATGAATTTGAATCCTTATCATACGGCATGATTTTATCCACCGAGTCATTTATAGATAATAACGGTGAAATGGGCGGTTATGCCGTATTATTCTGTGACTGGCTGACAGAGCTTTTTGATATAAGATTTGATGTGAAAATCCTGCCGACGAATGTGCTGCTTGAACAGCTTAATTCATTTGAAGTTGATTTCAGCGGAAATATGATGCCGTCTCCCGAACGCAGAGAGATGTATAAAATGACTGATACGATTGCCAACCGTCATTTTATGGTATACAGGATTGCGGGGAGCCGCAGTCTTTCGGAAATTGCAACGGAACGCCCGCTCAAATACGCATTTACAACAAACGCACCGGCTGAAGCAGCAGTGGCAAACGTGACGGAACCCGGTACATATGAACCTGTATGGATAGAGAACTTTGACGAAGCGTATCAGGCGCTTGTTAGCGGAGAAGCAGATGCATATATCGCTTCAAGCATTGCCGATGCTTTTTTCATTAATTATCCGGACATTATTTCCGAGGACTTTTTCCCTTTGATTTTTAACTCTGTTTCAATGTCGACGGCAAATCCCGCACTGGAGCCGATTATATCTGTTGTTACCAAAGCACAAAGAAACGGTGCGAATATATATTTAAACTATTTACATGATTTAGGATATCAGCAATACCTCAAATTTAAGCTTTCGGTCTGGCTGACAGATGAGGAGAAAGCCTATATCATCAACAGCGGAATAATTCCGGTTGCTGCAATTTACAATAACTATCCTTTGAGTTTTTATGATGAGCGGACAAATCAATGGGACGGGGTTTTCTTTGATTTACTGGAAGAAATTACCGAGCTTACGGGACTTGAGTTCGAAGTAATTCATGATGAAAGTGTTATCTGGACAGATATGACAGCACTTCTTGTCAGCGGGACGGCAGCATTTGCTCCGCAGGTGGCACGGACAAGAGAAAGCGAAGCGCATTTTATATGGTCAAGTATAATGCTGCAAAGCGAGCAGTTTGCGTTAATTTCAAAAACGGAGTACCGCAATATTGAGTTAAATGATGTACCGAACAAAAAAATCGGACTTATAGAGAATACTTTTTGTACCGGATTATTTGTCCAATGGTTCCCGGAGCATGCAAACACGGTGCTTTATGAAACTCAGGACAGTGCTTTTGACGCGCTGATGCGTGATGAAGTTGATTTGGTAATGAGCTCCGAGTGGCGGCTTTTATATCTTACACACTATAAAGAACTTCCCGGATATAAAGTAAACCTTACATTTAACAGATTTCGGGAAACAAGATTCGGATTTAACAATAATGAAGAGCTCTTACGGTCAATAGTTGATAAAACACTGTCTCTTATAGATACAGGCAGGATAACAAATCAATGGACAGATAAAACCTATGACTTTCGGACAAAAGTGTTCGAAGAAAGACAACCATGGCTGATTTCCGCAATTGTGGCATTTGCTTTGATTGGTGTATTACTTACAATTTTATACGTGAGACATCGAAGCATATCAAAAATGAAGCTGCGGCAGCATGAGCTGTTACAGGTTGCATTTACGGAAGCAGAAGCTGCAAGTCAGGCAAAAAGTGATTTTCTTGCAAATATGAGCCATGAAATGAGAACACCGCTCAATGCAATCATCGGCATGACACTCATCGGCAAAAAGACCAATGATATAGCCGATAAAATACATGCCTTAAACAAAATCGGCGATGCATCCTCACATTTGCTCGGAGTTGTAAATGATATATTGGATATGGCGAAGATTGAGGCCGACAAGCTTGAGCTAAACCCGGTTGAATATAATTTCAGGCAAATGGTTGACAAAGTGATAAATGTAATTCATTTCCGCGCCGATGAAAAGCATCATTCATTAGTTGTAAATATTGATGAAAATATTCCTCAGTTTATTATTGGAGACAATCAGCGGCTGGCTCAGGTAATTGCAAACCTTCTTGCAAACGCTGTTAAGTTTACACATGAGAACGGCAAGGTCGATCTGGATATTACACTCGTCGGAAAAACCGAGGACAAGTGCGAGCTGTGTATTAAGGTAGCGGATAACGGCATCGGTATCTCCGAAAAGCAACAGAAAAAACTGTTTGAAGCATTTGAACAGGCGGACAGCAGGACAAACCGTGAATACGGCGGTACGGGTCTCGGCCTCGCAATATCCAAGCGGATAATTGACATGATGGGCGGGCGGATAATGATAGATTCGGAGTTTGGCGTCGGGACGGTTGTAACCTTTATGGTTAATACGGGTTACAGTAAAAAGAAATTAAAACCTGTCGACTCTTCGGGTGGTTCAGATGAATTTTCTGCCGATATCTTAACAGATAATCTGTTCAAGGATAAAAATCTGCTGATGGCAGAGGATATAGAGATAAACCGTGAAATTTTGATTGCGCTTCTTGAGGGCAGCGGGTTGAATATAGACTGTGCGGAAACAGGCAAGGAGGCACTTGATATGGTTGTTGCAAATCCGGAAAAATATGACATTATTTTTATGGATTTGCAAATGCCGCATATGGACGGTCTTGAAGCTACACGTCTGATTCGCGGGCTTCCCGATGAGCACAGCAGGAAGCTACCGATTGTCGCAATGACTGCAAATGTTTTTCAAGAAGATATAAATGCATGTTTAACCGCAGGTATGAACGATCATCTTGGTAAACCGCTGGATTTCGATAAGGTTGTGGAAGTACTGTGCACATACTTATGCGACAACCGGGACAATGAACCGGAATAAATTACTCTTTTGTTATATACCGGTGTTGTGATAGTATTAAACGGTAACGGTATTTTCACAAGGGGAGCTTATATTAATGTTTTTCGGAAGAATTCAAAAACTTACATTACTCGATTATCCGGACAAAACAGCCTGTACGTTATTTACCGCAGGCTGTAATTTTCGTTGCCCTTTCTGCCAAAATTCACCGCTTCTGAACCTTGAAACAAGCAGTAAGGAACAGATGCACAGTTCGGAGGAAATACTTGGTTTTCTTGAAACCAGAAAAGGGCTTCTTGACGGTGTTTGCATAAGCGGGGGTGAACCGTTGCAAAGTGAAGGTCTTGAGGAATTTATAAGCAGCATAAAAAACTTGGGTTTTTTGGTTAAGCTCGACACAAACGGTTCTTTTCCGCATAAACTGGAGCGGTTAATTGCTCATGGAATGGTTGATTATATTGCAATGGATATAAAAAATTCTCCGGAGAAGTATGCACAGACCATAGGTGTTCATGAGTATGATATATCACCGGTTATGAAGAGTATTGATATGCTTCTGCAAAATAAAGTGCCTTATGAGTTTCGTACAACTGTAGTCCGTGAGCTTCATACGGCAGAAGATTTATTGTCACTTGCAAACCGGATTTGCGGAGCGGAAAACTATTATCTTCAAAGGTTCATTGATTCGGAGGGGGTTTTGCAAAGCGGCTTAAACGGGTATACCGATGAAGAAATGCATGAGCTGCTTCGGATTGTTAAACAGGTAATTCCGGCTGCCGGGCTGCGGGGAGTTTAACGAAGACCGGGGAGTTTAACGAAAACCGGGGAGTTTAACGAAAGCCAACAAAAACAAACGAAAACCAATGAATTTAATGAAAAAAGCATATTCGACAGCTATATTTAGCATATATTGTGCCATATAAAATAAAACTTCTCTATATATTGTGTTTTATGCTTGACATGCTGCAATTCTTGTGTTACTGTGATAAAACATCTGAATGGCAAGTCCATTATCATATTTGGGAGAGGTTTAGTATATGTACAGTGTTGTTAAGCGTGATGGTACTACTGTTGAGTTTGATTTGGAAAAGATAGCAAATGCGGTAATAAGGGCATTTGAATCACAAAACAAAAGGTATCATCAAAGCACTATTGACTTTTTGGCGGTAATGGTAACTGCGGATTTTGAACCGAAAATCGTTGACGGAACAATATCGGTTGAAGAAATCCAGGACAGCGTTGAAGCTGTATTAATTAAAGCCGGTTACGCCGATGTAGCAAAAGCATATATTCTTTATCGCGAAAAGCATGCAAAACTGAGAAATATTAAATCAACAATTCTGGATTTTAAAGAAACTGTTGACAGCTATGTAAAAGTTACAGACTGGAGAGTAAAAGAGAACTCCACTGTAACTTATTCTGTGGGCGGACTTATTTTAAATAATTCCGGTGCTATTACCGCTAACTACTGGTTAAGCGAAGTCTATGACAAGGATGTAGCCGATGCTCACCGCAATGCCGATATTCATCTGCATGACCTTTCAATGCTCACGGGCTACTGTGCGGGATGGAGCCTTAAGCAATTGATTCAAGAGGGTCTCGGCGGGATTTCGGGTAAAATCACGTCTTCACCTGCAAGACATCTTCCGACTCTGTGCAATCAGATGGTAAACTTTCTCGGAATTATGCAAAACGAATGGGCGGGTGCTCAGGCATTTTCATCGTTTGATACTTATCTTGCACCGTTTGTCAAAATCGACAACATGCCATACAATCAAGTTAAAAAATGTATCGAGAGCTTTATTTACGGCGTTAACACACCGTCGCGCTGGGGTACACAGGCTCCGTTTTCAAATATAACGCTCGATTGGGTTGTACCAAATGACCTCGCCGAGCTTCCTGCAATTGTTGCGGGAAAAGAGATGGACTTTAAATATAAAGACTGCAAGCCCGAGATGGATATGATAAATAAAGCGTTTATTGAAATTATGCTTGACGGGGATGCAAACGGCAGAGGCTTCCAATATCCGATTCCGACATATTCAATAACAAAGGACTTTGATTGGAGCGAAACGGAAAACAACCGCCTGCTCTTTGAAATGACTGCAAAATACGGCACGCCTTATTTTTCAAACTATGTTAACAGCGATATGGAGCCAAGTGATGTCAGAAGCATGTGCTGCCGGTTAAGACTTGATTTAAGAGAGCTTCGAAACAGGTCCGGCGGATATTTCGGCAGCGGTGAAAGCACAGGGTCAATCGGTGTTGTCACTATTAACATGCCGAGAATTGCATATAAATCACGCAGTGAAACAGAATTTTTCCTGCAGCTTGATAAAATGATGGATATTTCCGCCCGTGCATTAAAAACTAAACGTATTATTATTTCCAAGCTTCTTGATGAAGGTTTGTATCCATATACACAACGTTACCTCGGAAGCTTTGACAATCATTTTTCAACCATCGGGCTTTTGGGAATGAATGAGGCGACAATGAATGCAAGATGGCTCAAATCCGACCTGTCGGACAAAAAGGCACAAAGATTTGCACAGGTTGTACTGAATCATATGAGAAACCGTCTTTCGGACTACCAGGAGCAATACGGAGACTTATATAACCTTGAAGCAAGCCCGGCGGAGAGTACATCGTACAGGCTTGCAAAGCATGATGTTGCACGCTGGCCGGATATTATTACTGCTGCTAATAATGACGGAGAAACACATTATTACACAAACTCGTCACATCTTCCCGTCGGTTATACGGAGGATGTATTTGAAGCTCTTGATATTCAAGATGAGCTGCAGACATTATATACATCGGGAACGGTTTTCCATGCGTTTATAGGCGAGAAGCTTCCGACCTGGAAAGCGGCGGCAAATCTTGTTCGCAAAATCGCCGAAAACTATAAAATGCCTTACTATACAATGTCGCCTACATACTCCATTTGTAAAAACCACGGATATCTTACGGGTGAGCAGTATTCATGCCCGACATGCGATGAAACAACCGAGGTTTACAGCCGGATAACCGGATACTACCGCCCCGTGCAAAATTGGAATGCAGGAAAAACCCAGGAGTTTAAGGCAAGAAAGGTCTACGATGTCAGCAATGACACGGCATCATATGAAATGTTTCCGGAGGACGATAATAAATCCGAAACGACGAGTTATAAAATCATGCTTGTTACAACCGAGCAATGCCCGAACTGCCTGACAGTTCAAACGCTGATGAACGATGCAAACATCCAGTATGATATACTGGAGGTGTCAAAAAATCCCGATGTTGTCAAGCTTTATTCGGTAAGAAGCGCACCGACTCTGATTGTGCAAAACGGGACAGGATATGACACATATGCAAACGAATCAAATATCCGCGCATATGTCTCTTCGCGGACGTGAGAAGGAAAAGAAAACCGAGTATTATAATTCCCGCTATGATTGTATTGACAATCATAGCGGGAGGGTATTTCTTTTATCATTTTAACAGTGAGCTTGAAATTTACAGCCGGAGTACGTCTGATGCGGATGTGTTTTTTACCAATCATATTCCTCAGCCGTTTATTAACTCTGCGGTAAATTCCGAACCGTACCGGTCAGACTACAAACGTGATGATGCGCTGTTTTTTTATGATACCCCGGAAGGCTTTACAATGATAAGCCACTCCCCTGCCTGGGATGAAAATATGTTGGAGCTTTTATATTATGAGCTTTTAATGAACGAACACGGTGATGAAATAAATGCACTTTATGAGGTTATTGTTTATCCTTATGAGGAAGAGGAGGGTGTTGCTGCAGCGATGTATTCGCCGGGGACAACTGCCGTCAGCTTTTTTATAGAGTTCCCTGCACTCCCTGCTGATTTTACTATTGATTTTCCGCAGGATATCGGGAGCATTACTCTTTTTAACGGGGATAACAATACTACAATTGAAAGTATGGCAAGCAGCCTCAGCCATGAGTACGGACATCATTATACTTTTTATTATATGTTCGGCTTCGGGCAAAATGAGCCGGATTCGTACGGGCATAACACAGATGACAGTGATTCCCTTGCAGATACGGTATATGCGAGACTGCGAAATGCAGAAGGAAATAACCTAATCACATCGACAACCCCGGGAGAGACGTATCACCATTACTGGTACCGTTATTTAATTGAAGTTGCAGCCGAGGATTATGTACAGCTTATGGGTTCGAGAACAACACGTCAGATAATAGACTTTATCGACGTGCGGCAAGCCGTAGGCGGAGCGGAGCAGCCCGAAATTTCCGTAAGACCGAGAAATGCGTTCCCGCAGGCAAATATGCTGATTCCTCTGGCGGGTGATGTGCCGGGGTTAAACGAATATTATTACAGCTTTATAGATGCAAGTCCAAGAGTACCGGCAGAAGAAAAACAGGAAATAACTTTGCAAATAAATCGAAACTCTACCGAATACCATTTAACCTCCGGTCTTCGGACATTTGTGCATTATTCGGTTACATGGAACGCTCCGTACCAAAATGCGGTATACACGCTTGTATATTATGACCCGATCGGTTATGACGGCTGGGGAGTTCCCGTGCGTACTGTCCGCCCGGGTCAAAATCCATCTGCAATCATCGGAGAGTATGTAACGCAGCGGGGAAATCAAATCGTTTCAATGGATGACGGAATTACAAGCGGCAGAAAAGTATTTTTTGTAGTTGCATTATTACCCGACGGATCATTTTATCTTTCGGAAAAACTGGAATTTCAATTTTAGAAAGAATAAAGAAATGAAAAAATATCTGTTTTATATATCTCTAATCTTACTGATGCCGTTATTGCTTTCAGGTTGTATTAAATTTGATATAAGCACGGGGATAGATGAGAATTATACAGCTTTTCTTTCTTATAATATTGAGCTTGATGTAAGTGATTTTGATGCACGTTACCGTGACCGCCTTACAAATGCACTTAACAGAATAGGCTGGCATTATCAGCAGGAGCTTGGATTTATTGTTGATTTGGATATTGAAAATAACCCGTGCAGGCTGACGATGATTAAAAGAGTGGAAAACAGCAGCTTTGAACAGGCATTTGCATCTTTGGAAGGATTGCTCAAAAATGAAGAAATAACCCCGTTTTTGCAGGTTGATATGGCATTTAATAAAACCGAAAGGCAAAACAGATTCATTTTAAGCGCCGAAACAGATATACCGCATATAATGGGTCTTTCAAATGCCGAGGAGCTGTCGCCTGCATTGTATGAACAATTGAAAAATGCAATGGAAACAGGTGAAGGCACCATTACAGTTATATTACCGAGCAGCGATACTTCAATACATTCCCATCCGGTAAATATGTACTATGATCAGGTTGTCATGGATGTACCGCTGAGTTATACCGGCAGGACAGACTTCGAGCTTGCAGGGACTCTTAATTTGCTTGCCGACGGAACCCATGGAGGTCCGCTTTATATAATTACACATGACTTAACAAGATTCAGAAATTTATCGGTTATCATTTCCTGTGCAATTCTTATAATATTATTAATTGTTTTATTGCTAAAAAAGCTTTCTCAAAGTAAAAGATAAGAAAAAATCCAACACTTGCCGAAAATAATTTACCATGATATTATTATGCGGGTTATCTCATATACTTGCTAAAATATACTGATATAAGTAAGCATAGTTAATAATAAATTCAATTGAAAAAGTGGTGTATATATGAGTCCGGCTTTAGAAAGCATATTTCTGGTTGTTGGAGGCCTGGGGCTGTTTCTCTTCGGAATGAAGATGATGTCTACGGGGCTTGAACTGATAGCGGGAGACCGTCTGCAGGGTATAATAAAAAGCGTTACATCAAACAGGTTTTCAGCGGTTGCGGTGGGTATTCTCGCAACGATAGCAATAAACAGTTCAACTGCAACAACAATAATGACCGTGAGCTTTGTAAACTCCGGAATGATGAACCTGACACAGGCAATCGGAATTATAATGGGTGCGAATGTCGGAACAACATTCAGCGCTCAGTTAATTGCGTTCAGGCTCGACCAGATTGCTCCGCTGTTCATTTTTATCGGTATTATAATGTATTTGTTCTTTAAGAAACGAAGCATTAAAAATATAGGGTATGCCATACTTGGCTTCGGTGTCTTATTTTTCGGTGTAACAGTAATGGGCGGACCGCTCAAGGGTCTTGCAAACAACCCGTCATTTAACGCTATTTTAACAACATTTCAAAATCCGATTCTTTCATTGCTCGCAGGCTTCATATTTACGGCAATTATACAAAGCTCCTCGGCAACAATGGGTATTTTGGTAACACTGCATTTAAGCGGGGTGCCGATACCCTTTATTACTTCTGCATATATAATTCTCGGAACCAACATCGGAACAAGCATTACAACGGTAATTGCATCGATACCCGCAAACCGGGACAGCAAACGTGCAGCTCTTTTCCATATTATGTTTGATATAATCGGCAGCGCATTATTCGGGACGCTCATATATTTTATTCCGTCAATATTAACCTGGTTCCGGACTACATGGACAGAACCCGCCCGTCAGGTTGCAATGTTCCACACACTTTATAATTTTGCGACAATGTTCCTGCTGCTTCCGTTTGTTTCGTACGTTGCAATGCTTATGAAGAAAATTGTCCCCGTAACATCGGAGGGTGATGAGATTGTTTATGAAAAGAAACTTATGTATCTTGACGAAAAAATCATTCAATCTCCATCCATAGCAGTTGTAAATGCTCATATGGAGCTGAGCCGTATGGGGAGAATCGCAAACGAGAATCTTGCACTTGCACTTGACGCTTTTGCGGAAAACGATTTGGAAAAAGCAAAACGGGTCATCAAGAATGAAAAAATAATTGATTATCTCAGCCATAATATTGCGATAAAGTTAATCTGGATAAACAGCATGACTCTGTCGACATATGAAGCATCAAGGATAGGCAGAATGTTTCAAACCGTTTCAGATATGGAGCGGATTGGCGACCATGCGGAGAATATTGCCGAATATGCAATTTATGTCGATGGTAATGATTTGAAGTTTTCAGAGGTTGCAACCGGGGAATTAAAAGAGCTCAGTGAAATGACAGGTAAACTTATGATAAAAGCACTTGATGCATTTGAACGGGAGGATACGACAAAATTATCGGAAATTCGCGATTTAGAGAACCAAATAGATAAACTTTCTGCGAAATTTACCGATAATCATATAGAAAGACTAAAAATAGCAACTTGCGAACCAAAAAGCGGTGTTATATTTACGGATATGATAATCGACCTCGAAAGAAGCGCGGACCATGCGAACAATATAGCACATTCTTTATTGCTTGAAGGTAAAAAAAGTTTGCACTAGTGCGTTTATAGAAAACGCATACAAATGAAGCGGAGAGAATAGATGTCAATAAACGGAACTACGGGAATTAACTCACCAATTTATGACGGAACAAATAGTGCGAATGGAATCGGAAATAACAACGGAGGCGAAAACGCAGCCGTTAATACTCAGGAATCAAATATTGATTTTTCGGGAGTGCTCAGTGACGCACTTCAGGAACAAGCCATGCAGTCGCTTATGAATAAAATGGCAGGCAGCGCAAGCGGATTCGGAAATTCGGGCGGATTCGGGAGTACCGGCGGTATGGACGCAATGTTCGGCGGGACCAACGCAATGCTCGGATTAACAGGCGGGCTCGGCGGGCTTGGCGGACCGGGTGCAATGACGGGAATGATGCCGTCAATTTCATCGGGACTGGAAAATACTCTTGTATCGGCAGCCGGAACAGGCGAGATGTCCGGTGTACAGCTGATGCTGTTTATGCTTATTATGATGATGCAGACAGGTGACAGCAACAACAGTGAAATGATGGCTCCGATAATGCAGATGATAGCGGGAATGCTGCAGCAGACTACAAATACAACACCTGCACCGGCACCCGTACCGAATAATATGGCAATGCTTGAAAATATGCAGGACGGCTCTGATAGCGATTTACGGCGAATGGTTGATGCTGCTCTTGAAGAGGTCGGTTACCGCGAGAAAAACGCAGACGGCTCGTTCGGACGCGGCAACAGGACAAAATTCGGTGCATGGTACGGAATGGACGGCCAGCCGTGGTGCGCAATGTTCGTTTCATGGGCTGCAGACCAGGCGGGAATACTTAACAGTACAGTTCCGAAGCATGCTTCAACATCACTCGGTGTTAATGCGTACCGGGATAAGGGGTTATATGCTGTGCGTAGCTCCGGATATATGCCAAAGGAAGGCGATGCGATTTATTTCCAGTCTTCTGAAGGACGTATCCGCCACGTCGGAATAGTAGTCGGTGTTGACCCTCAGACACAAAAAGTTTACACGGTTGAAGGTAATACAAGCGACGCTGTCCGCATCCGGCATTACGATTTAAACAGTACACGGATACACGGGTACGGGCAAAACGGAGGAACAGGCTACGGACGTATCCCGGTTGATTCAACAGAGGGTGCAGGAGCAAGCGACAGATAAAAGTTAATCATTCGGTTTGCCTGACGGTTTACCTGTTACACCTTAAATATTACCACTTGACAGCGGCTGATAACCAGTCGCTGTTTTTCTATTGTGTTTAAATAATGCCTTTGCTATAACGGTATTAATAAAACACAGCAACATACATAATTATGAAAGGATAAAAGAAAATGGAAAATATTATTGAATTAAAATTCCCGGATTATAAAACAGGACGGATAATCAGAACAGTACAAAAAATAAAAGACAAAATCTTAAATAAAGACAGGATGGTAATAACATGGAAAGCGGAAAAACAAAAAAATACGGACTTGGCTGGATATTCGGATATATTAAGGGCACACGACTCTATCTTGCGCTCTTTGCGGTAATTATTCTTATTGCAACAGGCCTTGAGATGTCGTTTGCATTCTTTCTCAAGGAGTTCGTTGATATTGCACTCGGTGAATCAACTTCATCGCTGCCCGGTGTTGCCCTGTTTGCAGTCGCTGTTATGGCAGGTGTAGGTTTAATGTATATGCTTGGCGCTGTTGTATCGAAATTCATCTACGGGAGAACCGAACGGAAGCTGCGGACAACTTTGCTCGAAACGATATTTACAAGGCGTATGCGTGATATCTCCAAAGAACATACGGGCGACCTTCTCACAAAGCTCACTTTGGATGCTCAGGCTGTAAGTGATATTTTTCCTAGTATTACACGTAACATAATCGGCAGTATTGCCTCTATTCTGATTGCGGTTATTTCGATGTTTATTCTCGAATGGCGAATTGCTTTGATAGTTGTCTGCCTTACACCGGTGCTGATGTTCGCAATGAGCATACTTACACCGTTCATTGAAAAAGCGAGCGCAAGGGATAAGGAAAATGACGAAGAAAACCGCAGCATGATGCAGGAATACTTAAGCAGGATAATGCTTGTAAAAACATATTTCATGCAGGCAAAGACCACATCAAAAGTAAGAGACAACTATACAAAGAAGCTTCGGAGCGGGATGAAGCTTGGTATGTGGGAAGGGCTTACAATGTTTACCGGTATGCTTGTCGGATTCTCGATGTTTATTATTATACTGGGTGTCGGTGCATATTTTGTTATCCGGGGCGAAACAAATTTCGGAAATCTGGTTGCAATCGTCCAACTTCTTAACTATGTTGTAAACCCTGTTGCAAGGGTTGCAGAAACTATCTCACTCGTCAGTCAGGCAAAAGCGTCTGCTGCAAGAATCGGAACAATTATTGAGTTGCCTGCAGATACTGAGCTGACAAAGACCCCCTCAATAAGTGCAAATGAGCTTATTGCCGAGGATATTCATTTTTCATACGACTCAGAGGATGAAGAAGCGGGTACGGTATTGAAAAACATCCATGTGAAGTTTGACAAGGGTATGGTTTCGGGTATAGTCGGCAAAAGCGGAAGCGGTAAAAGCACACTTCTTAAGCTGCTTATAGGTCTTTATCAACCGAGTGCAGGAAGTGTATCATTAAACCATCTTCATGGAACTTTAAACGGAGAGGAAATTATGCCGCAGGTTGCATATGTGCCTCCTGTCGACTATCTTTTCTCGGGCTCCGTTGCCGAAAATATTATCATGTCTGATACCGAGCCGTGTATTGAGACAATGGAAAAGGCGGCTAATGATGCAAATATACTTGATTTTATCCGCTCTTTACCGCAGGGGTTTGACACGGTGATAGGGGAGAGCGGGGGTACTGTCTCGAGCGGTCAAGCGCAGCGCATCGCAATAGCGAGAGCAATTTATAAAGGCTCTCCCGTGCTCGTATTTGATGAACCGACGGCAAATCTGGATGCAGACTCAATAGAAAAATTCCAGTCGGCAATAAAGCAAATTTCAAAGGAAAAAATCTGCATTGTTGTCACCCACGATACATCAACAATGGATGCCTGCGACACAGTGCTAGAGCTCGAAGGAGGACGGGTCAGCAAGGAGTAAGGGGCAAAGGCTGTTGCACATTTTGCAACAGCCTTTTATTACCAGTCTTCGTTTGCGAGTTTGTTTTGTAAAGCTTTTAGTTTTTTCTTGCCGGCTTTATAGTCCGGGCAGTATTTTGCGACTATGTTCCAGAAGCTTTGAGAGTGGTTCATTTCTATAATATGAGCAAGCTCGTGGATTATTACGTAATCAACGGTGTCCTCATCTGCCATTAAAAGCCGCCATGAAAAGCTTATGTTTTTTTCGGGAGAACAGCTGCCCCAACGGGTTTTTGCACTTGTAATCTTAATGTTTCCGGGGAAAACCGACATTCGCCCTGCAAGCTCTTTTGTCCTTGGAATCAAAAGGTAAGATGCTGTTTTACGGTATACATCAATACATGCTTTTTTTATTTTTTCGGGGTTTAAACCTGCAGGTATATAAAATTCGTTATTTGGTCCGAAGACAGGGGGATGGTTCTTTTGTCTTGGTGCGGGATGTGACAAAGGACTCGTCTCCCTTTCTTGGGTTATGGTATAGGGTGTATTTAGGATGTATACGGTATCACCGTAATTGAGGCTGAAACTCTCGCGGTTTATCAGTTGCTCACCGCTGCGTTTAAGGTGCTTGTTTATCCAGGTTTCTTTTGAAGCTATAAATTCGTCAATAGCATAAACGGGCATCCTTAGTGGTGCCCGGACTTCGATTTCTCCGTCACTTATGTGCAGAGCAACGGTTTTACGTTTTGAACGTGTAAGTGTGTATGTCATAAGGAGTCATCCGATGACACAGGGGACCTGTCCCCTTGTGCACTCTGTGCTATAAAATCATCTTTGTTAATTGCAAATTCGAGTCTGTCTTTCATTATACCGTCGTGGTAGACGGCTTTGATTTTGTATGCTTCCTGACGGAAGCCTGCTTTTTCAAGGACTCTTTTACTTGCAATATTTTCTTTGTGGCAACCTGTGTTTATGCGGATAACGCCGTCTTGTGTAAAAGCGAACTCAATAACTTTTTTCGTCGATTCCGTTGTGTATCCCTTGCCATGATACTGCGGCATCAGCATTGAACCCATGTGCACGATTTTACCGAGAGGAGTATTTTCAACTATTGTATAGCCGGCACTTCCGATAAAACGGTCGAACGGTTTTTCGCATATACAAAAGTAATGCCCGTCGGAGTTTGCGAGCCCGGTATTTAGGTATCCTATGGTTTTTTCAATTGAATCACACCATATATCATCAAGATAATACATTGTCTTTTTATCGGACCAAAGACTGTGCATATCGTCTAAATCGGTTTCTTTGTAATCGCGTAAAATCAATCTTTCGGTTTCAAGCTTTATCATCCATCTCTCCATGTGTGTATCTGTTACGGCCGTCGTTTTTGGATTCATATAAGAAATTATCGGCACTTTGCAGGAAGCTTTCAATTGTATGATGTTGATTTACAATACCTGTTGTTATTCCGATAGAGAATGTAACATGCTTTGCTACCTCGCTTGCTTTATGTTCAATTCCGGCGGTTTTTACATTTTCAAGCATTTTTTCGGCTACCGCAATTGCTCCGCCTTTATCCGTATTCGGAAGAACCGCAACAAATTCCTCGCCGCCGTAGCGTGCAACAAAATCGTCAACTCGCTGAACGCTGTCAGTCAGTATCTCTGCAACCTTGATAAGACATTCATCCCCGGGACCGTGACCATATGTGTCATTGTATTTTTTGAAATAGTCGATATCTATCATCATAAGACTAAGCTCGCCGCCGGTGCGGGAGAGGGAGCTGATTATACGTCTCATGGATTTATCGAAAAAGCGTCTGTTATGAATCCCTGTAAGCGCATCGGTGTAGACCTTGAGGTTTTCGCTTTGCAGGTCGTGACGCCTTACTATATTTGCCATCATAAGGCTGACGGAGCGGAAAATTGCGACCTCATTCTCCTGGAAAACGGCTTCTTTATTAATAAAATCAATGGAAAACATTCCCCAGAACTGATTTTCCAAAAAGACGGGAATCATCGTTATTGATTTTGTATGAAGCGGTTCAAGATGCTCCTGATAGTTTTGCGGCATCTCGGAGATAATCCCGCTTATATATTCACCGCTTAAAAATTTATTCATCCAATCGAGTTTGTTAAAGTCATTTACGATAGTGATGGATTTTGGAGCCTTTGTTCTTGATTTGGCATAATCGCTTACCCATGAGTAATTGCGTACGAAACGGGTGCAATCATCTTCTGTTGTGTTCGCCTGCCATAAATGCACATGGTCACAGGACATGGCATTACCAAGTACTACCATGCTCGAAACGAGCGGGTCTTTAATTTCATCGGTTTCATCTATCTCGAGCAGTATTACCGATGCGTGATTAACAGCTTCAAGTAATGTCTCACGGTGTGTCATATCGTTAATCATTGTTGTAAACTGTTTATCAATGTTTCCGGAAATAATAAATGATAAAAGCACCATAACTGCCAGAATCAGCAGAGTTATTAGTGAGCATCTGAGTGCAAAGCTGCGCACCTCATTAAATACCCTGTCGGAGTTCAGCCCTATGAGCATCATTCCTTCGATATCCCCGGTTGTTCCGTAAAGTGGATAGATAATGGAAAGTATGCTGATATTTACAAACTGCAACTCATCACGGAATGTAAGTCCGTTTATTAATACATCATTTATAATTTCGTCTCTGATGTTATCCGGCAGCAGCTCGATTGAAGAAAAGTGCATTGTTGAGGAAATTTTTGCAGAACCGTCGAAAATTGTTATTTCGCAATCGGTTAATAATTTTAACATATAAGCAAGATGGATATCATCGAGGGTGCGCCCGAATGCAACTGTCCCGATAATATTATCGGTTGCACCATATACAGGCACTACCGAACTGATTATCAAGGAGCCCCGTTCACTGCGGGTTACTGATGAATCTGCTGTTCCTTCCAGAGCAAGAATGATTTGATCAAGGTGCATAAGATTGCCGGCGGCATATTCAACATCATATGTTCTGAACAGTACATTACCGTTATGGTCTGTTACAATTCCGTAATCGTAAGCTTCTCTTGATGCTATAGGATTTGTGAGGTTGCTTAACACTTCAGTATTTTTGTTTATTATAGCGTCTTTAAAATCAGATCTTATTGACAGGTCGGCTGCTGCTCCGTGAGCGTTTTCCATAATATTTGATATCCACAGCTGGATACTGTCTTTTTTGTTTTCGGCGCTTTCAAAAAGAAAACGCTGCACATTCTCACCGTATGCATAAACAGAAATAAGCATAACAAGGACGCAGCATAAAAGTGCAACAGAAATCATTGAAATCAATATTTTCAACTTTACAAATCTTTTTTTCATCAATCGCACCTGTACATTATTTGGTATAAATATACCCTTTTTCTGATGTCAAAGCAATCATATAATTTAACTATTGTCTTATATGTCCGTCTCCGTAAATAATAAATTTTGATGATGTGAGCTGCTCGAGACCCATCGGGCCGCGGGCATGCATTTTTTGTGTGGAAATACCGATTTCCGCACCGAGCCCGAATTCGCCGCCGTCGGTAAATGCCGTTGAAGCGTTGACATATACGGCTGCAGCGTCTACCTTGTCGAGGAATTTGTTTGCTTCGTCATAGCTGCCGGTTATAATCGCTTCCGAATGCTTTGAGCCGTATTTGGTGATATGGTCAATTGCTTCATCTATATTTTCTACAACCTTGACTGCGAGAATATAGTCCAGAAATTCCGCATAATAATCATCGTCGGTTGCTTTGATAACGCTGCTTCCGAGTATTTTCTGTGTTTCTGCGCAGCCGCGAAGCTCGGTATTTTTTGTGTCAAGGAGTTTTTTTGCCATCGGTAGGAATTCTTTTGCAACAGCTCTGTCAACAAGCAGGGTTTCGGCGGTATTACATACCGAAACACGCCGGCATTTTGCGTTGAATATGATGCTTGCCGCCATTTCGAGGTCAGCGGTTTTTTCAACATAGACATGGCACACGCCGATACCTGTTTCAATAACGGGGATTTTTGAGTTTTCCGTAACATGGCTGATAAGACCTGCTCCGCCTCTCGGGATAAGTACATCTATATAATCTGTGAGGCAAAGAAGCTCATCAACGCTGCTGCGGTCTGTATTTTGGATAAGTGAGATTGAATCCTCCGAAAGTCCCGCTTTTGTTATAGCTTTTCGCATTATCTCGGTTAAAGCATTACTTGAGTTAAATGCTTCTTTTCCGCTTCGAAGTATTACTGCGTTTCCTGCTTTCAGGCATAATACGGCAGCATCGACGGTTACATTCGGGCGGGATTCATAAATTATTGCAATAACACCGAGCGGTACGGTTTTTCGCCCTATCATCAGCCCGTTCGGTCTTTTTTCCATTTTATCAACCCTGCCGACAGGATCACTTTGAGCGGCGACATCTTGAACACTTTCGGCAATCGCATTAATCCGCTCCGGATTAAGAGTGAGCCGGTCTATAAATGCTTCGGACTTACCGTCTTTTTTTGCGTTTTCCACATCCTGCTTATTTGCGGTCAGTATTAAATCCATTTTAGAAACAAGAGCCTTGCTTATAAAATGCAATGCATCGTTTTTTTTCTTTGCCGTACATGTCATGAGCTTATTAGCTGCTGTTTTTGCTGCTGCTCCTTGAGTTTCTATAGCTGTCATTATGCTTCTCCGCTGTTTGATATTTATGGTTTAGTTTTTCTAAATTGATTTTTAAAACGTGCTTATTTCGTTATTTTAAAGCGTGTTCCGACATCGGCTCCGTTTATTGCGTCATAGATATTTTGAGAAACCGAGCCGTTTGTGATTATAGTCTCGATTCCTTTTTCTCCGGCAATACGGGCAGCAGAAAGCTTTGTCACCATTCCGCCTGTTCCGAGTTTGTTGTTCACTCCGCCGGCGAGTGCGGTTATTTCATTGCTGAGCTCATAAACAACAGGGATAAGTGCGGCATTCGGGTCAATATGAGGGTCTTTGTCGTATAACCCGTCAATATCCGAAAGCAGAACAAGTAAATCTGCTTCTACCAGTACCGCTACGACTGCTGAAAGTGTGTCGTTATCACCGAAAATTTTATGTTCCGATTCGATTTCTTCAATGCAAACAGAGTCGTTTTCGTTGACAATTGGAATAACACCCATGGAAATGAGTGCATCAAACGTTCCTGTCAGGTTGATTCTGACAGTCGGCCTGTCCACATCTTCACGTGTCAGGAGAATCTGACCGACGGTTGCACCATATTCGCCAAAGAGTTTGTCGTAGATATGCATAAGCTCAAGCTGGCCTACTGCGGCAACAGCCTGTTTTTTGCGTATATCCTCGGGGCGCTCCGTTAAACCGAGCTTTGAAACCCCTGCACCGATAGCACCCGATGACACCAGAATTACTTCATGTCCTTGGTTTTTTATATCGGTAAGAACTCTTGCAAGCCTGTCTATATTTCTGAAATTTAAGCCTTTTCCGCTGTGGCAGAGTGTCGATGTGCCGACCTTAAAGACAACACGCTTTTTTTTCATTATATCCTCATATGCTATTGCTGAAGGCAATTATTAATTAAACTCACGTGTGTAAATTAAAGAACCTGACATGTCGAGAAATTCAAGAATTACTTTCGGGTTTGAAATTCTTGCTTTACGCATTTCTTCAACTGCTTTTTGGAACTCGGATGCTCCGCCTTCGGCAACAACCTGTGAAATTTCAGCTGTTGCAAGCTCTTCAAGCTCTGCTTTAAAAACTACAACAATTGTTGAGTCGCCTCTTTTTTCTGCCCGTACATTATATAACCCTTCAAGCTCTGCATGTAAGCTTTCGTCGGAGTTAATCTCGTCAACGGCTTCCTGTAATACATCTCTGTTGCACGCAGTTAGTGTAAATACGAGCACTATTGCAAGGATAAAAACCGGCAAACTTCTTCTTAATTTCATTTTTTTTATTTCTCCCATATATTTTATGAATCGTTTTAGCGAGCATTAGTATAGCATAATTATGCAAATATGGTCAAATTAATTGGAAAATATACATTTTCTTAAGAAATATTCGCAATTGTAAATAAATTGTTTTTATTTGTTACCCTTTCTTAATTGATAAATATTAAGCGTCATGTAATATATGGTTAATAAAAAGTTAATACAATTGTAACAAATATTAAAAATTATAAAATAATTTGCGGAACATTTTTATAAAGTCAACGTCTTAGAGATTATTAAATAAAATTTAAAGGGGTGTACATTATGAAAAAGGCAGTTTCGATTCTTGTTATTTCGGTATTTGCGCTGATATTTGCTGCAGGATGCGGCGGCACGGGTCCGGGCGGGTTATTTTATCATTCGGATGGAGCAGGTTCTGCGACGGACAGAGTATTTTCCATGACACCTGCACCTTCAAGCTCGGTGGATTCAATGGATTCGACGGATTTTTTTAGCGAGTTCCCGTTGAGTGAACCATGGTATGACGAAGAAAATGATGAGTGGCGGTATGAGCCCTTTGATGAAACAGATGATTTTGCGTTTGCGGACGAATCACCTTTTAAGGATGTAAAAACAAGCCCGCTGTCCACTTTTTCGGCAAGTGTTGATACAGCTTCATACAGCATCATGCGCCGCCAGATAATGAACGGCTCGGCCCCCTCCGGAATGCGGATTGAAGAGCTTATCAATTATTTTGATTATGATTATATTGCACCAGTACCCGGGAGCGAGCATCCGTTTTCGGTTTTTACGGAGATAAGTGAAGCTCCATGGGCACCCGGTCATCTTCTTGCAAAAGTCGGGATTCAGGGTAAAAAGCTTCAAAGCACAGAGGAAATTATAAATAATATTGTATTTCTGATTGATGTTTCCGGCTCGATGAACCGTCCCGACAGGCTTCCGCTTGTTATTGAGTCAATGAAATTACTGCTTTCACAGCTTAATGATAACGATATAATTTCAATTGTTACATATGCAGGTAACGATAAAGTTATTGCCGATTCAGTACCGGGTACGGAGAAAGATTATCTTACACGCTTATTGAATGATTTAACTGCAGGCGGTTCAACTGCAGGAGCAAGAGGTTTGCTCAGTGCATATGAGATTGCGGAAAAGAATTTCATCGAAGGCGGTAATAACAGGATTATTCTCGCAACCGACGGTGATTTTAATGTAGGCTTAAGCAGTGTTAAGGACATTATCGACCTGGTTGAAAAGGAGCGGGATAAAGGGATATTCATAAGTGTTCTGGGATATGGAATGGGTAATCTGAAGGATACGGTAATGGAAGCGATTGCTACAAACGGTAACGGCAATTACGCATACATTGATACTATACAGGAAGCAAAAAAAGTGCTTGTCCATGAATTTGACTCAATAATGTTTACGATTGCCAAGGATGTGAAGTTTCAGGTTGAGTTTAATCCCGAAACAATAAGTGCATACCGTCTTATCGGTTATGATACGAGACGCTTGGAAAATGAAGATTTTAACGATGATGCAAAGGATGCCGGAGACATCGGTTCGGGTCATAATGTTACTGCGTTTTTTGAGCTGATTCCCGTTGGTGCCGGAGATAGCGGCAACGCCGGTAATGCTGTTGACCCGCTGAGGTACAGCGACATCACAACAACCGGGAGTGATGATTTTATGACAGTGAAAATCAGATATAAAGAGCCGGACGGAGATGTAAGCAAGTTAATTGAACATCCTGTCGGTCCAAAGGCGTTACAACAACAGGTATCGGATAATTTCAAGTTTGCTTCTGCGGTTGCCGAGTTCGGGTTAATTGTTACGGATTCAAGATATAAAAATGAAAGCAATGTATCAAGCGTTCTTTCAAGAGCAAAATCGGCAGCAGGAGAAGACACATTTGGCTTGCGCGCAGAGTTTCTTGACCTTGTCCGCCGCTTTGAGCGGCAGAGTTAAAGAGACAGGGAGCGGTTTTCAAATACCCTGTCCAAAAAATAGGGAGCATGCCAAAAGGTATGCTCCCAATAATTATATATATTTAGTTAATATATTCCATAGCTTTGCTAATTACTTTTATCACGTTGTCATATATTATCGCAGCGGTTCGATGTGTATTGTTGCGTCCATGTCGAATTTTTCTTTTATCATGTCTTCAATTGATGATGCTATTTTGTGGCCTTCCTCTACGGTCATGCTTCCGTCGAGTCTGATATGGAGGGTTAATTCCTTATGCGAGATGTAATTATGCAGATGCAGGTGGTGGAGCTTCATATCTTTGTCGTAAATTTTGCCCAGCTCATTATCCAGTGATTCTATAAATTCCGCACTTGGTTCTTCGCCTAACATTCTGGTTATTGAATCTTTCATTATTTCAAAAGCTGCATAAAATATTGCAAGTGCACAGAAGATACCAAGGACACTGTCCATCCACCAAAATCCGGGTACAAACCGTGCAATAATGATACCTATTAATACCACAACAGAGGATAATGCATCAGAACGGCTGTGCCATCCGTCTGCGGTCACGACGGGATTATTTGTTTTCCGACCGATATAAAAGCCGTATTGTGCAAGCAGTTCTTTGATAATTATTGATACAACTGTCACTACAATTGCCAATGTTCCGTAAGTGACGGATTGCCTGTTTTGAAACCTTTCAATAGAACCCGTTAAAAACTCATATCCGATAAAAACAAGAATAAATGCAATCATAATTGCGGAAATGAGTTCCCATCGTCCGTGCCCGAACGGGTGTTCCTTGTCGGGTTTTTTTGCAGCAAGCTTTGCGGCAACGACAACAAAAATCGATGTAAGCGAATCGGACATGGTATGCCATGCGTCTGCAATAAGAGCAATAGAGCCTGTCAGCATTCCAACCCAGAGTTTAATGCCAAATAGTACAGCATTTACAGCAACAGATACGATACCCTCAACAATTTGTGCTTTTTTTCTATCCATGTTATTCTCTCTTTCTAAATAAAAAATCTGCGGAACATTTACTGTCCCGCAGACGCTCGTTATCATCTGCTGTCGCAATCTGCGACCCGGCACCACAAACCTTTTTATTAACGTTAAAGGTTTATCGCCTGCTCAGTTTTGTTATAATTTGAAACAATGGTAACACGCAAAATATTCCCTGTCAAGGGTATTATACACTATACCTCTATATACTTCCTCACACATTCCAGTAAGGCTGCAGGGTCAAAGGGTTTGCCTATTACAGCATCGGCACCTAAGCCTTCGGCATCGAATTTAAGACCTTCGTCTGCCCAACCCGTGAGAAAAACGACCGGGATATATTGCCATTTTTCGCGTTTCTTTAATTCAACAATAGCATTAAGACCATTCATTTCCGGCATTTCAACATCCAGCAAAATCAAGTCAGGTATTTCATTAAACAACTCCATAAGGTCAAACATTTTTTTTGCGGAAGTCATTGTGTGGACCTTATACTCATCTTCAAGCGCCGCTGCACCCGCAGCTAAATTCGTCTCATTATCATCAACAATAAAAACAAGCTTTTCCATAACTGCATCCCCCAATAACTAATCAAAATTTCTTTGGTTAAAATATATCACAAAACTCAACAACGGACAAGATATTGTCATAAATACTGTCTGAATTTCGATATACCGGTCAAACAGTGTCTGGAAAGCGTGTACTTCGACTCACCACAAAAATTCTATTTTTTCTTTTCACGTTTAACTATTCGTTTTAATTTCATTATTTTCAAATCAAGCTCAAAAGAAATTTCATCGCCGCTCACTTCAAGAATATTGTCTTCTAAAAGATCCATAAATATGTCGCCGCCTTTTTGCATTAATGCATTTTGCGTTGGTTCATCTTTAATATCC
>WQXS01000026.1 GCA_009784725.1 Oscillospiraceae bacterium
GGTTTTCAAGACCGCCGCGTTATGACCACTTCGCTAACCCTCCACGGATAAATATTCAATTATTTTGGATAAACCACAGGTTTTCAAGACCGCCGCGTTATGACCACTTCGCTAACCCTCCGTGTGGTTGCCGATGGGTTTATTCATCGGCAAAAGCTATTGTAGACTAAAAAATGCAAATTAGCAATAGTAAACCTATTATGCATTTGAATCGTATGCCTATTATGTATTTGAATAGTAAACCTATTAAACATTTGAATCGTACTACATATTAACCCATATTATCCGCCGTATGCGTCGCTTTGGACGAAGGCGTTATGGTCTTCGAAGTTTGTAAAGAAGTTATGTGTGCCGTATCTGTTTAAAGCGTAGAAATACTCATTTGTATCGTCGGGGAATAATGCTGCTCTGATTGAAGGCATACCCGGGTTTGCAATCGGGCCGGGAGGCAATCCTTCGTGAGTGTATGTATTAAACGGGCTGTCGAGCTGTAATGAAAACGGGATTGTTGTTCCTGCAATTGCGTAGTGAATGGTTGCGTCAATCTGAAGCATTGGGAAGGATGTGCTGTTTAGACGGTTATATATGACCGCTGCGATACGGGGACGCTCTTCATCGTCTCCGGCTTCACGTTCAATAATTGACGCAATATTTACTATCTCATGAACGGTGTATCCCATTTCCTCTGCACGTTCGACATATTCCTCGGTAAAGCGCCTGTTAAACTCCCGAAGCATTCTGAGAATAGCCGAAACCGGTGTTGAATCCATATAAAAGTTATATGTATCCGGGAATAAGTAGCCTTCAAGCCTGAGTCTGTCGCCGAGAGTATCACTGTCAAGAAAATGGAATTCAAAATCATGATTTGTCGCTGCTTCCCATAAATCCTCTGCAGGGCAAACGCCTTCAGCTTCAAGAAGTGAAAAAATCTGTGCCATGGAAAGACCTTCGGGAATTGTTACTGTTGTTTCGACCCGGACACCTGCACGGGCCGTCATTCCCTGAACAAGGGCGCGGTAATCATAATTCATGTTAAGAACATACGAGCCCTCTGTAATTTTATCCATTGCGTTTGAATAGTCCGCATATAACATAAACAAAGCCTTGTTTCTTATGAGCCCCGCTTCATACAGCATATCGGTTACTCCCTCAAGGGTAAAGCCTGCCGGTACCTGTACATTTACCAGTTCGTCATTAGAACCGAAACCCAAAACATCGGTTGTTGCCATCCAGGCTATTGAAGCAAGAACAACACTTACACATATAATAAACAAAGCTAACAGCAAACCGCCGACAAGACCGGTTCTTTTTTCACGCCGGAGCCGGAATGGCTTATCCTCGGGGATATCTCTGTATGCGCTCTCAAAATCAAACTTGATATTAAAATCGGGAGACCCGGTATCCAGCTCTTTTCCGGTGCTTTTTTCTTTATCGGGTTCAGCATCGGATGAAATATCATATGATTTAATAACCCGGGACACATCGGCTGCGATTTTTGCCGATGTATTATCAACCGGAGCCGGCACGTTATTTTTTCTGCCGGGAATTATTCCCGATATCCCTGTTGCTTTCGGAGGTTGCGGAGCAGCAGTATTTATCTGAGAAACCGGAATACCGTATTTATCTGCAATAGACATTGATGATTGCTTAGAAGAAGCGATACCGTCATTAACAGGCAGCTTTAATGCAGGCACGTCAGTAGTAGGTGCAGGCGGCAGATTACTGTCGTCTACAATCTTTAAGGCTTCCTCAAGGCTTTTAATTATTTCATCGTGATTACCGGACATTAATATTTTGCTTCCTTCCGCCTAGATGTCATTAACCGGAAATTAAATCATATATTTCAGTATGAATCTCGTTAAAATCCCGCTCATCTCCGTTATTTACACAGGATATCCGCTGCCAGTTGTATATTTCGGCTGCATGCCTTCCGCTTTCGGCGCAGTTGTTTAAGTAGACCATGTCATTTTCGTGTATGTCTGCACTTGTTCCCGTTTCGGTTTGGCGCCGTTTCAGGCGTGTTGCCGCAAACTCAGCTGTTATATCCATATATATAACAATATCGGGAGCAGGCAAGCCAATCAGGTTAAATTCGTAGTCATAGAGCCACTTGAAAAAATGCTCACGTTTTACGGCAGGGATTTTTGCTCCCTGATGTAACGCATTGCTTGTTGTATATCTGTCGGTCAGTATAAGACCTCCGTTGTTGTAGTAATCTCGCCAATCCTGTGCAAAAGACGCATATCTGTCTACGGCATAAAATGAAGAAGCGGCATATGCATTTACAGAATCGGGGCTATCACCGAACTCACCGTTTAAATACATTTTTATAAGAGCGGATGACGGTTCACTGTATCGCGGAAAAACCAGGCGCTTAAACTGACGCTCCTCATCCGAAAGGCGCTTGCACATCATTTCAAACTGAGTTGATTTTCCGCTTCCGTCAATTCCCTCAAAAACTATCAGCTTACCCAATATATATAACTCCTAAGACAAATGTTCAAAAATTGCTACCCTATATTGTATCAGATTTTTATGGGATTGTGAAGTGTTATGTGATACAATCGCAATGGAAAGGGTGATTTCTGTGTCAAAGGGAATAATTATCGGAGCATCACTTGGAAACTGCGTGCATGTTGCGGGAGCGGTGCATTTTCTTAATTTAGCCGAAGATGAAGGATATGAGACAGTTTTTCTGGGGCCTGCGGTTTGTGTAGATACTGTCCTTGAAAATGTTGAAAAAATCAAGCCGGACATGGTTGGACTCGGGTACAGGCTTACACCGGAAAACGGTGTTGTTTTAGTAAAAGAACTGATAGAAAAAAGCGCAAAAATAAAGCATAAACCGACATGGATATTCGGAGCAACAGCACCTGTAGCGGAACGGGTACGGGAGTTGGACTTTTTTGATGCGATTTTTGACGGAACCGATGATATTGATGACAGTATTACATTTTTGCGAACAGGGAAATTGCCGGAGAAAAATGACGCAGAGTTTTTTCCGACAGATTTAACCGAACGTATATTTCAAAAAAAGCCGTATCCGCTTCTCAGACATCATTTCGGGCTTCCTGTCTATGATGATACACTCAAAGGCATCACACAAATTGCCGAGTCTAGGGTTCTTGATATTATTTCACTGGGTATTGACCAAAATACTCAGCAATACTTTTTTAACCGGAATGAACGTAAGCCCGAAATGGATGGTGCGGGAGGTGTCCCGGTTTACGATGAAAACGGGTTTAGAAAACTCAAGGAAGCATCAATGTGCGGAAATTATCCTTTAATGCGCTGTTACAGCGGTACAGCCGATGTGATGCGTTTGGCAAAAGTATTAAACGAAACTATTTCAAATGCATGGTGTGCAGTGCCGCTTTGCTGGTATAATGAGCTTGACGGCAGAGGTGACAGACCGGTTAAGGTATCAATGGATGAAGCACAGCAATTAATCGCATTTCACGGGAGAAACGGCCCTTACGGACCTAAAGGTATTCCTGTTGAACTAAATGAACCGCATCATTGGGGCTTAAGGGATTCTCACGACACAATATCTGTTGCGATGTCATATATAAGCGCATACAATGCGAAAAAACTTGGTGTATGTGACTATATTTCTCAATATATGTTTAATATACCCAACTCTCTCAGTTTTTCAATGGACCTGGCGAAGGTGCTGGCTCAAATAGAGCTTACAGAGTCGCTTGCCGGAAGCGATTTTCGCATTTACAGACAGACCCGTGCCGGCCTTCCGTATCTGAGCGGGGATGAAGCAATCGCAAAAGGACAGCTTGCGGCAAGCACAGCCTTGCAAATGAATGTTAAACCGCACATTATACATGTTGTAGGTTATAGTGAAGCGCTTCATGCAGCAACGCCGGAGGTAATTATCGAAAGCTGTAAAATCGTCCGCGGCGTCGTACGAGGAACACTATTCGGCAATGCAGAAGCAAATAACGACCCCAACGTGATAAAACGCCGCAATGAACTGATCAATGAAGCGAACTATCTGCTCGATTTTATTAAGACAGAGTATTCCGATATAAGCGATGACCCGCTTGCCGATACGAATGTACTTTCGGATTGTATAAAACGTGGAATCCTTGATGCACCGCATATAGTTAAAACCGGAGAGTTTCGCGGAACACTGCAAACAAGAGTTAAAGACGGAAAATGTGTTGCATGGGACGGAGCTGCAGGATGTGTAATGGATGAGAAGATCAGAATTGGAAAATTGTGCGGGATTGATGTATAAGAGCCTGGATTGCTTCGTGCGCAAATCCCTGCGAGGGGGAGTCGCAATGACGGGGGGTATATTCGCAATGACGGGGAAGGATAAGTATGAGTAAAATTAAGAAAATAGCAGTAATAAGCTCGGGAAACGGCGGACAGTCAATGGCCGCTTACTTTGCTTACCTTGGATATAGGGTTGCTTTATATGCGAGAGAAGCAGAGCGTGTTGACATGTTTTCCGACTTCAAATTCACCATCAGCGGAGCAATAAACGCCGAAACAGAAGTTGAATTAATAAGCTCGGATATGGGTGAAGTTATAAAAAACGCCGAGCTGATAATGGTAACAACCCCTGCGCAGTATCATCCCATTGTTGCAAGAGCAATGGCTCCATATCTTGTAAACGGACAAGCTGTGGTTTTAAATCCCGGCAGAACGTTTGGGACTCTGGCGTTTTCAAAAGTTATTAAAGAGTGCGGGAGTACGGCGGAGATTATGCTTGGTGAAACAGACACCTTTACATTTACATGCAGGTGTCCCGAGCTGCGAAAGCCACAAATTTATAAGATAAAAGATACTGTACGGCTTGCTGCCCATGATAACGCATATGCAGGTGAGCTGCTGGATTTGATGCATGAAATATTCAAGATGTTTTGTCTTGCGGAAAACGTTCTGTACACAGGATTTTCAAACATAGGCATGATATTTCACCCTATGCCTATTCTTATGAATATAACAAGAGTTGAAGCAAAAGAAGACTTTAAATTTTATGTTCAAGGTATATCACCGCTTGTTGCGGGAATACTCGAGAAAATGGATGCAGAGCGGGTTGCGGTTGCAAATGCATATGGTGCTGCCGTCCCGACGGCAAGGCGGTGGCTTGAAGAATGCTACGGGTCAAGAGGCAATTCACTTTATGAGCAAATCCAAAATACACAGGCATATAAAACAGTACTCGCGCCAACAGACATTGACACGAGATATATATTTGAAGATATTCTTACAGGCTGTGTGCCAACCAGCTGCGCAGGAAAAGCTGCAGGGATACAAACCGAGGTTCTTGATACACTGATAAGATGGGCATCTATTCTTTACAGCCGTGATTTCAGAGCCGAAGGCAGAAACGAAAATTTAATTGATTTTAAAAGTTTCTTGAAAAACTAAACACTCCGTTGACAAAAGAATCAATCAAAATCTGATGCCGGGTCGGGCGAAGATACCGGGTCGGGTGAAGACATCGGGTCGGGTGAAGACATCGGGTCGGGCGAAGGGGTTGGTGACGGTGTCGGCTGCGGGGATGAAGGCGCATTATCCAGTAAAGGAAGGACAAGCTGTCCGTCAACTACATATTGGTCAAGTATAAAAAAGAGCGCAAGAAACAATATAACCGTAGACAGTAAAATAATAATTATACTACTTATAATTATCCGAAGCCCGCGGCGGTTATTATATGTCTTCGGCACATAACGAGGCATTTTAGAAACTCAGCCCTTTCTGATAACGTCTAAATCATTAAGCATCCCGACACGGCGGCGGTGCTTTTCTTCATTGCTGAAATCTGTACTTAAAAATGTTTCAACAATTTCTACAGCCGATTTTGAATCTATCACACGCCCGCCCATAACAAGCACGTTTGCATCATTATGGCTGCGCGCCATTTCCGCCATATAACAGTCGGTGCATAAAGCTGCTCTGATACCCGGTGTCTTATTTGCAGCTATTGACATTCCGATACCTGTTCCGCAAATAAAAATTCCCGTATCACAGGTTCCGTCGTTTATCGCATGTGCCGCTGGTGCTGCAATCACCGGATAATCACAGCTTTCTTGAGAGAATGTCCCAAAATCCTTACAATCCTTACCTGTGGAGATAAGGTGTTTTTTTACTTCTTCCATAAGTGAAAAGCCGCCATGGTCACAAGCCAATGCAATAATTATGCCCACGCTCCCCTCTAAAACGGCCAGGTTATAAACCATTTCAATACGTCTTTAAAATACCAGCCGGGCAGATATATTCCCGAAAGCTGCGGGTAAAATATGATGAATACAATACCTGCAAGAACAGTATATCCATAAACAATACTTCTTCCCGTATCGTCTCTTTGTTTAATGATGGTATTAAATATGTGCGCAAAGGCTAAAATGATAAATAATGTGCTCGGGAAATAATGATATATAAAAACAATCCGGGATACTGCAACCCAAGGTAATAACTGAGAAAGGTAACCAATGAGAATAAAGAATGCTTTTCCGTCCTTATGGATAAATACACGGATAAACATAACAATCATTGCTGCAATACCACCCCACCAAATGACCGGATTACCGAATGAACCGAATGTTGCACGAAGGTCTCCCGACATACGGCTTTCGTAAAGAATCGGACGAATATTCAATATCCATTGCCACCAGTATGATGAAAAAGGATGCTCGGCTACAAGCTTGCTGTGATAATTGAACATGTATATCTGGTTATTCAAGATAATATTAAAATACTCCGGATTCCATAACATTCCGTCCGAAAGGGACATGCCTGCGGCAATACCGTAAGGTATGTATGATAAATAATAAATAACTGACGGAATAATTACAAAAAATAACAGAGAAAAAAGCAGAGTTTTGGTCAGATATAAACCAAACCCGCTTTTTTGCGTAGAGTTATAGTGTAAACCAAGTTGAATCAGTCTGATAATATACAGAAGTAACAGACCTGCACCTGCATAAAATCCCGTCCATTTAACCGCAAAACTTAAACCGAAGAAAAGTCCGGAAAAAGCGAGCGGCAACAAGCTTTTTCGAAAATCAGCATCGGGATCCGTTGTTATATGTCTGTACATAAAGAAAAATGCGAGTAAGATAAACAGTATGCAGTATGTATCAATTGTCCCGATACGTGTTTGCACAAACCGCATGAAATCAAATCCGAAAAGCAAGGTGGCGCATGACGCAACAAATGTATTTCCAAACATGTTCTTGATAAATATATACATAACGGCAAGCATTATTACACCGCAAACCGCTCCGAGCAAACGCCAGCCGAGAGGAGTCATTCCAAAAGTTAAAATAGAAGCGGAAATTATCTCCTTACCGAGTGGCGGGTGTGATATTTCGTATGGCCTTAATCCTTCAATATGTTCAACTGCCGTTCTTACAAAGAAAATCTCATCAAAGTAAAGGCTTCTCATATGCGGACGTTCAGCAGCAGGTATAGTAATTTCAGTCATAACATCAACGACATTTGCACCGCCAAGGTTAAAAACAGCGAGAAATAAAAATACGAGAATAATTAAAATAAACGGGATAATATCCCTTTTTTCCATGGGATAACGAGATGATATCAAAGAAAAAGAGTCTTTTTTCATCCCGGCATGAATCCAATCAACAGTACCCTTACGCGGGCGCAGAGCCATGAAGTAATATATAAAAAAAAGTACAATAAACAAAACGATTAATGTCGGGAAAATCGCTGCAGGAGTCGGGTTTAGTATTACACTTCTGAAATAATCCAATATACACATGAGCAAATAATATCAGTAATAAAAACAAAAGTCAAAACCGTTTTACTTGACATAAGGGTTATAATTAGTAAAGCAAAATAAAGAGAGGTATAAGAAAATGGCAAAGGATAAAAATGTTGAGCAGATAACGGATATGGATGTAGACTTCGGTCAGTGGTTCACAGATATTGTAACCAAGGCGGAGCTTATCGACTATTCGGGTGTTAAAGGCTTTTTTATTCTTCGACCTTATGCTTATGCTCTTTGGGAAAATATCCAAACTGTTCTGGATAAAATGTTTAAGGACTCGGGGCATGAAAATATATCTATGCCGCTTTTAATTCCCGAGAATTTACTTCAAAAGGAAAAAGATCATGTTGAAGGTTTTGCACCCGAAGTTGCATGGGTGACACATGGCGGCTCGGAAGAACTCGCTGAAAGGCTTTGCATACGCCCGACATCAGAAGTGCTTTTTTGTGAGCATTGGAAAAATATTGTAAACTCATGGCGTGACCTGCCGCTTTTATATAATCAGTGGTGCAGTGTTTTGCGCTGGGAAAAAAGCACCCGTCCTTTCCTTCGAGGCAGAGAATTTTTATGGCAGGAAGGGCATACGCTTCATGCTACCGCAGAAGAAGCAGAAACTGAAACACAAAACATGCTTGATATTTATGCGGAGCTTTGCGAAAACTATCTTGCAATGCCTGTTGTAAAAGGAAGGAAAACCGATAAGGAAAAATTTGCGGGAGCGGAAGCAACATATGCGATTGAATGCATGATGCACGATAAAAAAGCCTTGCAAAGCGGTACAACACATTACTTCGGTGATGGTTTTGCAAAAGCTTTTGAAATACAATTTTCGGACAAAAATAATAAGCTGGCATATCCACATCAAACATCATGGGGTTTATCAACCAGATTAATCGGCGGTATAATTATGACACACGGCGATAATAACGGGCTTAATCTGCCACCGAAGGTTGCTCCCATACAAGCGATTGTTCTTCCGATTGCCGCACATAAACCGGGTGTTATCGAAGCTGCCGATGAGCTTGTAAAACGCTTAAAGGATAACGGAGTTCGCGCAAAAATCGACAAGTCAGACCAAAGCCCGGGCTGGAAATTTGCACAATATGAAATGAAAGGTGTACCACTTCGTATTGAAATAGGTCCAAAAGACATTGAAAACAATCAATGTGTAGCAGTACGCCGGGATAACGGAGAGAAAATTTCCATTTCACTTCCGGATTTGGAAAGCAAAGTAAATGAATTGTTGGATGATATCCAAAAAAGCCTGTATGCAAGAGCAAAAGAAAATCTTGTAAGCAATACCAGAAATGCAGCGACCCTTGACGAGGTGAAAACAATATTAAACCGGCACGGCGGTTTTATTAATACCATGTGGTGCGGCTCGGAAGAGTGTGAGCTGAAAATGAGGGAAGAAGCCGGTGTTACATCAAGATGTATTCCGTTCGAGCAAACTCGAACCGGGGATGTTTGCCCGATATGCGAAAAACCCGCAGACACAATGGTTGTCTGGGGTGTAGCGTACTAAATAGTATAACAGAAAAACTCTTGCTGTCTTTTATTCGGACAGCAAGAGTTTTTTTAAGTGACTTAGTTAAACTTAGTTAAATAAGGTCCTTTTTAGCATATCAAGGCATCTGTGGACTCCTGCCATTGTGTCGTCTATGCTATTGCCGGCATGCCACTCGTATACAATTCCCTCTGTGTATTTTTCTACAAGGTCCATGACAAGAGCCGGATCGACTCCTTGCCTTAAATAG
Organism: Oscillospiraceae bacterium; assembly: GCA_009784725.1. Taxonomy (GTDB): domain Bacteria; phylum Bacillota; class Clostridia; order Oscillospirales; family Oscillospiraceae; genus WRMH01. Next base: position 9,514 of record WQXS01000026.1, read on the forward strand.
GCTGTTTCACTTACACTGAGCTCAACCTTGGAATGCATGTCTGTTGCAATTGCTTTTAATCTTTCGATATCTGCTTCGACCTCGGGTTCATCTTCGTTATATACACTTTCGATAAATGCGTTCATAGCAGGATAACGGTTTTTAAGTGACAGTCTGAATTTAATGGTTGTTAAGGCTCTGTCGATAAAGTCTTTATTTGCGGTATCTCTTTCGTGCTGAGCTTCTGTCATAACAATCTTGCCTGTATAATAAACAAGATATGAGTATAACCCTTTTTTGCTTCCGAAGTAATGAAAAATGAGAGCCTTGGAGATACCTGCGTCTGATGCTATTTCGCTGATATAGGCTTTTTTATAGCCCACTTCTCCAAACAAGGTCATCGCTGCGTCGACGATTCTGTTTTGTTTTTCTTGCGGTAATGACAAAAACTTTCTCATTGCAGACCCTTTCTTTTATCTTAGTACTATTCGAAGAGCAGTGTACTGACAAGCTCCGAGAACTCCGAGGGGTCCTCAAGCGGGACGCCTGCCGTCAGTAAAGCCTGACCATACAGCAACTGTGCGTATTTTTTTGTTTTATCCTTATCACTTTCAAAAGACTCTTTAAGAGCATTAAATGACGGATGGTTTGCATTTAGTTCAAGGACACGTTCGGCTTTCATTTCTCCGAACATTCCACCGCCGCCTTCCTGATGCTTTTGCATTGTCTTAAAATAGCGTTCCATTTCAAGGCTGATTTCACCTTGTGCTGCAAGACATACCGGGTGGCTTTTCAGCTTTTGTGATAGTTTTACGGCTGCGACTTTGCCGTCAAGTGAATCCCGTACAAAGTCCAAAAGCTCTTTGTTATCGGTTTCCTGTTTCTCGATTTCTTTTTTATCCTCGTCGCTTTCAAGCTCCAGGTCGCCGTCTACAACTGAGCGGAAATCCTTTTCTTCGAATTTTCCGAGGGAACGGATTACAAACTCGTCAATTTCGTCCGTAAGATAAAATATCTCGTAGCCTTTTTCACGAATCTGCTCCGCTTGAGGAAGCTTTTCGAGAATTGTTATATTCTCGCCGCTTGCGTAGTAAATATATTTTTGGTCTTCGGGCATTCCGCTGATATATTCAGAAATAGGGATAAGCTTTTCTGATTTTGACGAATAAAACATTAAAAGGTCGGCAAGCAAATCGCGATTCATTCCAAAACCGTTTGCAAGACCATACTTGAGTTGAATTCCAAAAGCTTTATAAAAAGTTTCGTACTTAACTATATCATTTTCCATGAGTTTTTTCAACTCTGCTTTAACCCGTTTTTCAATATTTGTACGTATGACTTTCAGCTGTCGGTCATGCTGCAGCATCTCACGGGATATATTAAGAGAGAAGTCCTGCGAATCGACAACACCGCGTACAAACCGGAAATGCTCGGGTAAAAGGTCGCCGCAATGTTCCATAATCATGATTCCCGATGAATACAGCTGTAATCCCGCTTTAAACTCACGGGTAAAGTAATCATATGGAGCAACACCCGGAATAAAGAGCATTGCGTTATAACTGACAAGCCCCTCTGCCGAAACACGAAGAACCGCAACAGGGTCAGTCTGGTCAAAAAACTTCTCTTTATAAAACTCGGCACAGTCTTCATCGGAAACTTCGCTTTTTGCACGCTGCCAAATCGGAATACGGCTGTTGATGGTTTCAGTTTCGGTATAATCTTCCCATTCTTTTTTCTTATTTCCGTCCTTGTCAACCTCATCGGTTTCTATCTGCCGGCTTTCTGTAACATCCATAATGATCGGCCAGCGGACATAGTCCGAGTATTTTTTTACTATACTATGTAATGTGTGCTCCTGCAGGTATTTATCATAGTCTTCTTCATCGGCATTTTCTTTGATTTCAATAATAATGTCGGTTCCGGATTTGTCCTTTTCGCATGCTGCAATTGAGTATCCGTCTGCTCCCGAGGATACCCACTTATTTGCATTTTCTTCTCCGTATGCACGTGAAATAACGGTTACTTTTGCGGCAACCATAAATGCGGAGTAGAAGCCGACACCAAATTGACCTATGATGTCAATGTTCTCGTCTGCAGTTTCATCCATGTCTTTTTTAAATTTAAGAGAGCCGCTTCTTGCTATGACACCCAGATTGGACTCAAGCTCCTCGGCGGTCATTCCGACGCCGTTATCACTTATTGTGAGTGTTCTTTTATCCTTGTCCGCTTCGATTGTAATTTTAAAATCATCACGGGTAAGACCTACCTTGTCGTCGGTAAGTGAAATATAACAAAGCTTGTCTATTGCATCGGATGCATTTGAAATAAGCTCACGCAGAAATATCTCTTTATGCGTGTAAATGGAGTTGATCATTAACTCGAGTAAACGTTTTGATTCCGATTTAAATTGTTTCTTTGCCATTGCGCTGTTTTTCCTCCTAAAATAAATTGTAGTATTAAAATATAAGTAATTTCATTTGTGCTTTGAAAGATTCCGGGTAAATTATTTATTAATTCTTAATTATCATTTCTTACTTCTTATTTCTTATTTAATATCATGCTCTCATTTGTTTTTTGCGTGCGAGGTTTATTGTTTCCTCCGACATGTCGCCGACCCAGTTTAATGCTTTGCCAAGCCCGTTTGCAACACAAAGGTCGGCATCATCAGCAGTATAGGTTGCAATACTTGTCCTGCTTGATACAAGCTTATCAAAACCCCAAAGCTGGCAGTTACCGCCCGTTAGGACAATACCGTTTTGCGAGATATCGGCAACAAGCTCCGGAGGCGTTGCTTCCAAAACATTATGCACGGCTTCGACTATGCTTTCGGTTACCTCTTCAAAGGCTTCCAGAACATCGTTGGAGCTTATTGCGACAATACGCGGAAGACCCGTCAGAAGGCAACGGCCTTTAACCTCAACCGCAACGGTTTCCGGGCGCGGGAATACGCAGCCGATGCTTTTTTTAAGCTCCTCGGCTGTGCTCTCACCGATAAGTACATTATGTTTTCGTTTAATATACCTGACAAGAGAATCATCAAATGCTTCGCCGCCTGCTTTAAGTGATTCGGATTCAACAACTCCCGAGATTGAAAGCACTGCTATATCGGTTGTACCGCCGCCGATGTCGATTACCATATGTCCGTCCGGTTTGGAGATATCGAGGCCTGCACCGATTGCCGCCGCCAAAGGAGCTTCCATAAGATACACCTTACGGGCGCCTGCTGCAACACCTGCATCAATAACAGCCCTCTCCTCAACCTCTGTGATACCCGACGGAACAGAAATGATTATACGGGGTTTAAGCATTGAAAATGAAAGTGCTTTTCGGACAAACTCCTTAAGCATCCGCTCTGTCATATCATAATCGGAGATTGCACCCTCGTGCATAGGACGGATGGCGACGATATTACCGGGGGTTCTGCCGAGCATACGCTGTGCAGCCATACCGACATTCAGCAAACGTCCAGTGTTTTTGTCCATAGCAACAACTGCGGGCTCGCGCATTATTACACCCTTGCCGCGTGTAGACAGCAAGACCGAGGTTGTCCCTAAATCTATTCCGATATCTCTGCCAAGTATCATTGCTTAAAAAGCCTGTTCCTCTCTATTCACCTCTTGCAAGTGCAGCGCATATTACACTGCCGGCACCTGCCGAAAGAAGTGTTCTTGTACATTCTTCCAATGTTGATGTTGTAGTAACAACATCATCTATAAGTAAAATACGTTTGTCTTTAATATATTCGGGATTTATTACTGAATATGCACCGCTGATATTGCTGCTGCGTTCCGATTTATCGCCAAGCTCCGATTGAGCTTTTACATCACGGTGTTTAATTAAAACGGGTTCGATTGATTCATTTAATAAAAGAGCTGTTTGTTCCGCAAGAAGCTTTGCCTGGTCATATCCGCGTTTTCTTTCTCTCTTTGCACTCAGTGGCACCCATGAGATAATATCGTGTTCAATGTCTGTGCTTTCACGAATGCAGTCGGCGAGAAATTCTCCGTAATACTCGGCGTATAGTGATGCTCCGCTAAATTTATAACGAAGAATCGAGCTTCTTACATTATCCGTATAATACAATGGCGAAACGCAAAAGTCAAAAATCTCACCGTCCTGTCTGCCGTTATTATCGGCGTACGGTAATGACTCTATGCAGTTATCGCACAGGCCTTCATCGGTTTTATTAAGTATTTTCGCACAAAAAATACATTTTCGGGGAAAAAGAATATCTAAAACTGAAGAAAGAATTCCCATAAAATGATAATTCCTTTTATATGCTTCTAATCGCTAGCAAGCCTGGCGCGAAGACCGCTGTACCTTCTTTGCTTTTTGTCATTACTCACCATCTGCTCCATGATGCCGGGGTTTCCGACTATTACAAGAAGGTTTTTTGCCCTTGTCATGGCGGTGTATAAAACATTTCTCGAAAGCAGCAGAGGGGATGCGGGGGTTATTGCAAGAATGACCGTATGATACTCGCTGCCTTGTGATTTGTGTACTGTCATCGCAAAAGCGGGTTCAAGCTCGGACAATCTTTCAAAAGAATAGTTAACATGCTTGTCTTCAAAGTCGATAAGCAGGGATTCATTATCATGGTCGATGCTCACAATGACTCCGACATCACCGTTAAACACGCCTGCACCCTTTGTTTTCTTATCCGGACTCTCCCAAAGTATATCATAATTATTCCTTATTTGCATCACTTTGTCTCCTGCACGAAAGACAAATTCACCGTATTGCTTTTCTTTTTTTAGAGAGCTTTGAGGGTTAAGCTTCTCTTGAAGGAGCTGATTTAAGGCTGTTGTCCCGGATGCCCGTTTACGTGTCGGTGAGAGGACCTGGATTAATGAAGGGTCAATTCCCATATTATCGGGAAGGCGTTTACTGTACAGCTCTGCAACCGTTTCGGCAAGCTGCTCATCTGTCTGCCGTTTCATAAAAAAGAAATCTGTGTATTTTTCAGCTAAGTTCGGCAAAATACCATGATTTACATTGTGCGCGCACTTGACGATGCCGCTACCTTCCTCCTGTCTGAATATCTCTGTTAGTGCAACAACGGGAATAACGCCGCTTCTGATTACATCAGAGAACATATTTCCCGGCCCGACAGGCGGTAATTGGTCGGCATCCCCGACTAAAATCAATTTACTACCGCTGTTTAATGCCTTGAGTAATGCACTGATAAGTTGAATATCTATCATTGACGACTCATCAACAATTACCCCATCTGCTTCGAGCGGGTTGTTCTCGTCATGGTCAAAATAATGCAGTCCATCTTCGTCAAGGTTTGCGCCGAGCAGTCTGTGAATTGTTGCGGCTTCTCTTCCGCACAGCTCTGAAAGACGTTTTGCTGCACGTCCTGTCGGAGCGCAAAGAACGGTTTTTAACCCAAGTGCGTCAAACAACATCAGAATTCCGCAGACAGTTGTGGTTTTGCCTGTGCCGGGGCCTCCCGTAAGAGCGAGCACATCGGTTTCGGAAGCGTGTTTTATTGCTTCAAGCTGCATTTTTGCGTATTTTATGCGCTGTTTGGTTTCTGCATCGTTAATAGTTTTATTGAGTATTTTTGTTCCCTGTTCTTTGTTTTTTGATTTTACCGACATTTCCAAAAGCCGTTTTGCCGTGTAGCTTTCAGCTTCATATAAATAATTCAGATAACAGCCCTCTACGCCCGCAACTTGTGAAATCACAATATCCTCTGATTCATTAAGAGCGTCGAGTGCTTCCGAGACTGCATTTATATCAATGCTTAACAGCTGACAAACCGCAGCGGTTAATTTTTGTTTCGGGATAAAGGTGTGCCCGTTACCCATGTTATGAACAAGCTCAAAAATGAGAGCTGCAGATAAACGCTCGGTACAGTCGCTTTCAAAGCCAAGGTCTATTGCGATCGTATCGGCTTCAAAAAAATCGGCTCCGTAATACTCGGAAACGATCAAGTACGGATTATCTCTTACGGCATCGAGAGAGCTGTTGCCGTAATCCTTGTAAACCCGTGTTGCTATAAGCGGTTTTATACTGTAGCGTGCAAAAAAGTCTATGAGACGGCGAAGCCCCGCTTGTTTTTTGTAGTCCTCGCTGATTTTTTTTGCGCTTTTTTGTGAAATGCCGTTTATAACCGCAAGCTTGTCCGGATCATTTTCAATAATATCAAGTGCATCACTTCCGAAGTGGTCAACAATCTCTTTTGCTTTGGCAGGGCCTATATTTTTAATCGCTCCCGAAGCGAGATAACGAAACATATCATCGGCTCCCGAAGGTGGCTTGACCTCAAAAGCCTCACACTTAAACTGCTCGCCATACTGAGGATGAGTCACCCACGACCCCGTCATCAAAAGCCTCTCCCCCGCAGAAACCCCCGGAACACTCCCCGCCGCAGTAACAATCCCATCAACAGTATCAACCCTCAGAACAGTATACCCATTCTCAGCATTACTAAACACGATGTTACTAACAACACCCTCAATAATGTTTTCTTTTTCTTCTATCATGAAAGCCTCACAAAGATTCGTAAAATATGCAGTGAAAATAGTCGTTGTATTTATCGAAATTATGATGTAAAATAAATTTGGAGGTGAATATATTATGCCAAACATAAAACCGGTTTCCGACTTACGCAATTATGGAGAAGTACTAAGAGATGTCGCTATCGGCTCACCAGTATTCCTGACAAAAAACGGTCACGGATGCTACGCAGTAGTAGATATTGAAGAATATAAAGTATACGAAAAATCAGTAGCGTGGCAAAGCTTAAAAACAGAACTCGACGAAGGCAGAAAATCCGGAGATGAAAACGGATGGATTCCTGCAGATGCAGTGAGAAAAAAGTTTGAGGAAAAGTATAATGGCAAGGATTGATTATTCGCCATTATCATTACTTGACCTTGAACAAATCGGTGATTACATCGAAAATGAACTAATGAGTCCGCAAGCTGCATTTAACACAGTTAATAAGATACAAGATTTAATTGACAAATTATCAATTTTCCCTTTAATGGGAGCAACATTGAAATCAATAGTAAATGCGGATATTGATTATCGTGTTTTGGTATGCGACAATTACCTTGCATTTTATCATACCGATGAAATTGTTGTTTATATAGACAGAATCCTTTATGGCAAGAGAGATTATCTTGCGATATTATTCTCCGAGTTATAGTTTAGCGATGATAAATGATATACATTATCTATAGTATAATCAGTGTTTAATATTACCGATTTCGGTAATATTAAATTTGTTCGGGTGGGGTGCCGGGGTTGCGCAGCGAGGGCGGGAGTTACATGGTTTCTGTGTCGAGGAGGATTGTTACGGGGCCAGAGTTTATGGAGGAGATGTTCATCATGGCGCCGAAGGTGCCGGTTTCGACGGGGAAGCCGGCGGTTTTGCATTCGGTTATGAATAGTTCGTAGAGCGGGATTGCAACGTCGGGGCGAGCGGCAAGGGTGAAGCCGGGGCGGCGGCTTTTGCAATCGGCAAAGAGGGTAAATTGTGAAATGACCAGAAGACTTCCGCCGACAGCTTTAAGGTCAAGATTCATCTTTCCTCCGGAATCGGCAAAAACCCGCAGATTGCACACCTTGGAAGCAAGCTTCTTAACATCATCAATAGTATCGCCGTCTTTAATACCAAGCAAAACAAGAAAACCTTTTTCAATTTTACCTGTTACTTTTCCATCAATCTCAACAGACGCCGATGACACTCTCGTTACAACAGCCCGCATTTGCTTTTACCCTTTCACATAAAATCCGAACTCAATTTTCCATATTTTATTTCTGCATTCTTAATTCTATATTCTTATTTATTTACAATTTCTGCATTCTTAAATCTGCATTTTTATTTATATCTTACTTTTGCATTCTAATTTATTTGCCATTTCTGCATTATCATTTCTGCATTATGATTTCTGCATTCTTATTTAATCCTCACCCGTCGGTTCTTTTAACATCGGTTACTCCCGATACTGCCATAAGTTTTGCCATTGCGGAAACAAGCTCGTCTCTGTTGTTGACTTCAACGACAATTGTAATCGCAGTAACACCTGTGTTTGATGTCCTTGCGTTAAAGGAAGTAATTTTAACGTTTAATGAGTTTAAGACAGAAGCAACATCCACAACAATACCGGTGCGGTCAAGGACTTGGACATCTATTGTTGTTGCATAAAGCGTACCTTCGGTATCGCTCCATGAAACACGGATCCATCTTCCCCCTTCTTCGGGTTCCATCAATGATTTTATATAGTTATGACAATCCTGACGATGCACGGATACACCATAACCTCTTGTGATAAATCCGACAACAGCATCACCCGGGATTGGGGTGCAGCAACGTGCAAACTTGATCAGGCAGTTGTCAAGACCCTCGACCATAATTCCGCGCGTAGGTTTAATACGGGTGTTTTCTATTGCTTCGGCAGCTTGCTCCGGTTCATCTTTTTTGTATTTCGAAGCGGTGCGCAGTTCATCCCGCAGTTTATTTACAATTTTCTGTGCCGATATACCGCCATAACCGATTGCGGCATACATTTCTTCAAGAGCTCCGAAGGATGCACGGGAGAGGATTTTAGGAAGGACATCATCGTGCATTGCTTCGGCAAGGGTGATGTTTGCGTGACGAAGCTCTGCTTCAAAAGAGAGCTTACCGTGAATAATATTTTCCTCACGTTTTTCTTTTTTAAACCATTGCCTGATTTTATTTCTTGCCTCGGGGCTTTTAATTAATTCAAGCCAGTCCCGGCTCGGACCTTTTGAGGAATTTGAAGTCAGGATTTTTACAATGTCGCCATTGCTTAAAGCGTGTGAATACGGCACCATGCGACCGTTTACCATGGCTCCCGTCATTCTGTTGCCGACCTCGGAGTGAATGCTGTATGCAAAATCGATTGGCGTTGATCCAAAGGGAAGATTAATAACATCACCCTGAGGGGTAAATACAAACACCTCATCGGCGAACATATCAACCTTAAGAGCATGCATAAATTCCTGAGCATCGCTGTCCTGCTGAGATTCGAGCAAACGTCTGACCCAGGCAAATTTCTCCTCATCGGCGACCTTCCCGCCTTTACCTTCCTTATACTTCCAATGAGCGGCTATACCATATTCCGCAGTCTGGTGCATTTCCCATGTACGGATTTGAACTTCAAAAGGCACACCCTCGCTACCGATTACATTGGTATGCAGGCTTTGATACATATTAGGCTTCGGAGTACCGATATAATCCTTAAAGCATCCGGGAATCGGACGGTAGAGTTCATGAATGTGCCCGAGAACGTTATAACAGTCTGCAATATCATTAACGATTACACGGATTGCATGTAAGTCCAGCACTTCGGACAAAAGCTTATTTTCGCTGAACATCTTTCTGTAAACACTGTATAAATGCTTGACACGCCCGGAAACCTGACAGGAAATGCCGTGTTCGCTCAGACGCTCGCACAAGCGTGCTTGAATGCCGTTAAGAAAGGTTTCATCTTCTATATGCCGTTGCTTTAGTTCTTCGATAATATCTTCACATGCAACCGGGTCAAGATATCTGATTGAGATATCCTCAAGCTCCCATTTAATTCTCTGCATACCGAGACGGTGGGCAATCGGTGCATACATTTCCATGGTTTCAAGAGAAATATTGCGTTGCTTTTCTTCGGAGATAAACTGTAATGTCCGCATGTTATGCAGCCTGTCGGCAAGCTTAATGAGAATAACCCGAATATCCTGAGCCATTGCAAAGAGCATTTTTCGAAGGTTTTCCATCTGCTCTTCTTCTACGCTTGTATATGTAACACGTGTCAGCTTTGTAACGCCTTCGACAATAGTTGCAACATCATTACCAAAAAGTTTTTCTATATCCTCGTGTGTAACATCAGTGTCTTCAATGCAGTCGTGGAGCAGAGCGGCACAGAGGGAGTCTTCGTCCATTCCAATTTCGGCAACAATTTCTGCTGCTGCGAGAGGATGAGTGATATATTCATTTCCGTCCTTGCGAAGCTGTGTACCGTGAGCTTCCCTGGCAAACTCAAATGCAGTCCTGATGCGCTCAATGTTCACACCGGGCATGTATTCAAGTATTACCGCTTCAAGGTCATGATATTTTTCAATAGCACTAATCATATCGTTTGTTCCTTGCTTGCTCTGATGTCGTGGAGCTGCAGCTGGACATTGCTGCGTCCTCGAAATTCATTTACCTGCGGCTCAAATGCCAAATCAACAGTCATTCCTTCACTGACACCAAGGTCTTCTGTGGGTACAGAAAAAAATATGCAGTCAAGATTTTTTCCGGATTTTCCGATTTTTAGTTTTGAATGCTTTCCATCACCAATAGACTGGGCTGAAGATAGAACAGCTCCCAATATACATAAGCAGGGTGAAGGATTGCCGTTTCCAAAGGGTTCAAGATGCTCCAGTGCTTCTATATTTTGAATCGTCAAAAGCTCAGGTTTTTCCACTTCGAAGTCGAGCTTAAGCCCGGGTTTTGTAATCGCGGTGACATTATCATTATAATATTTGACTATTCTGGTACGAAGCTCATCAATATTTTCCTCCGCCACCGTAACACCGGCTGCCATCTCATGACCACCGTAGTTTAGAAGGATATCCTCGCATGAACACAGGGCATCATAGAGCACAAATGAACCGAAGCTGCGGCACGAACCCCGTCCGGTCCCATCCTCATCGATGCTTATTATTACAGCAGGGACACAGTACCGTTCTGCGATTTTTGCAGCAATAATACCTGTAACACCTTGATACCATCCCTTTTGTGCAAGCACAATCGGTTCACAGGGTACAGCTTCACCGGATAACATTGCTATTGCCTCATCATATATTTCCTGCTCAAGGCTGCGGCGCTCGGAATTAAGGCGGCAAAGCTCTACAGCAAGCTCCTCCGAGTCTTCATAACTTTTTGAAAGTAACAATTTCACCGAAAGCTCGGATTGCCCCATTCTTCCTGCGGCGTTTAATCTCGGGGCAAGAGTAAAACCTATTGTTGAAGATGTGACGGTTCCGGGGGTAATACCTATCTCCTGCAGCAAGCTGCGAAAACCCGGTCTCGGATATCTGTTCAGAATATCCAACCCAAGTTTTATAAGCTCACGGTTTTCCCCGACAACGGGCATAACATCGGCAACAGTCCCAAGTGCAACCAAATCACAATATGATTTAATAATAGTATCTGACTGATAATCATTTTCCAGTGCGCAAATTAATTTAAAAGCAACTCCGACACCTGCGAGGGATTTGTACGGATACTTACAATCGGGGCGTTTCGGGTCCACAACTGCAACTGCATCGGGAAGGTCTCCTCGGCATTCATGATGATCTGTTATAACAAGGTCGAGACCTATTGACTTTGCAAATTCGGCTTCCTCAATTGCTGTTATTCCGCAGTCAACGGTTATTACCAGTGTAATACCCTTTTCCTTGAGATTGGAAAGAGCAGAATTATTTAAACCGTAACCTTCGTTAAAGCGTTCGGGTATATATATTTCAAAATCTGCGTTTTTTGAATCGAGCCAAATTGAAAGAATTGCACAGGAAGTCATACCGTCGACATCGTAATCACCATATACAGCAATCCGTTCACCATTGCTGACGGCTTTATTTATCCTGACAACAGCTTTGTCCATGTCGGCCATTAACAGCGGATCAAATAAACCGGTTTGTTCATTTCCTATGGCAGCACTTACATCTTTTAAATCGGTAATACCTCTTGAAGCAAGAAAAACGGACACAAGCGGGTTTACGCCATTTCGGCAAAACTCAACTGCTGTATCCCTATCAAAACTTCCGATATCCCAATTATCAAACCTCATCCCGAGTGGCCCACCTTTCCGCATCCCCCCATTATATCAAAATATTGAGATATTCTCAACTAACTGTTCACCAACGCCTCGCCGACTTTAAATATATCGCCTGCGCCTACAGTTAAGACAATATCTCCTTTGCGCGCAATGCATCTGACCGCATCGGTCAGGGCAGAAAACTCGGATATGCATTTTGCCCCCGGTACAGCGTTTGCCAGGACACTCGATGATATACCCACATCATTATTTTCTCTTGCTGCATATATCTCAGCTAAAAAAACAATATCCGGCCTGTCAAGTTCTTTGACAAAATCGGAAAAAAGAGCTTTGGTTCTTGTATATGTATGAGGTTGAAAAGCAAGAATAACACGGTTATATGTATTAAGTGCCTCGACCGTATCAAGCAATGCGTGAAGCTCACAAGGATGGTGTGCATAATCGTCATATATATCGGCTCCGTTATAGCTTCCTTTATATTCAAAACGCCTGCCGACGCCCGTATATCCGAAAAGCCCTGTCTCGATTGCCTCGGGAGATATTCCTATGGCAAGACAGGAAGCTGTTGCGGCAAGTGCATTTATGAGATTATGTCTGCCCGGGATCTGCAAAGTGATTTTGCAAACATGTTTTCCGTCAAATAATACGTCCATAGAAGGAGAACGTCCCGAAAATGTTACATTAACACCACGGACACGTATCGGAAGATCCGTTACACATGCTTTTTCATTAAACCCGAATGTCAGCAAATCGTGCGGGACAGAAGCAAGCGCATCCATAGTATTTTCATCATCACCGTTACATACAATAAAACCTCGTGACGGTATTAGTGTTGCAAACTTACGGAAAGACTGTTTAATTTCATCCAAATCCTTAAAGAAATCAAGGTGGTCGGTATCGATATTAAGAACAACAGTCACAGTAGGGTGGAAATTATGAAAGGAATTATAGTATTCACAAGACTCAACAACGATTACATCACCCTTACCGACACGGCATCCCGACTCCAGCACAGGGAGAGTTCCTCCAAGCATAATTGTCGGATCTGTTTCGGCGGCAAGCAGGATATGAGAAACCATTGAGGTTGTTGTTGTTTTTCCGTGTACACCCGAGATGCATATTGCGTTTGAATACTTACGCATGATATATCCCCAGGCTTCGGCACGTTCAAAAACAGGAATTCCCTGTAAACGGGCTTCCTTGATTTCGTCATTATCTTCACGGGCTGCAGCGGTACGGACGATATAACCGACATCGGAGATGTTATCCGCCGAGTGCCCTATTGTCACTTTGACCCCGAGTGCTCTCAAATCACTCACAGCCTGGCTTTCGTTTATATCCGAACCCGAAACCCCGATACCCATGGAATGCAAAATTTCAGCAAGCGGTGACATGGAAACGCCGCCAATCCCTACAAAATGGCAATTTTTCCCACTGTCTATGTACTCACCAAAACTATTTGGATTCATAATGCTCCTTAATACAAAACGGTAAAAAAATAGAATAATTGCATTAACATCGGTTTTTGATTATACTATTGTGGAGTGAAATTTACAACAAAAATATCTTCTTCCGGAAATTAACAGGATGTATATATAAGAACATACAAGGATTCTTCATACCGGAACCGGGTGTACGAAAGGCGAGAAAATGAAAATAACAGCTCCCCCCGCATATATAGCTTTTATATTAAACCGCCTTGTATCGGAAGGGTACGAAAGTTACGTTGTCGGCGGAAGCGTCAGAGATGCTGTTATGAATCGTCCGGTTAAGGACTGGGACCTTGCAACATCGGCAAAACCCGTCGAAGTTGCAAGCATATTTTCAGAAACTGTTTTAACGGGAGAAAAATTCGGCACTGTTACTGTTGTATTACCGGAATGTTCGGTTGAGGTAACCACATTTCGAAGCGAAGGCGAATACAATGACGGACGCCATCCCGATGAGGTTGAGTTTATATCAAGCCTTAATGAGGATTTAAGCCGGCGGGATTTTACAATCAATGCAATGGCCGAGTCCATCGAAGGTGAGTTGTTTGACCCGTTTGATGGGATAGAGGATATAAAAAACGGTATCATAAGATGTGTCGGCGGGCCGAATACAAGATTTTCGGAAGATGCATTGCGGATGTTCAGGGCACTGAGATTTAGCGCAGAGCTCGGATTTTGCATTGAAACAGAAACTCTCCAGGCAATTTATGCAAATACAAACCTTGTATATAAAATAAGCAGTGAGCGAATACGGACGGAGCTTGAGAAAGTTTTAATGTCAAAAAGACCCGAGGTAGCCGGTGAAATGATTAAAATCGGCTTACTCAGCAGGTTTATTACTACAACCGGTAAATCTCCGGCAGGTCTTGAGAAGCTTTGCAACCTTCCGCAGGAGCCGATGCTGAGATGGTGTGCTTTTTGTGCGATACTGCTCAAACAGAATTTTATAAGCACGGCAACTGAATTGCTGCAGGGCATGCACCTTGACGGAAAGACACTCAAAACCTGTTTGCGGGCTCTGGTTATAGCAAAATTTCCAAAAAACAGTACCGGCATTAAAATACTTCTCTCAAAAAACGATGCTGCCGTTGTACGGTGCGCTGCTGCAGTGAGCGATGTTTTCTCCGACACAGGTGAAATCAGTTCATTAACCAATGCCGAAGAAATTATCTCGAGCGGTGAATGCTACTCGCTTGGAGAGCTTGGTGTAACGGGACGTGACCTGTTGGAAATAGGGCATCCGCCGGGCCGCATGCTCGGTGAGACCTTAAGCAAATTATTGGAACATGTAATTAAAAATCCGCAGGATAACAAGCGTGATACTCTGCTAAGCCTGATGAAAGCGTCTGTTGATGATTAAAGCATTATATGTTATTCTTCATAAATAAAATCAAAGGAAAACGGTAAATGACAATCAATGCTCCATGGCTTAAATCATATGGAAATATACCGCACAGCTTAAATTATCCCGATTGTTCGATGGCAAAAATGATATTTGATACTGCGGAAAAATATCCCGATATAACCGCATACGATTTTTTCGGATGCAAGCAAACATATAAGAACTTTGCAAGTGAAATTCAGCAATGCGCCCGGGGGCTTCTTTCGATAGGAATAAGAAAGGCGGACAGATTCACAATATGCATGCCGAATACACCGCAGGCGGTGGTAATGTTTTATGCGGTCAATCTAATCGGTGCAGTTGCAAACATGGTACATCCGCTTTCTGCGGAAGAAGAGCTTGTAAATTATATAAACGGAAGCAACAGCACAGCGGTTTTAACACTTGACCAATTTTCACCGAAATTTGATGAAATAATGCCGAGAACAGAAGCAGGGAAGTTGATTCTTGCAGGTGTTGAAGACGGTCTCAAGGGTATAAAAAAAATAATGTACAGATGTACAAAAGGGCGAAAAATCAAACGCAGGGCATCAGAAGGAAATATACTGCGCTACATGGATTTAATGAGCAAAGGGTTGTATCCCGCCGAAAATCAAGAGGATATACCTTCCGGTATGGTGCAGCCGGATGCAGGCACAAGCGGTGATGATATAGCTGCAATTCTCTACAGTGGAGGCACATCGGGCACAACCAAGGGGATACTTCTTACAAACTTGAATTTTAATGCTCTTGCAATGCAAACAGAAGCGGCAGGAGATTGTGTTGTACCAAGTCATAAAATGCTGGCAATAATGCCTGTCTTTCACGGCTTCGGGCTTGGCGTATGCCTGCACACCGCTTTTGCTTCGGGCGGGACTGCGCTGCTTGTACCGCAGTTTTCGTTATCATCATATGTAAAGCTTCTCAAGAAACAAAAGCCGCATTATATTGCAGGCGTGCCGACATTGTTTGAAGCTATGCTAAGGCACCCGGATATACGAAAAATTGATATGTCACAAATGGAAGGGATTTTTTCAGGCGGGGATTCTTTATCCGTTGAACTAAAACGTAAGGTTGATGAGCTATTAACAAGCTGCGGCTCAACAGAGCAGGTGAGAGAAGGTTACGGGCTGACAGAATGTGTAACAGCAAGCTGTCTTACACCCAGAAAGTTTCACAAGGAAGGAAGCATTGGCATTCCGTATCCGGATATGTTTTACAAAATTGTCCGGCAAAATTCACAGGAGACTGAACCCTACGGTACGGAAGGAGAAATAGTAATATCCGGGCCGACTGTTATGAAGGGTTATGACAATAACGATGAAGAAACATCAAAAACCCTTCAAACACACGCTGACGGAAGAGTCTGGCTGCACACCGGCGACCTTGGTATAATGGATGAAGACGGGTTTATATATTTCAAGCAAAGAATTAAAAGAATGATTGTATCCTCGGGTTACAGCATCTATCCGACACAGCTTGAAAATGCAATTGAAGCCCATGAAAACGTGCTGATAAGCTGCGTTATAGGCATTCCCGACGATTATAAAATGCAAAAAATCAAAGCATTTATAACACTGCGGGATAATGCTGAGGCAACAGATGAAATAAAAAAATCAATATATGAACATTGCAAGAAAAATATCGCAAAATATGCAATGCCCGCAGAATTTGAATACCGAAATGAACTTCCCCGGACGCTGGTAGGTAAGGTTGCGTATTTAGAATTGGAAAAAGAAGAGCTTGCAAAAGCAGAAGCAAAGGAAGAGAAGCATGGATAAAAAATGGTTTGATGATATGGAAGCAAAAATCCCGCACGGGAATGTACGGACAAGGTTTGCTCCGAGCCCGACGGGGTATATGCATGTCGGCGGTTTGCGTACGGCACTTTATGCTTACCTTATAGCAAAAAAAGCGGGCGGAACTTTTATTTTAAGGATAGAAGATACCGACACTGCAAGATTTGTCGAAGGTGCGGTTGAAATAATCATAAAGACATTAAACGGAGCGGGATTATTTTACGATGAGGGTCCCGATATCGGAGGACCGGTTGCTCCGTACACACAAAGTGAGCGTCGTGATTTATATAAACCCTATGCTGAGCTGCTGTGCGAAAAAGGTGCTGCTTATTATTGTTTTTGCGAGCAAAATGAAGCTTCTAAGGATAATGATGAAAGCAATTTTGAATTAAAAAATGACCCGTGCAGGGAATTGCCGTATGAATCGTCAAAAGAACGTGCCGATGCAGGGCAGCTGTTTGTTATACGTATGAAAGCGCCAAAAGATGGTGAAACAACGGTTGTTGATGCTGTTTTCGGTGATATAACAACTCCGAATAAAACCATGGATGATATGGTGCTTTTAAAGCGTGATGGACTGCCGACATACAATTTTGCGAATGTTATTGACGACCATTTAATGGGAATAACTCATGTAATGCGCGGAAGTGAATATATCAGCTCTGCTCCGAAGTATAATGTTCTATATAAAGCATTCGGGTGGGAAATTCCGACATATATTACAGTATCACTTATAATGCGTGATGCGCAAAATAAACTCTCGAAACGCCATGGTGACCCGACATATGACGATTTGCTGGCACAAGGGTTTTTGCCGGAAGCAATTTTAAACTATGTTGCGCTGCTTGGCTGGAGTCCGGGCGGTGAAAATGAAATATTTTCATTAAAGGATTTAATAAAAGCGTTTGATGTAAGCGGGATTTCAAAATCTCCTGCAATATTTGATATAAATAAGCTTATTCATTTTAACAGTGAATATATCAGAGCTTTACCGCCGGAAAAATTTATCGGGCTTGCAAGACCGTATATTAACGAAGTTATAAAAAACAAAGACATATCAACAGAAGCTGTCGCCGGGATATTACAGGCAAGGTGTGAGAAATTAAGCGATATACCCGAAAAAATCGACTTCTTTGAGAAACTTCCTGATTACGATACCGAATTATATATACATAAAAAGTCGAAAACAGATAAAATGATATCACGAGACATGCTGATTGAGGCAAAAAAAGCTCTTGAAAAACTTACGGATTGGACAA
This sequence comes from Oscillospiraceae bacterium, assembly GCA_009784725.1. Classification (GTDB taxonomy): domain Bacteria; phylum Bacillota; class Clostridia; order Oscillospirales; family Oscillospiraceae; genus WRMH01. The sequence goes on from WQXS01000026.1 coordinate 27,220, forward strand.
GTGAAGCTATTCATGATACGCTTATTACACTTGCACTTACCCTTGAAGTAAAAAATGCAACCCTTATGTGGCCCGTTCGTATTGCCGCAGCAGGAAAAGCGGTAACACCCGGCGGAGCGGTTGAAATATGCTTCATACTTGGAAAAGATGAAATAATCAGGCGCTTGGATATAGGGATAGAAAGATTAAACTCTGACCATGGAGGATAACCCATGAGTGGTATATCAAAAAACTTACTTTTAGGATTTACGCTTGTTTGCGTAATTGTCTTGATTGTTTTTTGTATTCAATTAATTGTAATTAACAGCGGAGTTGACCGTAATCAACCGGGCTCTGTTTCCGGAGCCGGACAGGGAGATGCGGATGAATCGCCCGATGGTGAAGAAGAAGATGGTGATGAGGTAGGTGCAATTCCGACACCGACACCCCGCCCGCTTCCTCAGGGTACCCGTTATGAGCTTATTATTTCCGATAATAACAGATTGATTATATATGCAAGAGATGAATTTTTCGATTATGAAGAAGAAGGCTTAAGCTGGCTGTTCCGATACAGTGCCGGAGGAAATGCAGTTCTCGATATATCATTTACAATGTTTACTGTTGCGCAAAGTGCGGCTGATCAAGCGGTGGCGTTTTTAAACCGTTACTCGGGCGGGACTGAAGCTGTATATGTCGGAGAAATTGTAATCCCCGGGTCGTCGATATACGGTTACCATGCAACTGCAAGGCATGGCGAAGAAAATTACGAGGTTTGGATACACGAACCTGCCGACAGTGATATTGCGCTTGCGTTTGTTATAAGGTATGAAAACGACCAACAAAAAGATGCTCTGTATGAAGTACTGAGCACCTTGGATATTGTAAGGATTGGCGAACCCGTAACACCGCCTCCGGATCACGGACTTGACGGCTCAGGGTTTGACGGCCTTGGAACAGACGGTACAGATGATGGGGGTACTAACGATGTGGATTGATTACTTAGAACCCTAGCCCCAATCCACCCGTTAGCCTGGCCATAGAATCCGACATGCTGTTCTCGGCTTTTCGTAATGCTTCGTTTACTGCTGCGACAATTAAGTCCTGGAGCATTTCGACATCCTCGGGGTCAACTGCGTCGGGAAGGATAGTAAGCTCGGAAAGTTCTCTTTTACCTGTGACAACGGCTGTTACCGCTCCGCCGCCGGAATTTGCAGAATATGTTTTGTCTTCCATTTCGGCCTGCATTTTAAGCAGGTCGTCTTGCATTTTCTGTGCTTGTTTTATCATATTCATGTTCATTCCGCCGCCTAAACCGCCGCCTCGAAATCCACCTTTTTTAGCCAAAATTACATCACTCCTTTAAGTTATTCAAAATTTACTACACCGAAAGCACTTAAGCTTTCAAGCTTGTTGCGTCCGCTGTCATTATCTTTTATTTGGTCCGTAACTTCAAAATTAATGATTATATCTCTGCCAAGCACCTTACTAACAGTTGTTTTTAGAAGCTCGGAGAATCCCGACTCAATTAAATTCGCCGTAAATGAATCAGTAAGCTTAATGCAAAGAATATTATCCTGCAGACTCGGTTGCACTTTGGAACTGTCATTTAATAAAGCGAGAAGTGAAGGCTCGTTATTAAGCATTTTGAGTGTATCTTTCCAGAAATCTCCGGAGGGTTTAGGCGGCTCCGTTGCGGGTGGTTCTATAGACGACGGCTCCACTGAGGGTGGTTCTGCAGAAGGTGGCTCCACTGAGGGTGCCGGTGGTGTTACTTCCTGCTCAAGTACAAAATCCGGTTCCGGCACGGTTTTTTGTTCTGCCGGTGCTTCCTGTTGCGCTAACGGAGCAGGACTTTGTGTCTGTTTTTCTTGCGGAGGTGGAGCTTGTACCTGTGTGCTTGCCGAAACTTGCGCCTGTGCGCTTACCTGCGGTTCGGAGTTAAAAATATCACACATTTTTAGAAGGCACATTTCTGCAGTAAGTTTTGATGTGCCGCTTCGTCCCTGTCCGGAAATCGTTGTTTTAAGAACATCGAGACAATCAAACAAATGCTTATTCGAAATAGCCTTCGATATATCCGAAAGGTCTGCAAAACTGTAATTTGCAGAGAGCAGTAAATTTGAATCTGCAGAAAGCTTATAAACAAGAATATCCCGCATCAATGAAGTGAGTTCGTTTAACAACGAAGCCATATCTCGTCCGTCGTTATACAGGTCATCGAGAGTTTTTAGTGCGGAAATAATATCACAGCTTAAAATCTGCCGCATCAGGTTTAATATTTCACTTTGTCCGGCAAGTCCGAGCGTTTCTTTAATGTGGGATAAATCAATTGTATCGGAATATGCACACTGGTCAAGTAGTGATATCGCATCACGCATTGAACCGTCTGCCAAAAGAGCAAGCTTCTCTGCTGCGTCGTCTGCAAGGGATAAATTCTCATTTGATGCGATTTTCCTGAGTCTCTCGGCAAGTGTGCTTGGAAGCAGTCTCTTAAATGAAAACTTCTGACAGCGTCCCTGTATGGTTGCAGGTACTTTATGAAGCTCTGTTGTTGCGAGAATAAATAATATATACTCCGGCGGTTCTTCGAGGATTTTCAGCAGTGCATTAAACGCAGAGATTGAAAGCATATGAACTTCGTCTACTATATAAACACGTTTTTTTACTGCAGCAGGTGAATATACTGCCTCATCACGCAGCGCTCTGACATTATCGACGCTGTTGTTGGAAGCGGCATCAAGCTCAAGAACATCCAGTATGCTCCCGTCTTCTATTCCGACACATGCCGTACATTTATTACATGGCTCGCCGTCTTCCGGGCTTTGACAGTTTACTGCACGTGAGAGGATTTTTGCACATGTGGTTTTGCCTGTACCGCGTGTACCGACAAACAAATAAGCATGCGAAAGTCTTCCGGTAATGAGCTGCCTGAGCAAGGTTTCCGTAATATGCTCCTGCCCGGTGACATCGCCGAAACGCCTTGGTCTGTATTTTCTGTAAAGAGCCTGATACATATGGTATTCTCCAATGAGGTTTATTGGTGTTTACTCCGACGAAAGATCGCACACCGGTCTTTGAAAGTATAACATGCCCGCTGACCTGACAGCCGGCTCAAGGCCGGCTCCCTCACGGCACACGTAAAATTTCACTTAATGCTGCTCGGTTCCCCGCCTGACATGGTTCGCAAGTTTACGTTGCGTGAGACCGACCCGTCAACGCTGCTTATCAAGGGCTGGCAACACATCATAAGTCCGGGGACCGGAATTCATCCCTGCTGTAGCGGATTGCAGGTTACAGGGCACCGCTAACTCCCCGACTAGTGCGATCTTTCCTCGGCGTAAATTTTACTCATTATACTATGTGCCAATTAATATATCAACACTTGTGATTTATTCGTTTTACTATGATAATTACTGTGATATTTGATTGACAAGCGGGTAAAACTGTGTTAGTATTCGGAGTGCAAATCCGTGGGCTTAGTTTCGGGATAATGCCGCAAAGCGGTATCTTTTCCGCCCGATACCCGGCTCAATCGGAGCAGCAGATAAAATGTTTTTGTGTCTGAATTATCGACACACAAAGAAAAGAAAGGTTTTTTATAATGATTACAAAAGAGCACAAAGAACAGGTTATTGAAAATAACCGTACGCATGAATCCGATACCGGGTCGCCGGAGGTGCAGGTAGCAATTCTCACGGAACGTATCAAGCAGCTTACAGAGCATCTTAAGGTACACAAAAAAGATAAACACAGCGAGCTTGGATTACTGAAAATGGTCGGTCGCCGCCGCAGTCTTTTGGACTACCTTGCAAATAAAGATATTGAGCGTTATAGAGCATGTATCGCCAAGCTTGGTATCAGAAAATAAAATGTTACTAAATGGCGAGTGGGATAACCCACTCGCCGTATGCAGTATGGAGTAAAAAGA
>WQXS01000027.1 GCA_009784725.1 Oscillospiraceae bacterium
ATTGTGAAAATTCCCGCTATAACAATTCCGGCGAGCTCTGCTCCGAGGAGCAGTACAACAGTTGTTGCAAATGCGCAGAGAAAACCCATGTTTATGTAAATGCTGTTTTTGTAAAGGAAATAAAAATCCGTTATAAGGCGTCCGGAGTGCTTGTGGAACTTGAGAAATTCCTTAAAGTTTGACTTTGCGTTTTCAAACGGTTTGCTTTCATCGCCCATGAAAAGCCCGCATAGTATCATCGCAAGTGAGAATGAATAGAGCATTATTGAAACCGGAAGATTGTTGCCGGTGCTTGTGAAGCTTGCAGGGAGTACTTCGTGACCCATGCTTTGTGCTGTTGTTGCAAATATTGTTGCAATGAGCCCTCCTGCAAAGCCCATGCTGTACAGGTCATATCCGCTGTGTGCTCTGACCATATGGGACGAAATCGGCGGGAATATGAAGCCTGCAACAAATCCTATAAGGGTTCCGAATATAATTTCAACCGGGAGACTGAACTGCCCGAGAAAGCTCATTTCGCTGACTACAGGTGAAAGCGTTGCAACAAGGAGGGATGCAAGTGTATAATTTGAAAAAGGTTCTTTTTTATATTTTGCGTATAACCAGACTCCGACAGTGAGCGGTATCATGTTAAATACGTTTTTTCCGAAAAATGCAAATCCGGCTGTAAGCCATAATGCCATTATTATTGCACCGCTGGGTTTTATTCGTGAAATCACAAGCATGCTGAGGCTGCATAATCCTACAATTGCAACGTTTATGAATGCTGCTCCGACTCCTCCGATGGCTATGTAATCGGTGATTAAGATTGAACGCGATGAAATAATATTAATAAATCCGTTAAATATTGAGGCAGGGTCGTCGAGGATAAATGCTATCGCTGCAAATGTGATGTTTACAATGAGCATAACTGCGTACGGCAGCGGCAGCAAAATACGTCGGCGATTAGTTTGATCCATAAGCTCCCCCCTTTAATGATAAACTAAATAAAGTATAACATGAATTGACTATTGTGTAAATTCTGACTATAATTATAATGCGTATCGGAGGTATGAGATAGTTGTTTAAGTGGAAATACAGAGGGATTTATCCGCCTCATAACAAAAATACACAGTGTAGTGTTGTCAGAAGGCTTCCTACTCCTTTTGAGGTTCATATTCCGATGCAGATGCATTCCGGGAAGGCTGCAGTTCCTGCTGTAAAGCCGGGTGACAAGGTTATGATGGGGCAGCTTATCGGCGAAATGGGCGGGGTGGTTTCTTCGCCTATTCATTCAAGCGTTTCAGGTACGGTCAAGAGAATTAATGACCGGGACTCGGTTACGGGCCAAAAGGCTGTTTCAATAACAATCGAATCGGACGATCAGCAAACCTTATGTCCGGATATAAAAAAACCAAGTGTCAGGAGTTTGCAGGATTTTTATGATGCTGTCAGGGATTCGGGCGCTGTCGGGCTTGGCGGTGCGGGTTATCCTGCAGCTCCGAAACTTGCGATTAAAAACCTTGATGAGCTTGATTATATTTTGATAAACGGTGCCGAGTGTGAGCCGTATGTTACGGCGGATACAAATACAATGGTTGCCGATGCGCTGCATGTTTATGTCGGTGTTAAGCTTTTGCTTGAGTTTATGAGACCGAAAAAAATATGCATTTGCATTGAAGATAATAAGGTTGAGGCAATAAAAGTCATGCAGGAAACGTTTGCGTATGACGATAATGTCGATGTTTGCGTTTTACCGACGATGTATCCGCAAGGTGAGCGCAAGGTTCTTGTCCATAATATTACGGGGCGGATAGTGCCTGCGGGTGCAAGGCTTGCCGATGTCGGTGTAATCGTTACGAATGTTACGACAATCGCTGTTTTTGCCCGGTATATAAGGAACGGTCTTCCGCTTATTAAAAAGGTTGTAACGGTTGACGGTCCGGTTGTAGGCAATCCAAGTAATGTGCTTGCACCGATCGGTACCCCGATTCGTGAATTGTTTGATTTTTGCGGCGGTTTTACAACAGAAGGGCCGAGAAAAATAATTATGGGCGGTCCGATGATGGGTTATGCGGTGCCGAGCTTGGATATGCCTGTTGTTAAAACTACAAACTGCCTGCTTGCTTATCCCGAGTCTTCTACATTTCATCCGCCTGCAACAGCGTGCATCAAGTGCGGCAGGTGTTTGTCGGTTTGTCCGATGCGGCTCATGCCGCCGAATATTGAAACTGCTTTTTCTCAAAGCAATCTCGATGCGTTAAATCATTACAACGTAAACATGTGTGTTGAATGCGGAAGCTGTGCATATATCTGCCCGTCAAAAAGACCGCTGGTGCAGGCTATTCAATTGTCTAAAGAAAGACTTTGGCTCTTTAAGCAGGAGCAGAAAGCTGCAGAGGAAGCAAGGGCTGCTGCAGATACGAAGGGGGTGAACCGGTGAGCGAGTTTGAACAAGGAAGAAACTTGACCGTATCGGTTTCGCCTCATATACGTGCGAAAATCACAACAAGCCGGATTATGCTTGATGTTCTGATTGCACTTGTTCCTGCATTTATCGCTTCAATCATTATTTTCGGGACTCGTGCTGCGCTTGTGACATGTGTTTGTGTCGCTTCCTGCGTTATATTTGAATGGTTATTTGAAAAAATCACAAAACGCCCGAATACAATCGGGGATTATTCTGCTTGCATAACAGGTGTTTTGCTTGCGTTTAACCTGCCTGTGACAATTCCGCTGTGGCAAGCGGTTTTCGGCAGTGCGGTTGCGATTATATTGGTAAAACAGCTTTTCGGCGGGCTTGGCAAGAATTTCGCAAACCCTGCGATTACCGCACGGATTGTTATGTTTCTTGCGTTTTCGGTTTCAATGACAAACTGGTCTTCACCATATGAAGGTACATCGATGTGGATATATCCGATAGACGGTGTTGCGGGAGCAACTCCGCTTGCGTTAATGAAAAACGGGAATTTTGACGCACTTCCGGGTATTTTACAAATGTTCCTTGGGGTACGCGGCGGCTGCCTTGGTGAGACAAGCAATCTTGCGTTACTTATAGGCGGGATTTATTTGATGATACGCAAGGTTATCACATGGCATGCTCCGCTTACGTTTATTGTTGTTGTGTTCGGGTTTTCGGCACTTCTCGGACAGGACCCCGTATACCATCTGTTTGCAGGCGGATTGTTTATCGGTGCAATTTTTATGGCAACCGATTATGTTACAACACCGCAAACAAACAAAGGACGGCTCATTTTCGGTATAGGAGCGGGGATATTTACCGTCATTTTCCGTATCTACAGCAGCTATCCCGAGGGTGTTTCCTTTGCGATTCTTCTGATGAATATTCTGACACCGTATATAAACAAATTTACGGAAGCGAAACCGCTTGGGAGTGTTAAAAAATGAAAGCAACATATGTAAAGCCGCTTCTTGTTTTAACTGTAATATGTCTTGTTGTTTCAGCTGCACTTGCGTTTATGAACAGCATTACTGCGCCTGTTATTGGCTCCGCTGCAGATGAGCGGACACAGGAAGTCATGACTGCAAAAATTCCCGATGCCGCAGGATTTGAACCGGTTAATCTTGATGGTATTGACGGGCTTCCTTCCTCTATTGTGGAAATATACAGAACCACAAACAGTATCGGTTATATATTAATCGCAGCGGTCAACGGATTCAGCGGTGACATAACGGTTATTTGTGCGGTTGACCCAGATGGCAGGATAATGTCATGTTCTACATTGTCGCATACCGAAACAAGAGGAATAGGTACGATTATTGAGCAGGAGTCATTTTTAGGTCCCTTTGCGGGGCTTGATAATAGTCTTGACGGAATTGATACGGTTACCGGAGCAACGATTTCGACACGGGCGTTTATTCATGCGATAAATGATATTTTGATTGCATTTGAAATGGTTAAGGACTAGGGGTTAGGGACTAGGGTATAGTGCATAGGTACCGGGAATTAGGACGCAAGGGTTAAGGTTAGGCAGGTAATTTATGAAATTATCAAAGTGGAATATTTTTACAAGAGGGATTATAAAGGAGAACCCGGTGCTGGTGCTTGTTCTCGGGTTATGTCCGGCTCTTGCGGTTTCAACGCAGGCGGAAAATGCTCTTGGTATGGGGCTTGCGACGACATTTGTTCTGCTTGGTTCGAATATTGTTATTTCATTTTTACGAAAAATCATTCCCGGCAGGACCCGTATACCATGTTACATTGTGTTAATTGCAAGCTTTACCGTGCTGGTAAAAATGGCAATTGAAGCTTATGCATATCCTTTGTACCAGGCGTTGGGAATTTTCCTGCCGCTTATTGCAGTTAACTGCATAATTTTTGCACGTGCAGAAATGTTTGCAAACAGAAATACGGTTATTGACTCGGTTTTGGATGCGCTTGGATCCGGTTTCGGTTTTACGCTTGCGCTTCTTGTAATTGCTTCTATCAGGGAAATTTTCGGGAACGGTACATGGTTCGGGCTTTCGCTTCCATGGCTTTCCGATAATACGATTATGATATTTTCACTTGCACCGGGCGGATTTATCGTGTTTGCGTTTTTACTTGCACTGGTAAACAAGCTTTCAAAATCCCATGATAAAAGCAGGGAGCCGGGCTGTAAGGGTTGTCCCGCAGCCGATGCCTGCGGAATGTGCGCCGAAAGCGGGGGCAAAAAAGCGGAGCATGGTGTAGGGCGCAGGGGACTTTAGGGCATAGGGGCATAGGGGACAGGGATCAGGGGTCAGTGGCTGGGGGCTTAGGGGCCAGGTATCAGGAAACCGGGGCTTAGAGATTAGGAGAGGTTTTTAAATGGATTTTGATTTTAGAGCTTTAGTAGTAATAATGATGAGTGCGGTTCTTGTCAATAACTATGTCCTGCGTCAGTTTCTTGGGGTTTGCCCGTTTCTTGGAGTTTCCAAGGACTTAAAAAGCTCTGTCGGAATGGGTCTTGCGGTAATGTTTGTCATGCTTATGGCGGCATCGGTGACATGGCCGATTCAGATTTTATTATTAAATCCAAACGGGCTTGAATTTATGCAAACTGTGGTCTTTATACTCGTTATTGCAACGCTTGTACAGCTTGTTGAGGTTGTATTAAAGCGTTATGTACCCGCATTATTTGCTTCTCTCGGCGTTTACTTGCCGCTTATGACAACAAACTGCGCTGTTTTAGCAGTCACAATTTCCAATATAAACAAGGGTTATACGTATATTGAGGCACTGGTCAGCGCACTCGGTGCAGGCTTCGGGTTTTTCCTCGCAATGGTTATTTTTACGGGAGTCAGAGCACAGGTCGCTGCAGCAGACCCTCCCGATGCATTTAAAGGTGTGCCGATAACACTGATATCCGCTGCAATTTTATCGCTTGCATTTTTTGCATTCGATGGCGTAATCGAGAACTTATTCGGCGGATAAATAAGACAGGGGGACGGTTCTTCTGGACACTATAGTAATTGCAATAATTTCATTATCGGTAATCGGGTTTCTTTGCGCTGCAGTGATAACTGTTGCATCGAAAGTTATGTTTGTCAAGGTTGATGTCCGTGTTGAAAAACTGCGCAAATGCCTGCCGGGTGCAAACTGCGGTGCATGCGGCTTCAGCAGTTGTGATGCATATGCCGAGGCCCTTGCTGCGGGAGAAGCTAAAACAAACCTTTGTCTTCCTGCCGGAGAAGAGGGTTATTCGCATATTAATGAAATCCTTGGTGTAAGTGGTGAAGGGCTTGCTAAAATGACTGCGGTTGTACAGTGTCTTGGCAACTCATCGACCATGAAGGACAAGATGGAATATGACGGCATAAAAACCTGCTTTGCCGTAAAACAACTTTTCGGCGGGGAAGGTGCCTGTACCTTCGGATGTCTCGGTTACGGCGACTGTGTGTATGTGTGCCCGAGCGATGCGATTTGTGTCGAAGATAACCTTGCACGCATAAACCCCCGTAAATGCACGGGTTGTGCGGTTTGTGTCAAGGCTTGCCCTGTAGATGTAATCATGATACAAGCTGAGCCGGTGCCGATTGCAGTAATGTGCAAAAATACCGAAAAGGGCGGTGTTTTAAAAAATAAATGCTCAAAAGGCTGTATAGGCTGCATGAAATGTGTGAAGGTCTGTAAAACGGGAGCTATTACGGTCAGCGAGTCTCTTGCGTCGATTGACTATAAACTATGCAACGGTTGCAGGGAGTGCGTCGATGTTTGCATTGCACAATGTATTGTTTAAGAGCATGAGTAATAGTAAGTTTACAAGAAAAAGTGCGTTGTTTAGAAAATGTTTGAATAGTTTTCGGTTAATATATTTGGTTAGTGCTGTGGTTTTTTCTGCCGCTATGCTGACAGGATGTGCAGATAAGCAGCAGGATGATCGAATCAGTGATACCCGGCTGCTTCTCGATACTTATTGTACGATAGTTATCCACGGGGATGTTAGTTCGGAGCTTCTTGACGAAGCTTTTGCTCTTTGTGCAGAGCTTGAGGCTCTGTTTAGCATTACTATAGAGGGAAGCGATGTTTGGCGTATAAATCATGCAGAGGGTGAGCCTGCAAAGGTGGATTCACGGACACGTGATGTGATAAAAGCGGGACTTGAGTTTGGAGAATTGTCGGACGGGATGTTTGATATAACAATTGGACGCTTAACAAGACTCTGGGATTTTGGAAGACACAGACAGGGGGACGGTTCTTCCGGCCCGACATCAGAAGACAGCAGAACCGTCCCCTTGTCTTCTGACATTGAAGATGCAAAAAATGCAGGAAACATTAAAGACCTTTTAATTTCGGAGGAAACAGTTTGGGTTCGTGAACCTGACGGTGGCGGTGATACTGCGTGGATTGACCTTGGAGCAATTGCCAAAGGATACATTGCTGATGAGATTGCTGCGTTTTTAGTTGAGAGCGGGGTTACAGGTGCTCTTATTGACCTTGGCGGTGATGTTGTAACGGTCGGGAACAGACCTGACGGGAGTCCCTGGCGAATTGCTTTGAGAAAACCTTTTGGCAGTACAGATGAATGGATTGGCATTGTTGATGCTTCGGATTTTGCGGTTGTCAGTTCGGGGACATATGAACGTTCTTTTGAAAAAGACGGAGTCTTTTATCACCATATTCTAGACCCTTTTACAGGAATGCCTGCCGAGACTGATATTGTTAGTGCAACGGTGATTGCAGAAAGTGCCGTTATCGGTGAAGGATTGTCTACGATTGCTGTTCTTGCCGGAAGCGAAAGAGCATCGGAATATTTCGAGCAGGTTTCAGGGTTTATCTGTGCCGTTCTTGTACTTGATGACGGTGAGATTCTGGTAATTGGTGATATGAGAATGTTAACAATTGGTGATATGGGTTAATATTTAGGGGCTAGGGACTAGGGATTAATGTGAAAACGAGGGTTTTGTTTGAAGTCAAATAAGTTTTGGATTATAGTGCTTGGTATAATTGTTACTATTTCTGCTGTTGTTGCAGTGCTTTTTTGGCAGGTGCAGGCAAGTTATGCAAATATTTACAAGGATGGAGAGCTGTTTCGTCCTCCCGTTAATCTGCTTGCTGTTACCGAACCTTATTCCGTTATGATTTATGACGGGTTTAGCAGTGGCAGCGACGGTCTTAGCAGTCAAAGCGGAGCGGACGGATTAAACGTAATTGAAATTGAATACGGACGGGTCCGTATGTCCGAATCGAACTGTCCGCTTGGTATATGCCTGCACAGAGGCTGGGTGAGTGGCGGCATCATGCCGGTTGTATGTCTTCCGAACAGAGTAGTGGTAACATTTGATGGTGTCTCGGATGATAATAGAATAGATGCTGTAGTGGGGTAAAAGAGGAATAGTCCCAAAATGGGACCATTCCTAAAATGATGGGATATCAATGAAAATACCTGTAAAAAAACTTACATTAATGGCAATTCTCACAGCTGTTGCTTTGATAATATTTATTATCGAAGCTCAAATACCCTTGCCGGTTCCCGTACCCGGCGTCAAACTCGGACTTGCAAATGCTGTAACGCTATTTGCGTTGTTCTATACGAGTGAAGCAGGGGGACAGGTACAGGGTTTCACATTAACGCCAAAAGTGAAACCCTGTACCTGTCCCCCTGCTTCACTTCGCTTCTTTTATATAAAAGATAATATAAAATACTTTAGTATTTATAACGTTTTATTTATCCTGCTTTGCCGTATTATCCTTGGTGCGGTTTTCACCGGAAGACCGATTGTTGTTGTTTACAGCCTTGCAGGCGGGATGCTTGCTTTTATTGCAATGGTTGTTATGAAACGTTTTGTATCCGATAAACAAATATGGGTCTGCGGTGCAATCGGTGCAGTATTTCACAACATAGGTCAGATTCTTGCAGCGATAATAATAACAGGAACACCATCAATTGCAGCATACCTGCCAATACTGATTATTACAGGCGTAATTACGGGAATCTTAACAGGCCTGGTCGCCCAATTCACACTTGAGCGATTGGAAAAGATGCCCATTGTCTTATAAACAAGACACTAGAACCGTCCCCCTGACACACTATTCAACACTTTTCCAAATGAAGCTCTTGCTTTAACCCTGTTTTGTCAAACAGCAAGTGGTCGCCGTCAAAGTGACGGTGACCACGTTTATGCAGTAAATTACTCCCCCTTTACTGCATGTCTAAATGTTCGTTTTTACCATGACCCCGCTTTTTTGCTGTATTGTCTCCATCCGAGTGCCATGCCGATGCCAAGCACGGAAACAATTATCAATATAACAAGCGCAGAATTATCGCTATAATCTCCCGTCTGCGGTGTCCTTGTATTCAATACCCTTCTGCCACTCGCATCTGCGTCACCACCCGCACTGCTTGCGGTGCTGCTGACATTATTTATACCTTCACCATTTTCTGTTTCGCCCGGAATAATAAAAGTTGTTGAAGGTGAATCATAGATGCTTACTATATCAGCTCCATATCTTAATAGTACCAAATACTCTCCCGGAGGAAGACTTTTAAGAAAATCACTATAGAAAATTACGATAGTACTGCCTGAATGAATTTCACCAATTTCACCATCAAAGCCGGGCCATCCCGATATAAAACGCATTGAACCACCACCGGGTTTTTCTACAACAGCACCAAGTATTAGGTTATTATTATTTACACTTAATGTTTGTAAATGATTAAAATTACCATTGAGTGTAAGCGGTAAGTCATTTTCTAAATCATCCAGTACACCGGGGTCGGGACTTGTAAAACCCGCATCGGGAGAAATTACCTGTATTGAACCATTAACTCGCTGTGAAATATTAAAATTAGCAGCTGCATCGGATTTTAAGGTACCACCGGAAATTATTATTGGATATGTCCCTGCGGTATATATATCAAATGTGTCAGAATACGTTAAAGTAACATCATCATTCAAAATATCCGCTGCATTAAACCCTTGCAACATATTTGTAACATGGAATGTTAACGGTTCGGGACGATTACCCTCAAGCATCATAGTAAAACTATCTGCAACAAGTGTGATGTTATGTTTAAGTATTGTGAATGTTCCCAGAAGAAAATCTGATGCATCAAAAAAATTATCCCATCCGGAAATTGTCACATGTATATCATATGTTCCGGTATTTGTCGGGGCTGTCGTGCTTCTTGTATATGATGTGGCACCTGTACCTGTGTAAAAGATTGAAATTGTTCCTGTCCCGCCAAGAATTGCTGTACTTGGAATTGTTACAGAACGTGGTGTTCCTGTATAACCCGTACTTACCGGAGCAAAGTTTAATGCTCCCGCCCATAAGTTTGCTCGATTTATCTCTACCGGATTGAAAGGTGGTTGTCCGACCGGGGCAATATATTTATATGCATCATTACCTGTTAAGTTCCAGCTTGAAGCTACAATGCTTCGAGACCCTGCATTAGCGTTATCAAAACGAATACCGTTAATTTGAACATTAACATCATCAGGGAAAATTGCTCCATCCAGTGTCGGTGCTGTATAACCATTTGATAGATCTACAACTGTTGTACCGTCATAATCTCTCGGCATTACACTACCCGGATTTCCCCAATTTAATTGAATAAGTGGCTCGCTCATTAATCCGACTTCTATTAACCCGGTAATTTCTATATCTTTAATACCGTCAACACTTCCTGTTAAGCCTTTTACTAATGGTTCATACACACCTGAACTTTCATTGTCATAATTTTCTAATGTGCCGTTATGTCCAACTTTTATGCCATCGTCAGTACCGGTATTTTCCGGCTCAGCATCACCTTCGCCATCATATCCACTCGATCCTGTATCACCATTTACCCCTGTATCCGTAGAACCGCTGCCTTCGCTTTCCCCATCGGTATTGGTAGAGCCACCGGCATCAGCAACATTCCCGTTGTCAATAACCGGCTCACCGCCACAGCCACCAACAGCACCAGTACCACCACCGTCAGCATCACTTTCAAAGTCTGCTCCCAGCAGAAGCGGTATCATACTTATCAGCATTGCCAAACACAGCATTACTGATAATAATTTTCTGTTAAATCCCCTTTTCATCCCCTGCTCCTTTTTATAATATGTCGAAATATAAAACATATTTATCACAACATATTGTAGGAGCCATGAGCAAGTTTGCATAGTAACCATGGTGGTATACTTCACACAAGACGAAGACAGAAGTTAAACCACAAACTAAGAGGACAGGTACGGTGTTTCATGTGTGAAACGCTGTACCTGTCCCCTGCTTCTGTAAATTGCTCTCTGAGCCGTACCGGCTCACATGTAGTGCTTATCAGGCGAAGGGTGAGATGCCTTCGAAGAGGACGATTAGTTTTTCGGCTGTTGCGATTTCGGGTAAACTTCTTGTGGACGGGCCGTAGATTACCACTATGCGCCTGTTGTTAAAGTCGCCGTCCGAGAAGTCCTGACCGTCTTGTAAAACGACTTCCGTATTTTCGTCGGTCATGAACACAAACATTTCGTCTGTTGAAATGAACTGACCCATTCCGTCTTCGCCCCATGCGTGGAAACGGTCGACTTTAATGTTTTGGCTATCACTCATATTTACCGCAAGGACTTCAATCGTATACTGCGGCGGCCAAATCATTATCATCGGAGAATTTGCACAGTACCAGCCTTGAACAGTATCACCGATTGCAACCTCGGCAGAGAACGGAAATACCGTTTCGTCGCTCAGCACAAGAATCGCAGGATTTCCGTCTGTATCTTCAATCTCAACATGAGTGAGACCTTCAACAGTTTCAATGCTTACAACGATTCCAGACACATTCATAAAGACCTGCTGCCCTATGTCACCAAACTGTGACCCGTCGTTCGGCTCAGGGGTATTTGTATCATCAGTTAAATCCTGACTGTCGTCAATAATCACATCGGGTGTCGGCATCGGATGCGGCTCTACATCGCCGCTTGCTCCCGGCACTATCTCCGGACCGGCACAGCCGATTGCAGCAACGGACAACAAAACTATTCCCATCAAAATCAATAAAATCTTTTTCATTTTCTTTCTCTCCTATGTTCTATATAATATTCATCTTTCAATTATTCAGACGAAATTGCAGCCAAAATGTTCCATTCACAGTAATAAAACAATCATTTTAACTCGTCAAGAGCAGTATAATACCCGCTCCCCTGATACTCAAAAAACATATCGGTTCTCTTTGACTCATGCTTTGCACGCTCTCCCGTAAGCTTATCGGCAAAATACATCATCATTGGCGGATTACGCACCAAAAGCGGACCTGTCATATATGTGCCAAGCAGATTTTTATACATAATCCCCTCATCACAAGCCTTAAACCCCGCTCCCGCTCCGGGCTCTACAGAAAACGGACGTTCAATTTCTCCCGTCTGACTGCCGCCTGCACGGTTAATAAATCCAATTAATTTATCACGGTAAAAAGGAGGTTTTGCAGAAAAAACGCAATCCCCGGTCACACGAGTAGCCGATTGCACAGTCTCAAAATCAAGCAACCCCAGCATTTCATGTTCATTCCCGTCACAATCTGTCACGGACTGCCCGAACAGCTCATGTGAATTACCCGTTGCAAGAACATAAACCCCTGTTTCAATACACTCAATAAACGCATCTTTAAAACGGCTCAAATCCCGCATACATGCAACAAAGCTTCGCTCCGTCCCGCTCCCGATGTAAATAAAATCATATCCGGAAAAATCAATATCGTCACCGACACTCTTTTTATCAAGCCGGACATTAAAACCCCTGTAATCAAGCTCCCGCTCCAAAACAGCCGCATTAGCCCAATCACCGTAAAGATTCATCAGGTCATAATAAAGATGCAGTATGTTTATTTGTTTCGCTTCCATAAAAATCTCCCGCTTTAACGCTTTAATGCCTTAAATAACTTGACCCTATCCGAAAAACACGTCACAGCATATACATCCCCGGAAGTGTTTTCTTCAATAAAATCCCGTAAACCGCTCAGGTCAAAAACAAGTCCAACCTTATCCCGGGATACTCCCGACATTTTAAACCGTGCCGCAAGCTCATTCGCATAACGCCCTGCAAGCACGATGTTTTTAACGTTTTCATCGGAAAGTAAATCGAAATTAATATCCCAAAGCCATGAGGTTTCACTCGTATAATATTTACGGCTTATCGAATCGACAAGAACTATAACTGTACACGGTTTTTTCTGCTCTATAATACGGGATAATGAGCAATCATACGCAAATGAATTTTCATGCTTCGATATAAATAAAAAGCCCTTTCGCTCGCCTATTTTCAATGAAACAGTACGCCCACCCTTAAGCTCATACCCTTTAAGTGACTCTGCAGCATCCGAAGCATCAATTCCAACCGCATTGCACACAGCAACCGCAGCACAGAAATTATACATAAACACAAGGGGACGGTTCTCTTGTGTTGTAAGATCAATATCAGGTTTATTCCGTGAAAATCCGCAACCGTTGCATTTATAATCCCCAAAATGCCCCATTATGCGATAATTATATGTCATCCGCGCCTTGCAAACAGGACAATATGCACCATCATCATACATACCTGCAGCCGGCGAAACCCCGTCACCCGAAGAACCAACCCCGAAATATAACACACCGGAACCGTCCCCTTGTGCTGTTTTTGGTAAAACAAGCGCAGAAACGTATGGGTCATCTGCGTTTAAAACAAGCTTTACACCGTCACCCAACACATCAATAGCTGCACGCAAACAATCTGCCACAAACTCATGATGCCCGTTACGTGTCAGCTGGTCACGGCAAAGATTGGTAATCAGCAAAACAGTCGGATGCACCTTTTCAAAAATTTTCTTTGCATAACGCTCATCACATTCCATAACAACCGCATCGGACCTGACTTTCCCGCCAAGCGATGCCGAGCGCAGCAAGAGCGTTGCAACCCCTTCCGTCTGATTGGAACCCTCATGATTCCATGCCACGCTTTTACCGCTTTCCTTTAAAGCATGAACAATCAGCTCAGTCACAGAGGTTTTCCCGTTAGAACCCGTCACGGCAATAATAATCCCCGGAAGCGAAAGCCGCCCGAGAACATCAGGAAAAAACCTTAAAACAACCTTCCCCGGAAGACTGCTTCCCCTGCCGATGCATTTACCTGTAAAATATAGAATCCTGCATATAATTACGGCAAAAAATACCTTCAAAAACCTGCACCTCATTACTGCATAAACAATAAAAAACAGTTTAAAATCTGTATTTTTACTACTTGCGCATAACCATTGTATAATGTATTATGTAAAAAGTAAATAGGGGGTCACCGAGTGATGCTGGGAGACTACAAAACACCAAAAATTAATCCGAAAAAACCAATAGTCGCTCTTACATTTGACGATGGGCCGAGCGAATATACTACAAGACTCCTCGACATCCTTCAGCAATGTGAAGGGCGTGTGTCTTTTTTTGTCATGGGAAACAAACTCGAAGAAAATAAAAGCAAGATACACCGCGCATTAAATATGGAATGTGAAATCATCTGCCACACGTGGGATCACCCGGACCTCACAAAAACATCCGGCAGAAAAATAAAAAAGCAACTGATAGACACAATTACCGAAATTGCAAGAATTACTCAAAAAGTTTCCCTAATGTTCCGCCCGCCTTACGGTTACTTTAACGAAAAAGTAGAAAAAATTGCTGCAAAACTCGGACTTGCAATCATTCTTTGGTCAATCGACCCGAGAGACTGGGAATCACAGGATGCCGAATCCGTATACAACTATATAATGAAGGATATAGAAGACGGCGATATAGTCCTCTGCCACGACGTTCACAAATCAACAATAGAAGCAATGGAACGCCTCATACCCGTCCTCACCGAACAAGGCTACCAGCTCGTAACCGTCTCCGAACTCCTCCTCCACAAATACGGCAAAATAGAACCCGGCAAGGTATATTATAAATAATGAAACAGGAAGCAATCCGGAAAAAAGGAACCGCACTTCAAAACGGCTCCTTTTTTTATTTTAATATTTAACAGCTAAACAGCTCTATGCACCAATCGCCTGCTTTGCAGTCCCGCAAAGCTGCGTGAATGCATCGGGTTCGTGTATTGCAATTTCCGAAAGCATTTTGCGGTTGAGGTTTATGCCCGAAAGCTTTAAACCATACATAAAACGCGAATAATTCATACCGTTCGCTTTACATGCGGCATTTATTCTCATAATCCAAAGTCTGCGGAAATCTCTTTTTTTATGTTTACGCCCGACATACGCATATGTGAGCGACTTCATAACAGCTTGATTCGCCATTTTAAAATGCTTTGATTTTGCGCCCCAGTAGCCCTTTGCCAGCTTTAATATTTTCTTTCTTCTCTTGCGCGTTGTAACTGCGCCCTTAATCCTTGCCATGTTGCTCCCCCCTATTTATACGGTATCATTTGCTTGATAGCGGCTTCATTTGTGACATCTGCATAACCGGTTTTGCGCAGACCTCTTTTACGCTTGGTTGTTTTCTTGTTCAGAATATGGTTTTTATACGCATGAGCGCGTTTAACCTTCCCTGATTTAGTGAGGCTGAACCGCTTTTTCGCCCCGCTGTGTGTCTTAATCTTAGGCATTCTTCTTCTCCTTATTCATGTTCTATGTATGAGAGCTATTGCTTTGTTTGCTTCGGTGTTAAAAACAGTGACATAAACCTTCCGTCCAGCTTGGGATTTTTATCCACATTCCCGAACTCGCTGCATTCCTCGGCAAACTTGATAAGTAGCTTCTCTCCTATATCAGTGTGTGCCATTTCCCTTCCCCTGAAACGAATCGTAACCTTTAACCGGTCACCCTCTTTTAAGAATTTCTGACCGTTTCTGAGCTTAACGTTGAAATCATTGATACCGATACTCGGCGACATGCGTATTTCCTTAACCTCAACAACATGCTGATGGCGGCGTACCTCTTTTTCGCGTTTTGCCTGCTCATAACGGTATTTACCGTAATCCATGATTTTGCAGACAGGCGGCTTTGAATTGCCCGCAATTTTAACGAGGTCGACCTCTTTTTCGATAGCGATTTTCATCGCATCCTCCGATGACATGATACCAAGCTGCGTACCATCCTCGTCTATTAGACGAACTTCAACATCGGTGATTTCTTCGTTAATTTGATAATTGACGTTACTCGTAAAAACACCCCCGTTTGTAACCTGCAGAGCAGGTGTTGAGAAAAACAACGTTTTTCCATAAATAAAGCGGACACCTATGCATCCGCCGTAAAGACACTAAAACCATGTCCAATCATTGACCACTGCTCGCTAAAGCGTCAGGGTGAAAACGGGGATGCCGTTTCGCTTACTATTGCTTGGCTATACTACACTCAAACAAACCGCTTGTCAAGAAAAAGTTTGTATTTACTGTTATAATCTTCCCATTTACTGTTATAATGGAATTAACTGCAATAATTGGAGTTATATATTATTCATAAAGGAGCCGACAAAGAAATGAAAATTACAGTACTTTCAAGCAGTCCGCGGAAGGAAGGGACCACAGCGCTTCTTGTGCAGGAGTTTATCAGGGGTGCGGAGGAAGCGGGACATGATGTTTTCAGATTTGACTCTGCATTTGAAAAAATCGCACCCTGCAATGCCTGTCAGCAATGTAACAGCGGCAAGACAGTATGTGTCCATGATGACTCTATGGAAAAGCTGTATCCCGAGCTATTGGCGACCGATTGTATCGTATTTGTGACCCCGCTGTACTACTTCGGAATGACCGCACAGCTGAAGCTTACAATAGATAGGCTTTATTCCGTTACCGCCAAGATGAAAGAGAAGAAAAGAAAAGCCGTCCTAATGGCAGCAGCATGGGAGCCAAGCACAACAAAATCGATGAAGGCTTTGACCGAGCATTACAAAACCATCATCGACTGGTTCAATTGCACCAACGCAGGCGTAATATTAGCCGGCGAATGCGGCACACGCGAAGCAATCGAAAAAACTGACTACCCCGCACAAGCCTATAAACTTGGGAAGTCTATATAACTAACCCTTTTTTGCAGAAATTCTACAAGCCTCTGCCATATTCATCATAATACTTACACCGAACGGACATCTTTCCTCACATGAACCGCAGCTTGTGCAGTCACTACCCGATGCAGTAAGACTTAAATAATCTGATTGCAGCGACTGCGGCACAGCATCCGGTGTGAGCCTTGCAACGTCAAGATATTTCATGACAGCCGCAATGTCGATATCAACCGGACAGGGTTGACAATGATTGCAATAAACACATTGACCCCTGAAATCACTGCGCACCGCACCCAAAAACGGAGTATAATCACGCTCGCTGTCACTGACAGTATAATATTCCATCGCTTCTTTAACTTCGTCAACAGTTTGGCAGCCAAGGAGCACACTTGCAACGGCAGGACGTGTAAGAGCATAATGAATACATTGCGGTACCGAGAGCGGCTGTTCAAACGGTGTCAGCTCCGGTGAAATGAACTTCCCGCCGCCAAGAGCTTTCATAACCGTAATGCTTATATCCTTTTGCTGACACATCTTGTATAACTCTGCACGTACCGGGTCAATTCCATGCATAAGTGTTGGGTCAAAACCTTCGAACATCAGCTCAACCGCATTTTTCTCCGGAGGCAGCATATCAAATGCCGGATTTAAGCTGAAAAACAACACATCGATAAGGCCGGTCTCAATTGCTTTTATAGCAAGTGAAGGATGATGTGTTGAAAATCCGATATGCCGTATATCTCCCTTTTTCTTAAGCGACTCGGCATAACCGAGATATTCATCGGAAAAAACCGCCTGATAATCCTTTTCGGAATCGACATTAAACATCATTGCAATGTCAACATATCCGAATATCCGCAGCATATCATCAAAATATGTCTTAACCGTAGGCATGTCGCGGCTGATATCATATTGCTGCCTGACATCCGTAGAACCTATTGCACCTTGAATGACTATATCATTTCGTTTATTCCCGAGAGCTTTAATTATATCCTCTCTTATAACTTTTCCCGGCATGAAACAATCCAGAAAATTGACGCCGTTTCCAAGAGCTTCATCAATGGTTGCTTTTACCTGCTCGTACGGCTTCCTGTCAAGATGCTCACACCCCAAGCCGATTTCACTGACCTTAATATTGGTTTTTCCAAGTATCCGGTATTTCATGTATTAACTCTCCCTTTTCGTATTATAATCAATCCAGCATCTTCCGCAGCAGCTCGTTTACCGATTTCGGGTCGGCCTTGCCTGCGGTTTTTTTCATAACCTGACCGACGAGAAAACTGAATACTTTCTGACTCCCCGCCTTATACTCCGCAACAGACTTTTCGTTTTCCGAAAGAACATCACGGATCGCCGATTCCAGCAGCCCCGTATCACTCACCATACCAAGTGAATTTTCCTCGATATAAGCCTCGGGGTCAACATCATTTATTAACACTTCAGCTAAAACTTTTTTTCCGACAGTGCGGTTGATTTTACCCTCATGAGACAACCTGATTACAGCAGCAAACTTAGCTGTATCAATACTTATATCATCATCGGCAATGTCAGAATCCTTGGCAACCGCAAGAAGCTCGCCTAAAATCCAGTTCGACACATCCTTTGCCTTATCGAAACATTCTAATGCACCGTCAAAAATCCTAGATAAATTCTGACTCCCCGAAATTATCTTACTGTCATACTCAGGCAGACCCAGCCGCGCAGTCATACGCTCAAACTTTTCATGCGCCGGCTCAGGTAAACTATTACGAACAGCCTCAATCCATGCATCATCAATATAAACGGGCAATATCTCAGGATTCGGGAAGTAGCGATAATCGGCAGCCTCCTCTTTTTCACGCATGGAATAAGACACCCCTGTATCATCATCCCAACCCCGAGTCTCCTGCACAAGCTTTTCGCTGCCTGTTTCAAGAGTATCAATATGCCGCTGCGCCTCATACTCAATCGCCCGCCCGATAGCTTTTAAGGAATTAATATTCTTCAGCTCCGTACGTGTACCAAGCTTGTCGGCACCAACCTCACGAACGGAAATATTAATATCACACCGCATTGAACCCTCTTGCATTTTGCAATCCGAAATACCCGCAAAACTTAGCAGCAGCCGAAGTTTTTCAAGATATTCATTAACCTCGTCTGCAAAGCGGAAATCAGGATTCGACACAATTTCAATAAGCGGAACGGACGCACGGTTAAAGTCCACAAGCGTTTTCCGTGTGCGCGGCTCGTGAACAAGCTTTCCTGCATCCTCTTCAATATGAATCTGTTTGATTGTAATGTGTTTACCGCTGTCAAGCTCGACATAACCGTTTGTACAAACAGGGGCAAAAAACTGTGTTATCTGATGCCCTGTCGGTAAATCGGGGTAGAAATAATTTTTCTTATCAAATGTCATAACCTTTGCGATTTCGCAGTTTGTTACAAGACCTGCAGCAATCCCAAGCTCTACCGCTCTTTTGTTTACAACAGCCGGAAACCCGGGCATTCCGCAGCAGGCAGGGCAGACATTCTCGTTCGGCTCGGCGCCGAACTTGGCGGAGCATGAGCAAAAAAGCTTGGACTCGGTCGAAAGTTCAACATGAATTTCAAGACCCATTACAACTTCATATTTATCTGATGACATAAACGTCACTCTCCTGATTTTTGATTTCTGATAGCCTTAATTTTCCCGCCGAGTTCCTTATCGTCCGTTAAAGATGTATTTCCGTTAATTACAGACTTGCTTACAGCTTTCAAAACATCCTCACGTAGGGCATCCGCTGTATAAACACGCCCTCCGGGTACGGAAAGCGACGGCAAACCGCATAGTCTTGAAAGAATCGGGCACTTGCTCACGATAACATCATACTCGCCAAACTCCAACGACTCTTTAATAAGCCGCCTTATACACATGGCTTTGTTATAATAACGCTCATAATTATCCCCGTATAAAACCATTGCACCCGTAACAGCCGCAAGCTTGACATCCTCGCCGAACGCCTCGGTACGGCTCTTTGTATAAAGCTCGTTTAAGTCCTTATATTCCTTTGCTCTGTATCCGAATTTTATACCGTCATAACGGCTGATGTTATTACTTAGCTCAGCCGAACAAAGGATTTGCATAACCTGCTTATAAACACCCGAATAATCGGATTTCATATCTGCAATATCAATTTCAAAGCTTGATGATACTTCCTGCGGTTCATATGTTTTACTGCTATTTGGCAGCATTACTCCGTCTTTTGCATCATAACCCGAAATTATCTCCAAAATCTCAAACCCGTCCTCCGGATTTTCACATACAATACCAATTTGGTCCATAGAACCGACAGAAGGAATCAAACCATATCTCGAAACAGTACCATAAGAAGGTTGAATATAATACAACCCCGCATCAACCGCCGCCCTGCTGACACCGCCCGTATAATCATTGCACAACAACACAAGGGGACGGTTCTCTTGTGCTGTTTTTGCGAAGAACACAAGAGAACCGTCCCCCTGTGTTGCTGTGCCTCCCGCAGCATCCTCGAACAATCCCGCAGCACCAAACTCGCTCGTATCAACTCTTCCGGATATTTTAACACCTGCCGCTTCAAGGCGTGTAACCACCGTTGCATCAACAGGAGCAATAAAATTTTCAAGCATCTTGGAGCCTGCCGTTGCAGGCAAACCCTTTTGCATTATTGAACTTTCCAAAACCACACTTAAACCCATAACCACCTCATAAATATGCACACAGTACCTGTGCTCCAGACACAAGAACCGTCCCCCTGTCTGTAAGACACGAGAACCGTCCCCCTGTCTTAGTCTATTGCTGCGGGTACGTGAAAATACCCGTCGCCACCGCCACCACCGCCGGGTGAATTTTTTAAAAGCTCATCCCGTGAAGTAATCTTCGAAGCAACATCCTCACGCATTATATTGTGCAAATCCAAAACCGACACCAAGGGTTGGGTATCACCGGTATCTATATCATCAAGTGCCGCAAAGCTTTGAGCAAGCGTATCGAAATGCCCTTTTAGCGTAAGGCGCTCCGCATCCGGCAAATCTAACATTACCATACCCATAAAATCGTCAAAATTCTTCAAAACAAACTCACCTCATATTGACTATACACAAATAATCCAGTAAAATCAATACAATGGAATTTACACCCTCAGACTACGCAATAAACGGTGTAATATATCAATAACTACCGGGAGGAGATTTGCCTGTGAACAAAGTATTATTATGTGCTGAAACACTACCCGAAGAAACACGTACGGCACTTGTGCCGGCACATGTCAAAGCACTTTGCGAAATGGGATATGAACTGTTCGTCCAAAGTGACGCAGGGTTAACCATCGGCTTTACCAACGACGATTATAAGGAAGCGGGAGCAAAAATTATTGAAAACCTCCAGGAAGGCTACGATAGCTGCGATATAGTCGTCAGAATAAACAAACCCGATGACAGCATAAACGCAATGCGCGAGCATACACTGCACATCAGCTGCTTCGACGTTTTTAACGAAAAAGAAGCAGTTCAAACCTTTGCCGATGCAGGAATCAGAATGGTATCCCTTGAAATGATGCCCCGCTCGACAATCGCGCAAAAAATGGACATCCAAAGCTCACAGGCATCGCTTGCAGGTTATTATTCAGTAATTCTTGCCGCATCGAGACTCCCGAAAATATTCCCGATGATGATGACCCCCGCAGGAACAATCTCACCCGCAAGAGTTTTTATTATCGGCGTCGGCGTTGCAGGCCTTCAGGCAATAGCAACGGCAAAAAGGCTCGGCGCAAGAGTTGAAGCCTTTGACACCCGCCCTGTCGTTGAGGAAGAGGTAAAATCCCTCGGAGCAAAATTCGTAAAAATCGACCTCGGCGAAATGAGTCAAACCGAACAAGGCTACGCAAAGGAATTGACACCCGAACAGGTCGAGCTGCAGCGGCAAGGACAAGCAAAGGTCTGCGCACAGTCCGATATAGTAATCACAACAGCAAAGGTTTTTGGCAGAAAAGCCCCGCTTTTGCTCACAAAAGACATGATCGACACAATGAAACCCGGCTCAATAGTCGTGGATATGGCAGTTAAAACAGGCGGAAACGTAGAAGGCTCAAGCCCCGACGAGGATATTATAACCGATAACGGCGTTATGATAATAAGCGGCGACAGCCTGGAGCGCGCCGTCCCGAAGGACGCATCAAACATGTTCTCCGGCAACATCTTCGCATTTCTCGAGCACTTCTGGGATTCGGAAAACAAAACCTTTAACCTCGACTACAACGACGAAATCCTAAAAGGCTGCCTCATAACCGCCGACAGAAAAATCATCCACGAACGCTTCAGAGGAGAGTGATATAATGATATTTTTACTTCTGTTATTTATACTGATAATCGCAACATTCCTCGGCAGAGAGCTCATTTCAAAGGTCCCGTCACAGCTTCATACACCGCTGATGTCGGCAACAAACGCCATTTCGGGCGTAACCGTCCTCGGAGCACTTGTCGTATGCGCCGCAAACACTGATGATGTTTTGATATTGGTTCTCTCCGTCATAGCAATAATTCTCGCAACAATAAACACCGTAGGCGGCTACGCAGTCACGGACAGAATGCTCGGTATGTTTAAGAAAAAGGAGGATAAGAAACAATGATTAACGAACTTAGCCTCTCCGACCTTAATAACCTTGCATATATTCTGGCATGTGTATGTACAATCATAGGCATAAAAATGCTCGGCAAACCAACAACAGCCCGCCGCGGAATGCTTATATCCGCCGCAGGAACAGTCGTAGCAGTTATTGCGGTATTTTTCGACGGTCAGGTCATGGACTCATGGGATGCGGGTAACGTACTGAGAAACGGTTATTTCTGGTGCTTTATCGCAATCCTCATCGGTTCAATAATCGGAATAATATGGGCAAAAAAAGTCCAAATGACAGGAATGCCCGAGCTCGTTGCACTTTTTAACGGCTTTGGAGGCCTTGCCTCTGCACTCGTTGCATTTTCATCATTTTACGCACTCCACAAAATCGAAACCGGCTACATCTACGATGCAGTCAACGACATCTCAACATCCATTGCAATCTTTATAGGCTTAATAACATTTTCCGGCTCGATGCTCGCATGGGGAAAACTCTCGGAAAAAATCACAGGCAGAGCAATCGTATTCAAAGGACAAAAGCTCATAAACCTGTTCTTGCTTCTTGTTGCAGTAGCAGCAATGGTCATATATGTAACCCCGAGCCTCGACGGCTTTAACCTCATCGCAGTACTTGTCCTCACAGGAATCGCCCTGGTCTTCGGAGTTGCATTTGTACTTCCGATCGGCGGCGGTGACATGCCCGTCGTAATATCACTTCTCAACAGCCTGACAGGCATAGCAGTAGCAATGGCAGGATTTATTATCACAAACACAATGCTAATCGTAACAGGTGCACTCGTAGGAGCATCGGGAGTAATCCTGACACTCATAATGTGCAAAGCAATGAACCGCTCACTCGGCAACCTGCTGTTCAGCGGCTTCGGAGCAACCGATGCAGTATCGGGTAAAGACGGCACCGGGGCAGAACCCAAAGCAATCCCGGTAGAAGACGCATACATGGTTCTCGAAGCAGCCGAATCCGTCGTATTTATCCCCGGCTACGGTATGGCAGTCGCACAGGCTCAACACGCTGTAAGAGAACTCGCAGGAAAACTCGAAGAAAACGGAGCAGAAGTGAACTATTGCGTCCACCCTGTAGCAGGCCGCATGCCCGGACACATGAACGTCCTTCTCGCAGAAGCCGACATCCCCTACGAACAGCTTCGAACAATGGAGGAAATGAACCCGATAATGCCGATGCAGGATGTCGCAATAGTCATAGGTGCAAACGATGTCGTAAATCCCGCAGCAGAAACCGACGAAGCATCCCCGATTTACGGAATGCCGATAATCAAAGCACACGAAGCAAAAACAGTCTTTGTCCTCAAACGCGGAAAAGGTCGAGGCTTCTCCGGAATAGAAAACGAACTGTTCACAAAACAAAACACCCTAATGATATACGGCGACGCCAAAGCAACAATAGCCTCCCTCGCCAACGAATTCACAGCAGAATAGATAGTTAAAGTGCGGCTTAGGGGTATTAAATCAAATTCCTATCGCTTCGAAGAAACATCCTATTTATACTCAGTGCCCTGAGGCGTCCATGCCTCAGTGAAAGCAATTTGATTTAATACCCCTAAGCCGCACGAAAAACAAAAACTAAATTTCAAGAAATGTATATCTGTTGCGCCCTTTATCCTTTGATTGGTAAAGGGCTTCATCAGCGCGTTTAATAAAATCCATGCCGCTCTTCACGGATGTTACATCTCCCGTTGCAATGCCCAGCGACAGAGTAACATGGGAAGCAACTTCACTTTTTTCATGCGGGATATTACAATTTCTGACACCTTCAAGAACCCGCTCTGCTATAGTGCGTGCCCCGTCCTCGTCGGTATTCGGCAGTATGATTGCAAACTCCTCGCCACCATATCGGGCGACAAAATCATCCTTCCGTGTCAGGCTGCCCTGAATTGCCTCTGCAACTGCTTTTAAGCAAATATCACCATCGGCATGACCATAGTTATCATTATATTTTTTGAAATAGTCAATATCCATCATAAAAACACTAAATAAACCGCCGCCCGCCCGTTGCATTGTACTTACAAGGTTATCCAGAGCTTCTTCCATGTAACGCCTGTTAAATATACCCGTAAGAGAATCATAATGGACTTTGTCCGACAAGTCGGTAATCTTTTCTTTTTGGTCGATTATCATGTTTGATGAAGCCCTGTCGGAAATCTTGATAATTTTCCTGTGTTGCTTCAGCAGCATCCGGTATTCTTTGGCAAGGGTTTCAAATTGCTCCATGCACAAAAGAGAACCTGAACGAACCTCTTTTATGTGTTCCAACGCATTATCGAGCACACGCTGCTCCCTGTCAAAAAAATCTTCCATCAGACTCTCCCTTACAATGACTAATTAGCAATAAGATTAAATGTCAGATTCTCCACATCTTCCTCAAAATCTTCACCGCACTCAATAATAATGCGGTTATTTTTAGTGGTAATCCAATTAACGGTAATATTGTCACAGTTATCCGAGTTATCCATTTCCAGAAGCATACCCAGCAAAACTTTTACTGTGGAGCTGTTGAAATACTTTAGCTCGCAATCGAAGGTAAAAGCGTCAAAATCAGTTTCAAGGTAAGCGGTGAGCCATTCTCTTATTTCCTTAAAAAACTCAAAAATATTCTCGTGATAACTTTCGCCTTCAAACCTCATTAACCCGTTTTCCTCATCAATCAGGACATACGGTGTTAAATCGGTTTTTTCCAATTCTAACCTGAAACTCATTCCTCTTCCCCTCCTACCGTTACAAAAAGTGTGAAAAATGTGTAGCCTTCTTCATATGGCGTAAAAGTACAATCCATCTTTCCGTTAATACGACGTGCGATTTCTATAAGGCCAAGCCCCGCTCCCTTGCTGTCGGGGTTGTCATTTTCCAGCCGTTGCTGCTTGTAATACTTCCGCAGCTCTTTCCTGTCCAGGGTATTTATATAATCAATTTTTTCCTTAACAAAATCGACGGTATGATTTGCCATGACATTTCCTGTCTGTATAAAATAATGGTCATCCCGCACTCCCATGACAAACGTACCTTTCGGAGCCTCGGAGTGCAGTGCATCAGCTTCAAATTGCGCTTTCTCAGCCGAATACATAAGCATATTGTTCATCTGCTCAACGAACACCGAAAAAACCTCCTGCGATGTTTCGAGCGGCAAATTATCGTATTCCAACCGTCTTTTCAAGGTTGTCGCAACACCGGCAATACCTTCCGCCCATAACGGACCGCTATATACAAGTGTAATCCTGCTTTCTCGAAGCTTCTTATGATAATCCATCATGTCAAACATTATTATCTTCCTCCTTTATGATTTTTGGTGTAAAAGTAATAAGCTCAAAATCGTCGCGCCTTGCATTATCACCTCTGTAATTTTCAAACGAATACCACACTTTTTCCGATATTGTACTGTGCTTTTCATTATGATTTGCGAGAATGATTTTTTCAAACTCGTCATACCCGTACGGTATCAGCTCCTCACCACCGATTTGGTCATACAAACCGTCTGAGGCGATATAGAATTTATTGGCAGGGTTTGCAGGGTAGGTAACTGTTTTAATATTATCTTTACCTGTTATTTTACCTTCTCCGATAAACATTTTCTGCCCCTTGTTACGTATAACCGATTTTCCGTCACACACAAATATATTTGTATTTCCCGATGACACCGAAACGCTTCCGTCATTTGAAATAAACAACACAGCAAGATCACAGCCGTCATTGATATCGGTATAGTTATTATTGTTTTTTACATTCAACACAGTTGCAAGCCGCCTGTCAAGCGTATACAACACCTCCGCTGTATCCGTGTGGCTTTGCTCGGTGATGGTTGATTCAAATGCGCTCACAACCAGCATAGTCAGAAGCGCGCCCGGTGTCCCGTGACCCGTACAGTCACAGACACACAAAACAGTACCGTCATCAAAATTTTTCGCCCAGTAAATATCGCCGCCCACAACATCGCGCGGCATCCATATAATCGAATAATCCAAAAACGCTTTTTTCAGCTCAGCATCATCCGGAATAATACTCATTTGGATTTTACTTGCATATCGGATACCCTCGTTAATCGTCTGCAGCCGTTTTGCAAGCTCTGCCTGTGTATTAACGATTTCAGTAACATCGTTTGCAACATTCATAAACGAAACCGCTTCACCCGCTTTGTCCTTCAATGCAACCATCGTATGATTTGTATGGATTTTTCTGCCGTCAGGCAAGAGAATTTCAACACCGTAAAAAGCCGGTTCGCCCGTACGTGCAGCTTCAGCTAATTTTTCCGCCATTACGGCTCCTGCGTTGTTTGATATAGCATCACAGAGCTTTTTGCCCGTTAAGTTCGTATAACCAAGATTCCGGTTGTAAGCATTTACGAAAGTAATCCGGTAATCAGTGTCAAAAAGAATTACCCCGCAAGCCACTTCATCCAGGTATTTTGCCGCATTTTCCGCAGTCGCATCAACACCGTCAAGAATCTTTTGGAAATCACCCTTGGCTGTATAACCTTCATCACTTTTGGTTAAATGTCCTTTTGCTATCTCACGGCTCCTGTTTTGAATCTCGTCGGTCATCGCATGGAGTGTATGAATCATTTTGCTAAATGAATCCGAGAGCGCCTTTATTTCGCGAATCGAACTTTTCGGAAACTTAAAATTGAAATCACCATCACATACCTTGGACATGGTTTCGGTCATTTCATTGACGGGTTTGATAAGCCCCCTGTTAGCGACAAACATAGCAAGGATAAAGAAAACAATGACAACAATTACAGCGTAAAGAGTCATTACCAGCATACTTCTGTCAATCGTAGCAATAACCTCGCTAACGCTGATTTCAACACATACCACGCCTGCAATCCTGCCACTGCTGTCAAATAACGGAGTGAAACCGCCGATTAATATGCCAAACTCATCGGCATCATATATCCCTGTGCTTGACGGTATGCCCGTATCCATCGTATGGAAAAGCTCGGGCGGATACCATTCAACGGTGTCGGTATGAAGAAAATCCACCGGCCATTCGGCACCGATTATATCTCCGGTAGCAAAGTACGTAATCTCATCACTGTAACCGGGCAACAGTGTATAAATAAACATTACCCCTGTTTCATTGATGGTCCTGTCAAGAAATTCTTTGACCTCATGCCAGTAGTCGTCCACCTCGCCCGCCTCAATTGTTTGGGTAAACCGCACAGGGTCGATGGCACTTGCCACCGTTTGAGCTAAACGTATCGTCTGCTCTCCATAGCCTGTAATTACTAAATTTTGCTTGGCCAAATAAGCGGAAATAGTCATAAGTGTACCAATAAGCAAAACAATCACCAAAATCGCACACATTACTGCTATTTTCAGGGATAATCCCTTTTTAGGAACTGTATTCATAATTAAGCTTAATCCCCCTTTTCAGTATAAATTGCTCATGCAATAAATAATATTGAAGCACTTTACCATATAACGAACACCAGTACAGCACCAATACAACACCATTTTGACATCAACATAAAAAAATTATTATTCTTGTGAAATTCCGGTATTTATGATACTGTAATATTCAAATTAATCACTTGTTTTAGTAAAGATACGGAGAAATATGTTAGACAAAACAGTACCGTTTTCAAACTTTAAGATGATCCGCAGAGCAGGGACACCAATCCCCGATTTTCCGTTGCCCGAAGGCTTCAGATATGCTTTCTTTGAAGAAGGCAGCGAAGAAGACTGGGCAAGAATTGAAACATCAGTTGATGAATTCGACAGCGAATTTGCCGCTCTTTTGTACTTTAAAAAAGAATTCATCCCATACAAAGACGAGCTGCTGCGCCGCTGTATATTTATTGAAGACAAGGACGGCAAAAAAGTAGCAACCTCCACCGCATGGTGGTCATTCGTCGAAGATGAGCGCAGAGCATGGCTCCACAGGGTCAGCGTAGACCCCGCCTACCAGGGCCTCGGACTCGGAAAATCAGTATCCGCAAAAGTAACACAGCTGCTCGAAGAAATAGAAGGCGACGTCGATTTCTACCTCAGCACCCAAACCTGGAGCTACAAAGCAATAAACATCTACAAACAATGCGGCTTCATCCCAACCGACGAACCCGCACTATACGGCAAAAAAGCAAAAAAAGACTACAAAAAATCCCTCAAAATACTAAAAAAACTCGGAATAACATTCCCATAAAATTTAAAGTCCCATTTTGGGACTTTTCAACCCCAAATGCAACTATACGTAGTTGCATTTTTGTGTATTTTACTATATAATAGCAGGAGGTGGTTAATTATGAGTAAAAAAACGAAATTATTATCACGTTTTCTCCTGCGCCCGGTAGACTTTAGTTTTGATGAATTGGTCAGACTGCTAGGGCAGTTTGGATACTTTTCAATTAAAAGCGGTAAAACCGGAGGTTCAAGAGTTACTTTCACAGATGGCAGGGGTGATTACTTACGTATTCACAAACCACATCCAAGAAATATATTAAAACTGTATCAAGTAGACGATGTTATTGAGTCATTAAAAGAAAGAGGATTAATATGAAAGCAAAAAACTGTTTATTATATAAAGGATATTCCGGAAGTATTGAATATTCTGAAGAAGATGCTGTTTTTCACGGGAAAGTCATCGGTATAAAAGCACTTATATCATTTGAAGGTGATAGTGTGCAGTTGATTACAGAAGACTTTCACAATGCAGTTGAAGAATATCTTGAATTTTGCAAAGAAAACAACATCGAACCGGAAAAACCATATAAAGGTACATTTAACGTAAGAATAACTCCGGAGCTGCACAGACAACTTGCACAATACTCTCATTTAACCGGAAAATCATTAAATTCTACTGTAGAAGAAGCAATACGCTGTTACTTTAGATGACTCCCACGCTGCACATAAAGTGAAAGATGGTTGAAAATAACACCTGTATATGGTAATTTAACTATATTAAATCTTTAAGGATTATATAAATGGACACGAAATCATCATTAACACCCGAACAATCATTTTTTGCAGTATTTTGCATTGAATCGATTTCCGATGAGCTGCAAACCACCGGCGACAAAGTATATAAAATGTTAACCGAAGAAAGTGACATTCTTGATAATTATATCATTCCACATTATGATGCACTCCACACACAAGGTAAAGGCTATATTATCAATGAATTAATTGAACTAATGAAAGAAAAAGGGATTCAAATATGATTTTATATCATGGCTCTTATCTTGCAGTTGAAAAACCGGACCTTTCATTTTCCCGCGAAAGAACTGACTTCGGTAAAGGTTTTTATCTTACCCCATTAAAAGATCAAGCCATCGGATGGGCAAATCGTTTTAAGGATGAACACGGAGCATCTGTAATATCATCATATACATTTTTATCTAAAGCCGGCGAAAAACTACCGGAAGACATTCGGATTTTAGAGTTCGATACACATAATTTGGAATGGCTGGAATTTATCACATCGTGCAGGTTAGGTTTATCGGACGATATACAATGGGATATAATTATCGGCGGAGTTGCAAACGATAAAGTTTTTGATACAGTTCAACTTTACTTTGATAATCTTCTTAATGCAAACGAAGCAATAGGACGCCTTCGTTATAATAAACCCAACTTCCAATATTGCTTCAAGACGCAGGATTTAATTGATAATTATCTGGAATTTTCCGGTTCGGAGGTGCTCCAATGACTGCAAATCGAACACTTGTCGGGCATAAAATGGCAGGAGTCATAAAAACATATGCCGAATTTGAAAACATCCCGCTTCGTGAAGCCTTTGATATTTTCTATACATCACATTTATATACCGAAATCCGACACGGTATATCCGACATGCATTGCCGCAGCGACGGCTATCTCGCAGAAGAACTACAAATGGAATTAGACCGCAAAAAAGCATAAAACTCGGAGTCTACTCCATAAATACCTCAGAAAGATTAATCTCACACCCATCCAGAATATGAACATCTACAGTATCATTTTCACCATATGGGTGTGTTATATATTTTCCATCACTTAGAATATTAACTGCAACTGTTTTTACCTTCGGGTCAATTATCCAAAGCTCACGAACGCCTGCTTTTCTGTATGCTTCAAACTTAATGGTTTTATCACGCTTCGCCGTAGATGGAGAAAGAATTTCTACAACCATATCCGGCGCACCTTTAATACCTGTCTTATCTTTCTTTGATGAATCGCAATAAATATATATATCCGGTTGTACAACAGTATCATCAAATGATTCAGGATTTAAACGCACATCAGAAGGCGCAACACGTACTATACATGGTTTACCTTTTAGAAAATTCAAAAGCAGCCCGAACAAATTCCCCAATATCTCCTGATGCTCATCATTTGGTGCACTCATCATATACGGCACACCATCAATAAGCTCCCAGCGGATATCATCATCCCAA
>WQXS01000028.1 GCA_009784725.1 Oscillospiraceae bacterium
ACCTGCCCAACCGTCGCCCGTGAACTTAATATCTTTTTCATCATATTTCGCATTTGTACCAAGATCCATATCCATTATAAGACCGACATTGACATCTTCCGGCCTCAAACCATCTTGGTTCCTAAAATCTTCCCACACGATATAGACGAATATGTCACCACGTGTCAGTAAAGTGTTTTTAACAACAACCGATTGTTCCTCTGTCCCAAGACCTTTGGTATCTTCAACAGCTCGGCTCCAACTGTAATATGGCGTTTTATCATCCGGAGCAATGCTTTGAGTACCTATACGTATCTCTCTAACAGAATATTCATACTTGACACCCTTGTTATTTTCCAAGGGTAAATTATCAAATGTGGCTGTCCAGCCAGGTGCATTGAGAGTTTCTGTATTTCCTGTTACAGGCAGCCATGGGTTCGGATTTGTTGTATTCGCAAGCCTGTATAATAATTGAACTTCAACTTCTTCCATCTTGGCAAATGGATTTTGAGTCGCTCCCATTGGAGTTCCATCAGCATTAAACCATTGCTTTGTTACCGCAAGCGAGGTGGTTTCCAATTTGTTTGACATTCTTACATCCATTACAACATGACGCGATAGATTATTAACATATTGACCGCTGGTGCCACTTACAGTAATGCTGCCATCGACAGGAGTAACCGTAACATGCGGTTTATATGCCTTCAGCGTATTATCGTCAGGACAATTACAGTTGACTTCCACCACTTGGAAGAAATAGCGAGCGCCGGCGTCATGTCGTGCGATTATATTACTCCATGTATGGGTTGTTGAAGCCGCCCATCCACCCGACGGTCTGTCAATCCTGACTGCTGCTAAATTTGTATTTACATCACTTACAATTATTGCATCCAATTGGTCAGTTCCAGGTGACGAAGCATCCGGAATATTCACCCAGCTTGTACCTTCGATTCTACGTTGCAATGCTAAATGTATATGAGTCGGTGTAATATCATTTTCATTATCATCTCCGATATTACTAATCCCATCATCATCCCATATCTTTGTTACGGTCAGGTTAAATCTGATTTTATCGTGGCTGTTGACAAATATAAATGATTTTGTTGTTGCCGGAACGTTTGGAGTAGAAGTAGCTGATTTTGTAGTCGGATCCGGGTCACCAAGAGCAAAGTTTTTTGTTGCAGGAGGAGAAACTGTTATTATATTTGATATTACATTTGCACCGGGAACACTTGGGTCGGCAGTCATCGTATAGTATGTTCTTGCATTTGCCTCTCCGGCGGCTGTCCCGGTCAGTTCCTGAACAGCATAAGTGCTTAGTTCCGCACTGCCTGCCTGATACGCAGGCACATCAAACGTCGTACCACTTTCTTGCAGTGTCGGTGTAAGTGAAACCGTTTTAACCTGTGCCACAACTCCGTCGCGAACTATTGAAAATGACATATTGCCCGGTATATGCACACCGCCTACAGTCGACCCCGGTCTTAAACCGTCACGGTTATTATCGTCAACCCACACTTTTTGTATGAAAATCGGCATTGTTTCGATGGTATTTACTACTCTGCCGTTTTCAGTATACGTTACAGTGAAGCCACCAAGACCACCGCCGTCTCTGCCTGTGTAAGCAGTTACCGGGAAATTTCCGCTTGGAGCATTTAAAGTTTCAAATGTCCCCGTCACCCTATGGTCATCGGTATCTCCGCCGATGTGGGTTTCTATCATTCGGTACTCTCTTTTGATAACGCCTGCAAGGTCAGCATTTTCAGGCAAGTGAATGTCAAGCTTTAGTGTTGATTGTGTAGCAGTACCTGTTAGCCCTGCAAGAAGCTCTGCTCTTGTGAATGTTTTTGTTACTAATGTGGTGGTGCCGCTGTACATCAAATCTGTCCATGTCGCTGCGCCGGCCGGTCTGGACTGTACTTTAAAGGTTATTTCGCTTGGCAACATTAATTCGAAATCCCTACTAGGACTGGTAGCCATAGGCACAGGAGTTCCGTCCGGTCCGGATTTCTTCTGCCACGCTTTAATAACTTCAGGCTCAACGGTCTTCAACGTATTTTTGAAGTTCGCAATGAAATTACCTGAATCTTCTGCTACTTGAACTCTTACGCTGCCAGCAGCAATACTTGTTGCACCAGTACCTGCGGCAGTACCTGTTGTAATTTTCGTACCATTACCTGAACCATCTGCGATATCCGCTGTGTAGTGATGGTTTTCTGCTACCGGAGATCCACTATTAGTAGCGGGATAAACTTCTTCCACATAATAGATGTACGGGTCACTTGTTACAGCGTAACGGTGGAGTGATGGTTGTCCATCGGTAATGCTCTCATCACCAACTTTTTCATTGTCGGCATTAACAGTATATGTCCACTGATTACCGTTATCTATCCAATCAATTCTCACAAAACTTGTAATTTCTTCAAATGCACTAAGTGTGGTGCCGACCATTACAGCTCTGAATACTCTTAAGCTGACATTATCAGGTCTTGTTCCGAAATTGTATTCCCCGGTAGGACCATAAGTGTCGCCCACCCAGTCCTTATGACCATGAAGCAGCACTAAGTGATTTTGACCATCTGTTTTTCCGTCATATATATTCTCAGCTTCAAACTCATAATGATATGGATCTAATCCGCCTGGGTCAACATCAGGCGAAGCTACGTTTTCATGTTCAAACGTATAACCGTCCATGTTTTCAATTAGGAAATAACGATAAGGAAATCCGTTAAATCCATATCTCAGTAGTCTTGTAAGACCCGTGCCTTCGGCAAACTCAACTTTTTGTTCCGGATCATCTTCTGTCCAAGTTACTGAAGCAGTACGAACCCTTGCTCTTGTAGCAGCAATATCGTTACCCCCACTGTCGGTCATAACGCGCCACAACTCAACATTTGCTGTAGGTTCTAATCCATTAGGTGGTTCTGAACCATAAGGACCGAAATCCCATACCTTTGTAAACTCTGCAGTTATAACCGGTCCGTTTAGGTTATAACGATTCGTTACATCAAGTGTAAAGTCGTTGTAAATCGGTGCAAAATAGCCATTTGCTTGAGAAACTTCGTAAGCTCGATACTTTTTATATATTCCGTAATCATCATATTTATCGACTTTTGCTTCTGTTTCCGCCAGTGGTCCGTCTAAGAATAAAAACCTAAAATCTGTTGCTCTGTTTAAAAGAGAAGGTTTATTAATATTTGGCACAGGAACATTCACATCCACATTTGCAGGAAGTGCATTGTTCGGAGGAGTATTATCTCTGCGATGCTCTTTATTTTGCTGCATCAATGTAAGCGTTATCGTTGGATATGCGTTTGCAGACAACCCACCTGGAACGTTTTCCCAAATCTTTCTGCCGTGCATATCACGATCTGCTTCGCGCCTGTTTACGATGATACCGTTATTCCGTACTTTATCAAGTTTTGCTCCTCCCGGACTTACAAGGTCAGTAGCATTACTCGGCACATCATGAATCTTTATATCTGTTATATTTGGAAGGTCTGTTGGTGACCAAATCCACGTTGGGGCATCCACAGGTGTACGATTTGCCGCAACTGTGTTCCAATAATATGTTTTATATTCACTGGTAGCCGGTAGTGCCGGTTCATCTACAAAGTAGAATATCTCTGTACCTGCATTAACTCCCTCGGATGTATATCTTGGCAAGTCAGTAAATGTACATGACCAGTAATATTCATTACGTGAATCTCTGTTTGTATTCCAAATATGCTCGGCAAATCCATCACCCGCATAACGTACCGCACCAGCCGGATCATCATTTCCAACATTTTGCCATAATCTAAAGTTTATATCAGGACGCTGCCGGGCTTCAATAGGGTTACGACCATTTTCAGTTGAACGCTCGACATCATGCCAAAGCTTATGAACAGTCAAGCCTTTGATAGTATCTTCACGCTGATTGGTTACTGTAAATTTATAGTAATCAGGTCGTGGTACAGTATTTGGAGTTACATCTGGGTTTGTTGTTACATCTGTATGGTCACCCCACACAGGATCAAAGCCTATTGAAACCGCATAACGATGCCCGTCACCAAGTGTATATGAGCCTAATCCGCTATAGGTTGCACTATCTGACCCATGCCTTCCGACATACCCGTCCGGTCCTGAACTAAATATAGCCATATCATCAACGTATCTTTCGATAACGCGATAATGGTACAACATGCCATCTTCGTCATATTTTGGCAGAGCTGAAGCTCCGGTTGGAGATGAATA
Source organism: Oscillospiraceae bacterium (assembly GCA_009784725.1). Classification (GTDB taxonomy): domain Bacteria; phylum Bacillota; class Clostridia; order Oscillospirales; family Oscillospiraceae; genus WRMH01. Next base: position 4,216 of record WQXS01000028.1, read on the forward strand.
TGTCAGTGTCGGATATTGTAAAATAACAACACCATCAAATCCATCGGCAGATGTTAGTGTTCTGAAAGCAGACTCGTTTGTGTAGTTCAAACGTCTTTGAATGTCAATTTGTACTCTTTGCACTCTACTTTGATGATGATTGGCATCATTAAACTTCTTTTCGATATTAATTTCTACAGTTCCTGTACGGACGTTTTTAAATGTATAACTTGGTCGTGTTGTAGCAGTATCAGCACGATAAGTAGCAAAAACATTATAGTAATGTGCACTTGTTCTTACTTGTCCTAGCTGCACTCCATAAGCACCATTTAATCCATACCCGGCTAGCTGTGGAATAGCTGACAATGTACCTCCGGTTGTTGAATCAGTTGGCGCTGTATATCCAACAGTAGCACCGGCTACACTTTCTTCAACGACAATGTAGTCTGTATACGGCGCTGTATCGTGAGGTGCAGTTGTCGGAAGATGTATATAACCCATCCAATCATTAGTACTATAAATGGTTGTGCCGCCGACTCTTTCCCAGATCGCTGAACCTCCGGCACCACCCGGTCTGTAGTAAAGACCAAAAGTAACCGAACCGCGACAGTTTTGGTCACCATCATCAGCCCAAACCTTGTTAACATTTACATAACGACCCACACCGGATGACGGAGTATTTATAAACGAAGCGTCGACTGTACCGATTCGCTCGTAATACCTGGGGCTTTGCGGGTCTGTTATTTCTTCTGTTCTCGGTGCAACGCCATATCTTCTGAAACTGTAAGCAAAGTTAAATGAATGGTGATAGTTAGTATGTGAAGACGTTTCTTCAACTCTGTACTCAATTTCTCTGCCTTTATCGTCAAAACGGTCAAGTCCGGTTATAACAAGCCATTTGCCCGGTTCTTCCGCTCCTGCAAATCGGTCTCCTGTGTTTACAATTGTGTTTCTTTTCCAAGTATAACTACCTGGAATCATAAAACTGCTCGGAACATCTTCATCTGTTCGTGCTCTGCTGACAGGGTCTTCCCAATAAAGTGTTACATCGGAAAAGTTTACAAGTCCGCCACCGCCGCCGATACGTCTTATTTGAAATGTAATATCATCCTTTAAGGTGCCGCCGTTCCAAAGCTTTCTGACACGGATTTCTGTTTCACCTTTAAGTGTATTAGTAAGAAGAATATCATTTAGATTCCCTGCTATCGGGTCTCTTCGAAGCTGATATCTAAATCCATCGAGTATAACAAAGTCTTGAGTCGATTTAATCTCGGCTTCTACAGCGGGCGGTGACATATTTATCTTGCTTTCTGTCACGCGATATTGATATAAAACACCATTTTTATCATATTTATCCAACCCTGCAAAATCATGGGTTTTTTCTTGAACTTCAGCACGAAAGCCACTTAGCGTATACTCACCGTCATCAGCATCAACAGGAGAATTAAGCAGATCTTTAGGTACAGCAGGCCATGGAACATTATCTGCATGGCTTGGTGGACCGACTCTGGGAACTAATCTGCGTTCAACATACACGGTAACTGATGAGTCCATACTCTGCCTTGCAGCTGCGACCCATTTCTTTGTTACAGACAAATCAACGCTTCCTACACGCAGGTTTTCAAGCTCACCGCCATTATATATTTTATTTTTTATAATGCTGAATTCCCACCATGATGGATACCATCCTTCACCCTGAACAAATACACCTCTCGGTATCGGAGTTGCACTTGGGAACTCATCATATTTAGCTGTTCCTATATATTCACCCGGTCCGCGAACAAGTGTTATTCCGGTCGGTGGGTCTGCATCGTACAGTTCCTGCACGAAATATACATACTCTTGTCCGTCAATATCAAAGCGAGGTAGCGGACCTGCTGCGCCGGTAAGGCTAAAGTCACCAAAAATAATATCAAATGTATTCTGCGGAACACCCATAAACAGTTCTGCACCCTGGACAGGCGAAGCATTTCTGTAACTTCTGCCGACTATATCAGGATAACGGTTAAGCAGGAATCTGCCGTTATTCGGACGGGTACTTGGAGGTGCATTATCATCGAGCCAAGTTTTAGTTGCTTCAAAGATTGCATCGCCAACTAGTCTGTTGACAAGAGTTCCACCATTATGGGTTCTTCTATGTTCTTCAGAGAAGTTACCAACATTTTCATATAGAGCTTCATATTTAACAGTAGCATTTGGTGTTCTTACTGTGTCTTGTAGATTCGTGGTTGTTTGATTAATTGCAAGTTGATTCCCTGTTTCAGTGATAAAGTAATTAAATGGCTGTCCGGCTGCATTAAATGCCGGCATACCAAGAATTGTTGTTTTTAGAACTCTATCACTTGAATCCGATGGTAATGTTCCGGGTAAAAATGAGGGTACCACAGATATATCAAGGTCTTTTGGGAAATTCAAACCACGGCTTGAACCATCTGAAAGAGAACCTCTGGCAGTTCCTCCCTCAACAGCTGCACCTTCAAGCTGTGTAATGTTGAGTTGTGAACGTAATGATGATATAGTCGGTCTTGTGTTGTATCTACCCGGATTAGCAGCTAAATCGCCATCTTTCCATTCAATGTAAAATACGAAAACTTCCTTAAGAGTACATCTGATTGTATTGACTGCAAGAGTTGGGTCTTCCACTCTTGACTCGATAATGTAATCTTCAGCAATGCTGAGGCCGAGAGTTTTCGGGTTTGTAGGGTCATTAAAAAGTGGGTCATCGTCAAATAATGCAAATGAATATGTTACATTTAAAGGTTCACCCGATGGTACCCATGTTCCGGGTACCGTTTCCTCTGCTGCAACAAGTTGTGCAGGAAGTGTAAAATTATATGCCCAGAAATTATTGGTTGTTCCTGTTCTTGAGGGTGTAACTCTTAATATATTATTTGCTGCCGTTACGTTCGCTGCAGCTCCCCATTGAATCAATAAGGCTGCTGTCACAGGTTGTCGTGCAGCCATTCCATCAACTATAAAATACAGTTGTAATTGTAAATATCTACCGTCTGCAGGAAGATGACTCGGCCTAGTTTCAGCATCTTCTTTATTATCGTTCCAGTTAACAGTTGCTGTAAACGGTGTTTGCCCACCGAGCTCTATATAACGATATAATTGAGTCTCAGAATATATCTCAAACCCAAACGCCTCAGCAGCTTCATACTCCAGCGCTTCAGGCTCAATTACAATCTCCACAAACTCCGCTACATGCTTGCCGATGTTTTTGTCATACTCTGTATTCAGTATGTCGACCAGCCATGGGTCTATGTGCAGCTCGGGTTCTTCGTCGCCTTCTTCCATTGCATCGAGGGCTTCGAAATATGCATCCCATTCGGGGTCGGGTTGGGGTGGTAGCTCGTCTTCGTCGAAGAAGACGGGGAGTTCAAATTTAATCCAATATTTGCTCGAAAGCGGGTCCTTCGGTGCAGAACTTGAATCGCCCTCATTTGCACTTGCTGTTGCCGAACCTATGCCCGAAAAAATCGAAGCGGATGATGAACCTGCCGACATGCCGTCTTCATCATTACATGCTTCCGTATTCGAATCGGCATCTGTCGGTGTGACCGATGATGACGAAGAAGAATTTTCAACCGGCTCGGAATTTGAAATCGGTGTATCATTCGATGAACTATTTTCGGACCCGGAATTTACATTTCCGGATGTAGGTTCGACTGAACCTGTCGATGAATTTTCGGACGAAGCCGGGTCCGGATTTTCGTCATTTTCACCAAAACTTACCTGCCCGGAAGTGCCGGAAACAGCCGTTTCGTTGTCATTTGACCCTGCATCATGGTCACAAGACTCATCGCATTCATATCCGTCTGCAGAATTTCCCGAACCCTCTCTGCCGTCATTGTTTGCGCCATCTTCGTCTTTTTGCTTCGGAGCATCAAAATGTACCCATATTTCGTCTTTTTCGTTAACAATTACCTTCGCACCGGGGTAATATGCCCCATAAATATCAAAAGCGGCGGCAAGATACAAATCTGCCTCCGCACGTAATACATCAGGTAGAAAAACTTCAATCGGAAATGCACTTTCGTCTATCAGAAATTCAAACTTCGCATTCATCTCTGCGCCGATGGGAATCGTCATCCCGTCGTATATAGTTTTGTCTTTATACTCAATTTCGGGGAACATCCAAAGGTCATCCATCCGCGGAAGCCTTCCCGCAAACATCCCCGGAGCAAAAGAAAACATCTGTGCGACCAGAACAGCCACCATAAACAGTGCAGCCACCCTGCTGTACCACAGAGTCTTTCTTCCTATAGTTTTTTTAGATTCCGCTCTGCGTTCTGCTTTTAACAGCTCGCTTTTAATAAATGCTTCTTCACGTAATCTTTGCTCTGTTTTGCCGGGTTCTTCCGGTTTATTGGCTCCCCCTGCATTCTTCAGAATTTTGTGATAAAAAAAACGCCTTCCAATGCCAAACATATCATGAATCCTTTCCATGTATATATCTCTGATAAAAACCGCTTGTATTATACCACAACTTTTTCATTTTTTGCAGCATAATTTATACCCTATTCGTTCACGGTAATGCTAGCACATAACATGTTCCAAATATGTACCATTTCCACCCCATATAACCCACACAAAAAGCCCCGAAAATGAACATTATGTTAATTAAACAATTAAAGAACCCTTCCTTGCCTCAAATGTAGAAATTTTCTACACAATTTACCCGGAAACGTTTATTGAAATGTAGAAAAACTTTATGGTATGGTAGTTTAATCTATTACAGAATTATCTATTATCGGATATCACTTGACATGCGCATAATTTAGGAGTATAGTTTAGGGGTGGAAATATGAAAGTACACGAAGTGTTACGGATACTAAATAAAGATGGCTGGTACGAATTACAAGGGAAAGCCACATCTCACATTCAACTGAAGCATCCTGTTAAATCCGGCAAAGTAACTGTTGCAAACCATCGCGGAGACATACCTCCATATACTTTGAAAAGTATTTTTAAGCAAGCAGGACTAAACACTTAAGGAGAGAGAACATGAGAAAACTAACATATTATGCGATTCTTGAGCCATCTACAGAGGGTAGCTACGGTATTTATTGGCCTGATTTTCCCGGATGTACTTCACATTGTGATGACCTGCATCACGCTAACCGTATGGCAACCGAAGCTTTAGGATTCCATATATATGAAATGGAACAGGATGGTGATGCATTACCTAATCCAACATTTCCTCCATTTGATGATACACCTGACGGTGCCATTATTATGCCGGTTACTATCTTCCCGGACATTATAAAAAATGATTTGGATAACCGTGCAGTAAAAACAAACATAACACTCCCATTATGGCTAAAAGAATGGGCAGGCACCGAAGGCATAAACCTCTCCCAAACACTACAAACCACACTAAAAGAAATGTACAACAACGCTTAATAATATCAATCATAACAAAAAGCCAGCTCTTCATAATGTACCGGCTCTTTATTACAACTTTTGGAATTGTTATTGTGAAGAATGGCGCATTTTCATTGTGAAGAATGGCGCCAAAAAAATTGTCGGGTTAATTGCCCTATTGTGCGAGCAGTCTTTTTATTTTTGATTTTACGAGGGAGGATTCAAAGGGTTTTGCGATGTAGTCGGCTGCGCCGAGGGCAAGGCCTTTTACCATGGCGTCCGGGGTTGTGAGGCCCGAGATAAAAACCACCGGTATATCCCGGGTCTTTTCTGATTTTTTGAGCTTTGTTATAACCTCATACCCGTCCATTTCGGGCATAATGATGTCGAGCAGAATAATATCGGGAATATGCTCCTCGGCCATTTCGGCTGCATCTCTGCTGTCCCTCGTTACATATACGCTGTATTCGTCTCTGAGAAAATGTGTCAGCGCAATAATATTGCTCTTTTCATCATCAACAATTAAAATACCTTTTTTCTCAGCAATGCCGCCTGCACCCGCTTCCGCCGAAGATGCGTCCTTACCGGCAGCACTGTCAACAAAACCTGCAGCCTCCGCAGCTCTTGCTCTTTCTTCTGCAAGTATCTTAAATTCTTCCGTATTTTTTACCGGCATCATGAAGCTAAGCAGGCAGCGCCATAAATCCCAGGTTTGAAACGGCTTTCCGATACAATCCATAAGACCGTTTCGTTTATAGTTCTCCAAATCGCCCGCCATAATATTGGCAACCAGCGCAACCACCGGAGTACCTGTACCGAGCGCATTTATTCTTGCCGCCGCTTCATACCCGTCCATCACAGGCATTTGCATATCCATAAGAATCAGGTCAAAGGGTTTCTCAGCATTTTTTGTCCGCTCGATAACAATCCGCAGTCCTTCAAGCCCGTTCTCGGCAACAACTGTATCAATCCCGACACGCCTCAGATGCTCGCAAATAACCTTCCGGCTTACATCATCGTCCTCACATACCAGAATTTCACCGTTAAATTGCGGTTTTGTAGCACTCTCGGGAACCGATTCACCGAAAACATTGTCAAATAAACTGTCAGCCTTCGTAACCGGCAGCCGTATCTCGATGCGGAATGTACTGCCGATTCCCGGCCTGCTCTCTGCAGTAAGGGTTCCTCCCATAAGCTCAACAATGCTTTTTGTAATCGGAAGCCCGAGTCCCGTTCCCGTATCAAACCGTGTCACTTCATTACCAACCTGAACAAACGGCTCATAAACCCTGTCGAGATGCTCCTGCGCCATGCCGATTCCCGTATCCTGTACTTCAAAATGCAGTACCGAATACTCATCGTTTGATTCGAGTTGTCTTGCACTTAGTGAAATGGTACCGCTTTCGGTAAATTTCGCAGCATTTGAAAGAAGGTTTAAAATCGCCTGATAAAGCCTTACGGGGTCTCCCGAAAACTGTTTATCCCTGAGCGACCCGTCAATATCGATTTTAAATAAAATCCCTTTTTCGGTAATTTGATTTTCAATCATCGTCTGGCAATTGCTCAAAACACTAATCGGGTTGAAAGAAATATTTTCTATTTCCATCTTACCCGCTTCAATTTTTGAAATATCCAAAATATCATTAATAACACGTAAAAGAATCCGAGTACTGTTTTTAATATTGGAAAAGTAATCTATAAACTCCGGTGAAAGCTCTCCCGTAAGCGCAGCCTCCGTCATTCCCATAATACTGTTCATGGGTGTTTTAAGCTCATGGCTCATATTCGCAAGAAACGCTGATTTATCCCTAAGCGCAGCCTTTGCAGTATCGGCGGCTATCTGCAGCTCTTCCTGAGTTTTTAAAAGCTCCTCGGTTCTTGCAAGAACCATTTTCTCAAGACTTTTACGGTAAATGCGAAGCTCAAGATGAAAATGTACCCTTTTTAATAAAATACCCTCGGAAATCGGTTTTAAGATATATTCAACCGCTCCGAGTGCCAAAGCATGTTCTTCCTTTTTGCGGTCATCAACACCGGTAAGAAAAATAACGGGTATATCCGCCCATCTCGGGTCATCCTTAATCAAACTGAAAAAAGCAAGCCCGTTCATTTCCGGCATTTCAAGGTCAAGCAGGATTAAATCGGGGATTTTTTCCTCCATCAGCTCCTGCGCTTCCTTAGCCGACGGGGCGGTTCTTATATTATACTTGCTTTCAAGAATATTTCTGACCACAGCCAGAACAACAATACTGTCATCAACTACAAGAATATCACTGTTTACCGTTATATCATTATTGCTTACAATCCCGTCTTCCATTGTATACGCCACCTTTTTTAAATAAATGTCCAAGCATTATACCACAAGGTTTTACTTTGTACATACATAAATTTTACATTTATTAAGTATATTTGCATACCGTTTTGCGGCGTATCAAAAAACATGCATTATAGTATCAAGCTTTAATGTAAAAAATACTATACCAATTCTATATATTATAATGTATAATGGTAAAAATCGAAAAATCTGCATATCATGAACGGAGGTGGAAAATGGCTGATTTAGAAACAAATAACGAGCTTCCGGTATACCTGTTCCATCAAGGGACAAATTACCGCGCATATGAATTTCTCGGATGCCATTTTGACAAAAAAACGGGAGTTGCATCATTTAGGACCTGGGCGCCAAAAGCAAAGTCCGTACATTTAGTCGGCGATTTCAACAGATGGGGCGAAAAAGAACTCCTTATGGAGCGAATTTCCGACGGCGGAGTCTGGGAGATAAATATTGACGGCATCGAAGAATATCAGCGTTATAAATATGCCATAACATCAGGCAGAGACGGTACAGTCCTGAAATCCGACCCGTATGCATTCATGTCGGAAACAGAAGGGCGCACAGCCTCAATGGTTTACGACCTTAACGGTTATACCTGGGGTGACAGCAAGTGGCGGAAAGAGCATCAAAAACGCGACAACCTCGATTACCCGATGAACATCTACGAGGTGCATCTCGGTTCATGGATGCGAAACCACGACGGTCAGGCGTTCAGTTACATTGAGCTCGCAGACCGCCTCATCCCCTACATTAAAGAAATGAACTACACCCACATCGAGCTTATGCCCGTTATGGAACACCCGTTCGGCGGCTCATGGGGTTATCAGATATGCGGCTTCTACGCACCGACATCCAGATACGGCAACCCGCATGAGTTTATGAAATTTGTCGATTTGTGCCATCAGGCAGGAATCGGCGTTATCCTCGACTGGGTACCCTCCCATTTTCCAAAGGATGAACACGGGCTCATCGAATATGACGGTGGTCCTCTGTACGAATGCCACGGAGCCGACAGAATCGAAAACTGGGAATGGGGCACCCGCTGCTTTGATTACGGCAGGACCGAAGTCCAGTCATTTCTTGTTTCAAACGCAATGTTCTGGCTCGACATGTACCACGCAGACGGTCTCAGAGTCGATGCAGTCAGCTCCATGCTTTATCTCGACTACGGCAGAAAAGCAGGAGAGTGGACACCAAATACCAACGGCGGCAACGAAAACCTCGATGCTATTGCATTTATACGAAAACTCAACAAAGCAGTATTCGCCGAAATCCCGCAAGCTATGATGATTGCAGAGGAATCAACCGCATGGCCGCTTGTAACAAAACCGATTCACGATGGCGGGCTCGGCTTTAATTTCAAATGGAACATGGGCTGGATGAACGACATGCTCGAGTATGTCGAAGTCGACCCCCTCTACAGAAGAGGCATCCACAACAAAATCACATTTTCATTTTTCTACGCATTTTCCGAAAACTTCGTTCTCCCGCTCTCGCATGACGAGGTAGTCCACGGCAAAAAATCACTCCTTAATAAAATGCCGGGCGATTACGAAACAAAATTCGCCGGACTTCGGGTTTTCCTCGGATACATGATGACACACCCCGGCAAAAAACTTACCTTTATGGGCGCCGAGTTCGGTCAGTTTCGCGAGTGGGACACGGACACAGGGCTCGATTGGCTTCTGCTCGAATACCCGATGCACAGCAACCTTAAAAACTATGTCAAGGAGCTCGGAGCATTTTACTTAAAAACCCCCGCACTTTGGGAAATCGACTTTTCATGGGACGGTTTTAAATGGATCAGCGACAGCGACCGTGACCAAAATACAATTGCTTTTATCAGAACGGATAAAAAAGGCATAAATAATATCTCACTTATCAACTTCTCCCCGATTAAAAGAGACGACTACAGAATCGGCGTTCCCGATAACGGAACATACACCGAGGTCTTTAATTCGGACCTCACCGAGTACGGTGGCTGGGGTCACAAAAACAGGGATGAAATAATCGCAGAAGAAATCCCGATGCACGGCTACCCCTACAGCGTCACCCTAACAGCTCCCCCGCTCGCAATTGTCTGCATCAAACTAAAGGAGAAATAAACCATGAGAATATCTGAACGGAAAGAATGCATTGCAATGCTTCTTGCAGGCGGTAGAGGCTCAAGGCTTAAAGCACTCACCGAGCAGGTTGCAAAGCCGGCAGTTACATTCGGCGGAAAATACAGAATCATCGACTTCCCGCTGACAAACTGTGTACGCTCCGGAATCGACACAGTCGGAGTCATGACCCAGTATCAGCCGCTCCTTCTGCACGAATACATCGGAAAAGGCCAGCACTGGGACCTCGACTTATTATACGGCGGTGTATCAATACTCCCGCCTCACAGCAAACCCGGCAGCACCGCCTGGTACAGCGGCACGGCAAATGCTGTCTACCAGAATCAAAATTTCATCGAATCCTTTGCACCCGAGTATGTGCTTGTCCTCGCAGCCGACCATGTGTATAAAATGGATTATAAAACAATGCTCGATTACCACAAGGAAGTCGGCGCAGACGTTACTATTGCGGTTATCGAAGTTCCGATCAAGGACGCAAGCCGTTTCGGCATTCTCAACACAGCCGAAGACGACAGAGTTGTCGAGTTTGAAGAAAAACCCGAAAACCCGAAAAATAACCTTGCATCAATGGGAATCTACATTTTTAACTGGCGCTCGCTGAAAAGCTATCTTAACGATGACGAGAACGATCCGAACTCAAAACATGATTTCGGCGGCGATGTTCTCCCCGCAATGCTCAGAGACGGACTTAAGCTTTTCGCCTACCGCTTTGACGGATACTGGAAGGATGTCGGAACCGAAGAAAGCCTCTGGCAGGCAAACATGGACCTGCTCGACGACCTGCATCTCGGCTTTGAAGACTGGCATATCTTATCAAAATCCGCCGGAAGACCTCCGCATTTTATCGCAGAAACAGGAAGCATAAAAAACACACTCATCACCGAGGGCTGCGAAATATACGGAAGCGTTGAAAACAGCATCTTATCGGTCGGTGTTATTGTTGAGGAGGGTGCCGTTGTCAAAGACAGCGTAATAATGGAAAACGCCAGAATCGGCAAAAACGCAAAGGTGACCTATTCAATCCTCGACGAAGACACACATGTACCCGAAGGCTCAACCGCAGGCGAATCAAAGGACGACGGCGGCAAGCTGAACCTTTACTCACGCGGCGCAATCTTTGAAAAGAACTCAGAAGAAAGGGGGAATTCATAATGGTAGGATTATGCTTATCCGACCCCCATCCCGACAGAGCCGGTGACGGAAGCACAATAAGAACACTTTCAGCGGCACGTTTTGCCGGAAGATACCGCCTTGTCGACTTTATGCTTTCAAACATGGTCAACTCAAAAATATTCACGATAGGAATGATTTTGAACAGCCATTATCAGTCTCTCATAAGCCATATAGGAATGGGTAAGGACTGGGATCTTGCCCGTAAGTCCGGCGGTGTCTACTTTTTCCCGCCGTATTATGCAGACGACCGCAGAAGCGTTAACAGCGAACTCGACGGCCCTCTTCAAAGAGCAGCCGAATACCTCAACGAGCTGAAAACCGAATACGTTCTTCTCGCCGACAGCAGTATTATATACAATATGAATTACCGCAAAGCCTTTGAAGCACACAAAAAAAGCGGTGCCGATATCACTGCAATTTATACAAAAAAGAAAATCACAACAGGCGAGCGCGAAAACACAGTGGCATTTACAATCGACGAAAATAACAAAGTGACGGGAATCGGTCTTTCCACACCAAACGCAGAGAGTGTAAACGCTTCACTCGGTGCATATATAATGCACAAGCGCCACTTTATCCAGCTCACAGCTGCGGAGAAAAACTGCGGAATGCTGCGTTTTTCAAGAGTTCTGCTCACAGACGCACTGAGCAGGCTAAGCATCGAAGCATATGAGTTTAAAGGATATTCGGCACATATCTGTTCGGTTGAAACATTCTTCCATTATAACCTTGATATACTGGATATCAACAACAGAAACTCCCTGTTCGATTTTGAAAACAGGCAAATTTTCACAAACCGCAGAGACTCTCTCCCCGCAAAATACGGTAAGCAGGCAGACATTAAAAACTCAGTTATATCCGACGGCTGCCAAATCGACGGCACGGTCATAAACAGTGTTATATGCCGTAACGTTAAAATCGCACCGGGAGCTGTTATCAAAAACTGCGTTCTGCAGGATGATACAGTCGTGGAAAAAAATGCATCAATGGATTGCATAATAACTGACAATTCGGTTATAATTTCCGAAGGCAGAACAATGATGGGATACCGGACATACCCGGTATACATCGAACGAGGACGAGTGATATAGGAGGTACGCGCAATGCCCAGAAAGAAAAAAATGAAAATACTCAATGCGGTCTCAGAGGTTGTTCCGTTTCTCGCCACAGGCGGGATGGGACAGGTTTCAGGTGCGTTATCAAGCACACTTGCCGAAACCGACAAATCTCTTGATGTCCGTGTAGTAGCACCGCTTTACGCAAAATTCCGCGATAAATACGAGCCGCAAATGAAATTCCTCGGAGCAACCGAGGTCACTCTTGCCTGGCGTTCACTTTATTGCGGAGTATATGAGCTCTCACACGAAGGTGTAACATACTATTTTATCGACAACAGGAGATATTTCGACAGAGAAAACGCATACGGATACGTAGATGACGGCGAACGCTTTGCATTTTTCTGTAAAGCAGTATTTGCAATGATTGAAATATCAAAGTGGGTTCCCGATGTAATTCATGCGCATGACTGGCAATCGGCACTCGTACCGATTTATCTCAAAACACATTTTTACGAAAAATACGGTGCAATCAGAACAGTATTTACAATCCACAACATGGAATATCAGGGACAAATGCCCGGCTATATCCTGCACGATATATTTGACCTTTGTGAGGATACCAAAGCCATCGTCTGGTACGACAATTGCATCAATCTCATGAAGGGTGCAATCGTCTGCTGCGACAAGCTGACAACGGTCAGCCCCTCATATGCCGAAGAAATCCAAAGCACCGGCGGCTACGGGCTCGAACCGATTATCAGAGAAAACGCATATAAGCTTAGCGGGATAATTAACGGTATCGACACCATCACATACAACCCCGAGACAGACCCGCTCCTCGGCAAAAATACCTACACTTCAGAAAATCTCAAGGGGAAAGCAGCAAACAAAAGAAAACTCCAAAAATTCTTCAATCTGCCTGTTGCACCCCGCAAGATGCTTATCTGCATTGTATCAAGACTTGTTTCACACAAGGGTATCGACCTTATCACATACATGCTCGACGACCTTTTAAAGCTCGATGTCCAGTTTCTGCTTCTCGGAACAGGTGAGCATGCATACGAACTGTTCTTTGAAGAAAAATCTGTAAGCAATCCCGAAAAAGTTGCGGTCAGCATTGCATTTAATCCCGAAATTGCAGGAATGATTTATGCGGGAGCCGATGTTCTCTTAATGCCCTCACGCAGCGAACCCTGCGGCCTTGCGCAAATGATTGCATGCCGCTACGGTACAATTCCGATAATCCGCAAAACGGGCGGACTCGGCGATACAATCATTGACTGCCGTCTCGGCAGCGGTAACGGCTTTGTATTCGAAGACTACACAGCCCAGGCATTGATGGATACCGTCAACGCAGCTCTCGACCTTTATACATATCACACGGGAGACTGGACAAACCTCGTTAAAGCCGCAATGAATGTCGACTTCAGCTGGGACAGCTCAGCAAAAGAATACAGCGATCTTTACCGCTCCCTGGAAGCTTAATGTGACAGGGGGACGGTTCCAATGCCTCGCATGCGAGGCTATGGTCACATTTTATCGACAAATAAAGGACAATCTATATTATATGTATATTTTTGACGAAAACGATTCGTATTTCAGAAGCCCCGGCGAAGCAATCAAAGTGCCCGGTACCCTTACACTTCAAATAAAACTGCGAAGAGGCGAAGCCGCAAACCCCCGTGTTTGCTTATATCCCGACGGGGAAGTCGCAAACGAAGTAAAAATGGTATACGAATGCGCAACCGGTGCCTATGATGTTTATAAGCTTGAATTAAAAATAGAGAGCAAAGGCCTGTACTGGTATCATTTTCTCGTTGATACCTGCAGCGGCGGCACTTTTGCCGTGCCCGAACACCCGGGCGGTGCATTCCAAATAACGGCATATACTAAAGCCGGCACAGGTCCCGAGTGGATAAAAGGCGGCCTTATCTATCATATCTTCGTCGACAGGTTTAGCGGTGACGGTCAGCTTAGGCTCGGACCCGGAGCTGTGCCGAGAAACGACTGGGGCGGCTGCCCGTATTTCCAGCCCGACGAAAACGGCATTATGCGAAATAACGACTTTTTCGGCGGCAACTTATACGGAATCATCGAAAAACTCCCTTATCTCGAAGAGCTGGGGGTCACATGTATTTATTTAAGCCCTGTTTTTGAAGCGGATTCCAACCATAAATACGACACAGGCGACTTTATGAAGGTCGATTCGGCATTCGGCGGTGATGAAGCGCTTGAAAAGCTGTGCAAAAAAGCAGCAAAAAAAGGAATGAAGGTCATTCTCGACGGCGTATTCAACCATGTCGGAAGCGACAGCGTCTACTTTAACCGCTACGGTAAATACGACAGCGTAGGAGCATATCAGAGCAAAAACTCCCCTTACCGCGACTGGTTTACATTTAATGATGACGGCACATACGAAGCATGGTGGGGGATTGAGCTCCAGCCTGCTGTCAACAAAAGAAATGAGCAGTACAAGGAATTTCTCTGCGGAAAAGACGGTGTAATTGCAAAGTGGACAAAAAAAGGCATCTCCGGCTGGCGTTTGGATGTAGTCGATGAAATACCCGATATTCTTCTTGACCCGCTCTGCGACGCAATGAGAAGAGAAAACCCCGACACATACATTGCAGGCGAAGTCTGGGAGGATGCCTCGCACAAAATAGCATACAGCGTCCGGCGGCGTTATTTCCTCGGCGGGCAGCTTAATTCCGTCACAAATTACCCGTTAAAAAATGCGATTATCGCATGTGTTAAGGATGGCGACATATCACGGCTCGCATATACGGTAGATTCACTGTGCCGGAATTATCCGAAGGATGTTCTCGATTCTCTTATGAATATTGTGGGAACCCATGACACAATGCGTATCCTGACAGTACTGAGCGGTGCCGATCTCCCCGAGGGAAGGCCTGCAATGTCATTTTTTAAGCTTTCAGATGACGAGCTTAAGCTTGCGAAAAAAAGACTCAAGCTTGCCTCCGCTCTGCAATACACCCTGCCCGGAGTTCCTTGTGTTTATTACGGGGATGAAGCCGGAATGGAAGGCGGAGCCGACCCGTTCAACAGAGTCTGTTACCCTTGGGGCAATGAAGACAAGGACCTGGTTTCATGGTATAAAAAACTCGCCGATATTAGAGCGAAGCACAGCTGTTTTGCAGACGGCGAATATAAACTTGTCGAAGCACGGGACGGACTGTTTGCTTTTACAAGAGGAAAAGGAAAAAAACGCATTCTTACAGCCGTAAACATTTCAGATAAAACCCGAACCGTCACAGCATCGGATTTTAGTTTCGACCTTTTACGAAATGAAAAAATTGATGCTCTAAATATTAAAGCTAATGAGGTAGGTATTTTCAGATGTTAGATTCAAAAACAAATGGTGAAGGCAGCCCGCGTATTAATTACAGTGATTCGGAAATTTTCTCGATGCTGTTTCTCGACAAGCTTGAGGTATTACGGGGTCTCACAATCGATACCGCAACTGCCGATGATTGTTATATTGCCCTATCATCTCTGATAAGAGACCAAATAATGAAGCAGCGTACAAGAAGTAATGCACGCATATATAAACAGGACAAAAAGAAACAGATTTATTACTTCTCGCTCGAGTTCCTGCTCGGCCCGATGCTTGAGCGTAATATAATGTCGCTCGGTTTAAAAGAAGTGTGTGAAAAAGCCCTGACAGGCCTTGGCTTGGATCCTCGGGAAATTTACAGCGTAGAGCTTGACCCGGGACTCGGAAACGGCGGTCTCGGCAGACTTGCAGCATGCTTCATGGACTCGCTTGCATTTTTGGGAATCCCCGGTAACGGCTGTACAATCCGCTATAAATACGGATTATTCGAGCAAAAAATCGTCGACGGTTATCAGGTTGAAATGCCCGACAACTGGCTTAAAATCGAATCGGTCTGGGAGGTTAAAAAACCCCATAAAGCCGTGCTTGTCAAGTATTTCGGTGACATCCGCGAGGAGTATTCGGGCGGACGGACATTTTTCAACCATGAAAATTATGAATCGGTAATAGCAATGCCTTACGACGTTCCAATCCCCGGACATGAAAGCGGAACCGTCAACACTCTAAGGCTTTGGAGTGCTGAAGCAACTCAGCAGTTTGACTACGGTTCATTCTCAAGCGGCGATTATCTCAATGCAGTATCACGCAAGTACTCGGCAGAAGCGATTTCCGAAGTCTTGTATCCGGACGATTCAAATTACGAAAACCGAATGCTCAGACTCAAGCAGCAATATTTCTTTGTGTCTGCAGGTCTTCAAAGCATACTGACCCACCATAAAAGACATTACGGCACAATCCAGTGCCTGCACGAGTACGCATCGATTCATATTAATGACACACACCCTGCACTTGCAGTCCCCGAGCTGATGAGACTTCTTATGGACGAAGAAGGACTCGGCTGGGACGAAGCCTGGGATATTACGGTAAAAACGATATCCTTTACAAACCACACAGTTCTCCCCGAAGCGCTTGAATGCTGGGCGGAAGATTCGTTCCGGCACCTACTCCCGCGAATCTATATGATTGTCCGTGAAATTAACGAACGCTGGTGTGCATTATTAAACGAAAAATTCCACGGCGACATGGACAGAATCGGGCGAATGGCAATAATCAGCCACGGTTCTATAGCAATGGCATATCTTGCACTCGTAGGCAGCCATGCAATAAACGGAGTTGCAAAGGTTCACAGTGAAATACTAAAGGATGAGCTTTTCCGTGACTTCTACGAAGTATTCCCCGAACGTTTTACAAACATGACAAACGGAATTGCACACAGAAGATGGGTATGCAAAGCAAATCCGATGCTCAGCGACCTCATTACCGACACAATCGGCCCCGAATGGATAAAAGAACCCTTAAAGCTGCAGCTTCTTGATGAAAAAGGAGCAGTGCGCGACAGTGCGTTTCTTGAAAAAATGCGTAATATTAAACGTTATGACAAGGAGCTTCTTGCAAAATATATTGAAGAACATAACGATATCAAGGTTAATCCCGATTCAATCTTCGATGTTCAGGTAAAAAGAATCCACGCCTACAAGCGTCAGCTTCTGCTTCTTTTGAATATCGTAGACCTTTATTATGAAATAATCGACAACCCGAACATCGATGTAGTCCCGAGAACATATATTCTTGCAGGAAAAGCAGCACCAAGCTACCATTTTGCAAAGGAAGTAATTAAGCTTACATCCGTGCTCGGCGAAAAAATCAATAACGACCCGAGAGTCAGAGATTTGATTAAGGTGGTATTTCTTGAAAACTACAGAGTATCCCTCGCCGAAAGAATATTCCCGGCAACCGACCTGAGCGAACAGATATCCACAGCAGGTAAAGAAGCCTCGGGAACCGGAAACATGAAATTCATGATGAACGGAGCCGTCACAATCGGAACCTATGATGGAGCCAACATTGAAATATTCGAAGCCGTAGGCGAAGGCAACTACATCCCGTTCGGGCTTACAGTACCCGAAGTCTTTGAACTCCAAAGAAATCAAAGCTACAACAGCCGCGAGTTTTTATCAAATCACACAAGACTTAAAAGAATAGTCCACGACTTCATAAACTCCGACTGGAAAAACGCTCTCGAAGCCGACTTCCCGTACATCTTCGACTCACTCATAACCCACAACGACGAGTTCTTTGTACTCAAAGACTTCGACTCATACATAAGAGCACAAATGGACTCAACCTCACTCTACAAAGACCAAAGCAAATGGTCACAAATGGCAGCAATGAACATCGCCCACTCCGGCTGCTTCTCAAGCGACGAAGTAATCCGCCGCTACGCAAAAGAAATCTGGCACGTCGACATATAGATAAATGTATAAATGGAGAGAGAGGTGTTATCATGCAATTAGGTCGTAAATTTCCCCGTTCATCGGGTGTACTCATGGCAATCCCTGCGCTCCATGGCCCGTTCGGAATAGGAGTAATGGGAACTGAAGCAATGGAGTTTATTGATACTCTTCATGAGTGCGGATTCCATGCATGGCAGGTACTTCCCATTGAACAGGCAAGCATGTGGTGCGGCTCTCCTTATAACTGTTTATCGGCATTTGCAGGAGAACCGATGTTTATCGACCCCAGGAATCTGCATGAAATGGGACTCGTCACCGATGAGGAACTGCACGAGCGCATGGAAGGCATGAGCGACGAAACCATTGATTACGAACTCGTCCGCAACAAGCAGCAAACCTTGCTCCGGGCGGCATTTTCACGCCAAAGCGACGACGCATACAAGGAATTTAACCCCTTCTGGCTGGATGAATATTCCTTATTTATAGCAATAAAAAAACACAACAACTATGAAGCATGGTATCAGTGGCAGGATGCCGGACTTCGCAGCCATGATAAAAATACACTCAAAGACTATCGTCAGAAATTAAGCGAGGAAATCGAATTTTTCCGCTTTGTTCAATGGCTTTTCGACAAGGAATGGAAAAAACTCCGCAGCTACGCCGCAGAAAAAGGCATATCGATTATTGGTGACATGCCGATTTATCTCTCCGACGACAGCGCAGAGGTATGGAGCAGACGCGAGCTGTTTAACGCAGACTCCGACGGGAAATTCTCCGCAATCGGCGGGGTCCCGCCCGATTACTTCTCCCCGGACGGACAACGCTGGGGCAATCCGATATATAACTGGAAGCTGATGAAAAAAGAAAACTACTCATGGTGGGTAAGCCGTCTAAAAGCTGCGCTTGAAAGATATGACGTAGTCCGAATCGACCATTTCAGGGGATTTGAAAGCTACTGGCACATACCCGGCGATTCCGTCACGGCAAAAAAAGGAAAATGGGTAAAAGGCCCGGGAATTGAGCTCATAAAAGCACTCGAAAAATCACTCGGTGACTTATCATTATCGGTTATTGCCGAAGATTTGGGAATAATCGACAACAATGTTGTAAAACTGCTTAAAGACTCCGGCTTTCGCTGCATGAGAGTCCTTCAATTCGGCTTCGGCGGCGACGGAGTCCACCTTCCGCACAACATCCCCGAAGATTCGACGGCATATACAGGTACACATGACAATACAACATTTTTAGGATGGCTCTTTGACATTAGTGACGAAGAAAGAAAAGAAGCACTATTTTATACAGGCTTTGACGGTGACTGGACAATCGGCGGCCCGAACTGCCCCGTTATGAAATCATGGATTCATACCCTGTTTATGACCCGTGCCTCACTTACAATTATTCCCATCCAGGATATGCTTGGTTACGGTGCAGATACAAGAACAAACACACCGGGAACAGACTCCGGAAACTGGCGTTTTCGCATAAGATACGGAGTTCTCGACACAATTGATAAAGAATTTTACAGTAATCTCCATAAAACCTTCCAAAGAGACGACCCGCTCAAGGCATTTAAACCCAAAAAGAAGAAAAAGAAACCTTCCGCCGAAGATTTTCTTTATTATTCCAATCCGGAAGAGTTTAAGAACGCCGACGAATACGAACAGGAATACGAGTTACAAGGCGAGCCGGAAAACGAATCTGATGATGTTGAGGTCACACAGATATAATGACTAGAGCAGGAAAATTCATCTTTAAACTCGTCCTTTTTATTTTCATTTTCGTTTTGGCTCTGTTTATTTTTATTATACTCGGGCTCGATATGGGATGGTTATCTCAACCTACAACCGATAATTCGAATTATGCACGGATAACAGCAGTCGATTATCAAGCGCTAGTCACAGATGAACCCGGTGGTGAAGGGAAAGCGGTAATTACCGAGGTTTTAACCTTCGATATCCATGCAAGGTCGGAAAATTACCTATTTTACGAGCTTTGGAGAGACCTTCCCGAGGAATATGTCGACGGTGTAAAGGTTGAATATAACGTTCTTTCTGTCAAGCAGGTTTTCACCGATGGGCGTTCGCCTGTTGTTTTTGAAGAATCTTCCAAGCTTTACTGGTATGATTTTGATTTTATAGATACCGAAGGCGGCTTCGGTCCCGGTAAATGGTTCCACAGCAAAGGCCCTTATGACGGCGAGCGCAACTTCGAGTGCGTTTTATTCTACGTGGACGGGCTTTACCGCGAAACCGTCCATTTTGAAGTTGTATATGAAATGACAAACGCCTCTCTCCGGTACGCCGACTGCTCGGAGTTCTACATTACAATGTATGCCGAAGAAACCATTAATTTTCTTAAATCATTTAAAGCACAGGTTTTGTTCCCTCTTGAACTGATGCCGCGTGAGGGGAATTTTTACGCTCATACATACGGTACAAACGCACATACATTTCCGTTTACCGAATCCGACAGAATAAATCCCGGCCATAATACCTTCGCATTCGAGCTGGATGAATCGCAATTAAATTTCAAACTGTTTAATCAATATATCGAATTTGCACTTATTTCCTTTGGAGACGATAAGCATATTTTCACACAGCATGCTTCTTATAACCATTACTATAACAGAAATGTTCTAAATGATGTCAGGCGGAATCAGGCAAGATATGAAGCCCTGCCCGCAGTATTTCTGACCGCTAAAATTTCTGTATTTGTTCTTTGCACGGCAGGAGCAGCTTTAATATTAGTAATGGCATTCAGCACAGATAAAAGAATCAGAAAAAAATACACTTTCTTTAAACCGGAAATGGAAATAGAATTTTTCAGGGACATCCCAAGCCGGCTCGACCCGCTTTTTGCTTCATATCTGGTTTTCTGTAAGGAAAAACTTGTTGCCAAAACAAAAGACTGTTATTCTGCAATTTTGCTTGACCTTGTCCGAAAAGGCTATCTTGAGCTTACCAGAATCAGTGAAGCCTTCGGCTGGACCCGCGAAAACACTAAGATAGTCGTAAAAAACAGATCAAGCAACCAGCCTTTATTTTGTTCCGGATGCGGCAGCCCGCTACTGACCCGTGATAGCTTTTGCCCGAAGTGCGGCAGTCCCGTAACCTCCGATACAGGAGCGCCGATTCTGGAACCCCTGACAAAAAACGAAGAGCATTATTTAGGAATGATTCTGAGGTATGCAGTACATAATGAGATAACACTGCGTACACTCCAGACAAAAGTCGCACATGATTACGAATACTCCGATTATTTTGTAAAAGCAGTAAAAAGGTCCACAACCGATATCGGACTTTCCGAACCAAGATATTTTCAAACGGCAAGATACAAAAAACCGAAGGAAAGCTTAAAATCCATATCAACGGCATACTGGATTATCGGAATTCTTCTTGCAACAGTTGCCAATCTTATATCAATTTCAACCCGTCTTGAGCTTGCATTCGGCGCATTCTTCATACTTGCAGCGGGATTAATCATAAGTGCGATTCATCTAAACAAAATAGCAAAAAAATATATTCTGTTAACACAATTCGGTGAAACAGAATACCAAAAATGGCGCGGTTTATATAATTTCCTTAACAGTGAAACGCTGATGCATGAACGTACTGTCGTTGACTTAGTTATATGGGAACAGTATTTAGTATATGCCACAGCCTTTGGAATTTCGGAAAAAGTTATTAAAGCTCTGAAAATAAGATGCCCCGAGGATATGATGAGAACCAGCCCGATGCTGGTAAATCCATACCTCCGCACAAGAGCATTTTACACCTTCGGCCGCACACTCGGCACAACAGCACGCACCGCATCCTACACTTACAGAAGCGGCAGCCACGGCGGCGGCTTCGGCGGTGGTGGCGGCTACGGCGGTGGAGGCCGCGGAGGCGGCGGCGGTGGCGGCGGCCACTAACCCCCCGTCATTGCTACATCCCCCGTCATTGCGACATCCCCCGTCATTGCGAGGAACGAAGCAATCCAGAACCTGCGTTATTTCATCCACCAAAGAGGTTTCCTAATACGAACCTCTTCCGGTTTTCCATACCCATCTGTAAAGAAAAACCTAATTCCCTTCTTTTGAAAATCATGGAAAATAACCCTTAAGTCCTTATGAATCTTCTCCCCGGAAATAATAATCTTATCTATCCCGTTAGCCGTAAAATACTCAGGCGACGGGATATCCTGATTATATAGATCCCAGCTGTTATCATAAACGGAAACATCCGGCTTATATCTGTGCCTTCGGTTGCTGTCAAGAAGAAAAGCCGGTGGCGCATCTTTTTTTAGAGATGGCGCATCATCTTTTAGAGATAGTGTGTTTAAAACACCCGCACCCCATATCAAAGCGTTTTCAATGCCGTGATTATCAACAAGAGCCATCGCCCCGGACTGCTCGTTTGTGCCGTTATATAAAGGTACAGGACACCAACCCAAGCCGGCAAGTGCCAACCCTTCATTAATCCCGGAATAACCGCAGCGGTCAACGAATATGGCAGTATCTGCAGCAAACTCATCAATATATAAAATATCGGGAATATCAATGCCTATGGTATGGTTGCTTTCCTCCCGGCACTCACCGCCACACTCGGGCATAATAAACGCAACGGGCCGAACCCAGCTTGACCATTTTGAATCAGGCTGCGCCCATATTTCAAAAGCCTCTCTCCCCGTCATATAACACTCTTTTCTATTAAAACGGGAATATCTGCCGCACTTGAATCGATACGCGGTTTTTCGCTGATTCTTGCATAATATCCCGCAGCGTTCCCGTCGATACAATACGACCCGAGACAAACATGGAAACTGCTCCCGTTTTCATCGGTTAATTCCCTACTGTTAAATCTTTTCTGTGCCATATATTTTTTAGGTCTTTTCTTAACATCCTTCAGAATCTTACTGTACTCATTCTCCCTGCATGCTTCCTTAATCGAAATGCCTTCGCCGACCCGCCCGTAAACAGGCTTATATATAAAGTTATCTAAATTTTTTGCGTCTTTAACCTCAATAGTCTCCGGCAGAAGCGCCCGCCATGTTGTCAAATCAACTCCGAATTCCTCAAGCCTGTCCCAAACAAGCGGAAAACGTTTTGTCTGAGCAAAAACGGCAACCGGATGATTGCACGAAGGTGTGACTGTATCAAAATACCCGTTCCAACGCTTCGGTTTTATATCAACAAGCCATTCAAGAGGGTTAAATCTGAAAATAGCATCAGCTTCACCCTCGTATCCGCCAAGAATACAAACAGCTTTATTTTCTCTAAACCGCAGATGGTCGGCAGCAGCATATATAACCTGAAAACCTGCAGCTCTGAAAGAATCTCCCAAAAACTGCATCGCCTGCCTGTCATCACTGTATGAAGTGCAGTGGACAAGCACGATTTTACCACCGGTTTTAACCTTATTGACAAAAGCATTTACAATAATTTCGCCGAAATCTTTATAACAATAATTTTCCTCAGTAAATAACCCACCGGCAATCGCAGGCATCCTTGAAGCCTCTGCAAACCCGCCCGGCACATCGCTGTTAACCTCACTAATAGCCCACCACCCGTCCGCTGCATCGCTATTATTCCACTGCCCCTCGTCCGCCGCATCGCTATTATCCCACTGCCCGTCTACCACATCACTGTTAAACTCTCTGACAACCAACTTTCCGTCCGCCACAGGATGAAAGTCAAAACGCATAAGCCTGATATGCTTCTCTTTTTTATAGTTTTCCATCCTAGCAAGCTCTTTACGAATTTTCCGCGGCAAATTCAAGGATTTCGTGAGCTTTAAATTATTACAAAGCACCATTTCAGCTTGAACAGTCTCGTTATAAAGTTTTTCCGTAAGTTTTTCAAGCTCATTATGCTCACCCTCGGAAATTATCAGCACATGCTTCGCAATAGTATTATTATCAAGGTATTGCGGGTCCCACTTATACCCCTCAAAAATAACACCATTTTTATACTTTGCATATTCACTTTCAGGAATCGAAATCAATTTCATAATTAAAATGATTATATCAGAAAATCTTGAGAACTTTCAAACTATATGGTATTGTATCTTGGAAGGAGTTGATGAAATATGGAAATCGGTTCAATTATAACAATTGCTGTTATCGCATTATTAGTCATAATAATAGTATCTTTCTTCATTTCAACCTACAACGGTTTAATCGCAAACAGAAACAGAGTCAGAAACCAGAAAAGCCAAATTGATGTGGAATTGAAAAGAAGATTCGATTTAGTCCCGAACCTTGTTGAAACCGTCAAGGGTTATGCAAATCACGAAAAAACCGCACTCGAAGACGTAATAAAAGCAAGAAGCAATTACGTAACCGTATCCGGCGACACCGCTCAGGCTCTTGCCGCCGACAACGCTCTGACAGGCGCACTCTCAAAGCTCTTCGCTCTGTCCGAAAGCTACCCCGAGCTCAAAGCAAATACAAACTTCATGAGCCTCCAGAAGGAACTGTCCGAAATCGAAAAAAGAATAGTCTTCGCAAGACAATTCTACAATGACTCAGTCCTAAAATTCAACAACAAAATAGAAATGTTCCCCTCAAACATAGTCGCCGGAATGTTCAAATTCACCACCGAACCATTCTTCGAAGCCGCAGAATCCGAAAGACAAAACGTAACCGTAAGTTTTTAATTGCGTTATTATACGCACAGTTACAAGACAGGGACAGTCCCCTGTCTTGTTTAATTTGACACAAACAAACAACCGATGTTATAATCATCACTCATCGGGGTGTGGCGCAGTTGGTAGCGTGCGTGGTTTGGGACCATGAGGCCGTGAGTTCGAGTCTCACCACTCCGACCATTTTCCCCTTAGACGAACCCTTGAGTTCGCCTAGGGGGATTGTTACTTGTCGCTCACAGGCATTGTAGTATATAGCAAGACAATCTTTATATACTTCAATGCCGCTTATGA
>WQXS01000029.1 GCA_009784725.1 Oscillospiraceae bacterium
ACGAAGTGGTTTGGGTGGGCATCGGGGTCGCGCAGCGAGGGCGATAAAAAAGTGGTCGCAATGCAAACCCCTTACCGCTTCAGCTTTGCTGATTCAATAAGGGGGTTTGTCTTCAGTCTGAGAACCGTGTATCCACGGTTCTCTTTATTGCTGTTGAAGCAAGATTTTGGCATGCCCGATGCGATTCGAACGCACGACCTACAGAGTCGGAGTCTGTCACTCTATCCAGCTGAGCTACGGGCACTTATTTATTTGTGACCCGTACTATGCTCAGCTTGATGAGCTACGGGCACATATTCATTTGTTGACCCGTACTATGCTCAGCTTGATGAGCTACGGGCACTTATTTATTTGTTGACCCGTACTATGCTCAGCTTGATGAGCTACGGGCACATATTTACATTTATTATGGAATATGATACTATTCCATAGCCTTTAGGGTATGGGGTTGTGCTTAGGTATTATACGATAATGTAAGGAATATTACAATATGCTTGAAAAGCTGAAGTCCATTGAGGAAAAATTTAATACTCTTGAAAAGCGTATGCAAGACCCTGAGGTTTATTCGGACCCTGTGTTGTATGCCAAGATTGCACGTGAGCAAAAGGAGATACAGCCTATTGTTGAGGCGTACAGGCGATATGATAAAGCGCAGAGGGATATGGAAGGTGCCCGTGAGTTGCTCTCAGACCCTGATTTTAAGGAAATGGCAGAAGAAGAGTTTGAAGCTGCACAGGCAGAGATTGAAAAAATAAGCGAAGAGTTAAGATTCCTTCTGTTGCCTCGAGACCCGAATGACAGTAAAAACGTTATTATTGAAATCAGAGGTGGAGCAGGCGGCGACGAAGCGGCACTGTTTGCATATAATCTTTACCGTATGTATACAATGTATGCAGAATCGAAGAAATGGAAATCCGAGATTGCCAACCTTAACGAAACAGAGCTCGGAGGAATAAAAGAAGTCAGTTTTATAATAGAAGGTGACGGAGCATATTCGCGCTTTAAATTTGAAAGCGGAGTGCATCGTGTCCAGCGTGTACCGGAGACAGAAGCATCGGGGCGTATTCATACGAGTACAGTTACTGTTGCTGTTCTTCCGGAGATGGAGGACGTGGATTTTGAAATTAATCCTTCCGATTTAAGTGTCGACACATTCCGGGCAAGCGGAGCGGGCGGGCAGCATGTCAATAAAACAGAGTCAGCAATACGTATTACCCACATTCCAACAGGAACGGTTGTTGAATGTCAGGATGAACGAAGCCAGCATAAAAACCGTGACCGTGCGATGAAAATACTTACATCACGGCTCTATGAAGAAGAATGCCGCCGCCAGGCTGCAGAGCAGGCAGCGGAGCGTAAGGGGCAGGTCGGAACCGGAGACCGCTCGGAGCGTATCAGAACATATAACTATCCTCAAGGCCGTATGACGGACCACCGTATCGGACTTACGCTATATAAACTGGAGCAAATACTAAACGGCGCATTGGATGAAATGATTGATGCGCTTGTAATGGCGGACAGAGCGGAAAAACTTAAGGTTTCGGAAGAAAGTTAAGGCAGTTATAAGGAAATTACATAATGTATATAATCGGAATAACCGGCGGTACCGGTGCAGGTAAGTCATCGGCAATTAAAGCACTTCAAAAGCTGGGTGCAAATGCACTTGACTGCGATGCAATATATCATGATATATTACTTAATAACACAAAAATGAAAGAAGAAATTAAAGCACAGTTTCATGATGTAACAACAGATGGAGAAATAGACCGCAAAAAACTTGGCGAAATTGTTTGGAATAACCCCGATTCATTGAAAAGGTTAAACTCCATAACACATAAATATATGAATGAAGAAATAAACAGCCGAATCACTTCATTCAAAGAAAATAACACAGCACTTACAGCAATTGATGCTATTGCACTGATTGAAAGCGGTCAAGGCAAAAAATGCAACACCATCGTCGGAATAATTGCACCGCAAGAAAAACGTTTAACCCGTATAATGCAAAGAGATAGCATATCTGAAGAAAATGCACTCAAGAGAATAAATGCTCAACAATTTGAGGTATTTTTCCGTGAAAACTGTGATTATATATTAGAAAATATATATGAAACGGAAACCGAGTTTGAAAAAAAATGTACAGAGTTCTTTAAGGAGCTAATTCCATGAGCAACAGAGTTCAGCAGCAAAGAAAAATCGATGCATGGTTTAATAAGCATTCCGGTGAAATGCTCGATGACCTTGCAAAACTTATTGCGATCAATAGTGTAAGAGGAAAAGCCGAAGACTCTGCACCATACGGAACAGAGTCCAGAAAAGCTCTGGCTCTTGCTCAAGCAATGCTAAATGAACGGGGCTTTGGTGTAAATCTTTTTGAGGATAAAATGATTACAGCAGAGTTTGGTCCGAACCCTCCGCTTATGGGGATACTTGCTCATCTGGATGTTGTTGCACCCGGTGAAGGATGGGATTCAAACCCCTTTGAAATGACAATAAAGAATGGTAATATATACGGCCGCGGGGTTATGGATAACAAAGGACCTTCTGTTGCTGCCATGTACGCACTATATTGTGTCTGTGATATATGCCCTGCGCTCAAGCATGGCGTTCAATTAATTTTTGGCTCGGGTGAAGAAACCGGTTTTGATGATATAACCGAGTATCTTAAGAAAAATACTCCGCCGCCAAATGTTTTTACACCGGATGCAGAGTATCCGATTGTAAACATCGAAAAAGGCAGATTCATGCCGGTATTCGGCGCAAAGTGGGATAAAGAAACAGCACTCCCTCGTGTTATTTCGGTAACAGGCGGTAATACACCAAATACTGTTCCAAACTATTCAGAAGCTGTTATTGAAGGCTTCCCACTAGAAAAATTAAATAAACTCTGCCGGGATTTTTCTCGAAAAACGGGCTTAACTTTCAAGGTGGAAGCATTGGAATCATCAGAAACAAGACAAGAGAACCGTCTCCCTGTCTTGAAGCTGACCGCGGAGGGGACGTCTGCACATGCAAGCTTGCCGGAGCGGGGGAATAATGCACAAACAGCGTTAATAGAGCTGCTGGCTGCCATTCCGTTTGCTGATTCGGAAAGCTTTAGATGCATAAAAAGACTAAGCAAATTGTTCCCGCATGGTGATTACTGCGGAACAGCGCTTGGTATTGATATGCATGATGAAAAGACGGGCAGAATAACCGTAAACTTTGGTGTTATGAGACTTACGGAATATGAATTTTCAGGGAATTTCGACAGCCGGACCCCGGCATGTGCCGATGAAATCGACCTTTTAGAGGTCACAAAAACAACACTCGAAAATAACGGATTTAACATTACATACCATGAAATTACAGGATGTCACCATACTCCGGAGGAAACCGAGTTTGTGCAAAAATTATTAAACATCTATAAAGAATATACGGGTCAGCAAGGAAAGTGCCTTGCAATCGGCGGGTTAACATATGTACATGATATTCCGGGCGGAGTCGCATTCGGCTGTGTTGAGCACGGCGAGGATAATAAGGTACATGGTGCCAATGAATTTATCAGCATAAATCAACTCATAAACAGTGCAAAAATGTTCACGCAGGCAATTATTGACATGTGCGCCGGTTAAAATCAGATAATAAATACTTGAGAAATGGTGGTTTGGTTTGGAAAAGGAAGCTTCATCAAAATCAATGTTTGCAATAAATCTTGGAAAGCTTCGGCGTGAAAAAGGTTTAAGTCAGCGGCAGGCTGCCGCACTGCTTGGAGTTTCTCAGGCGTTATTATCACATTATGAAACAGACGCACGTGAGCCAAAGCTCGAATTTGTCTTAAAAATATGCGATTATTATTCTGTGACCGCCGATTTTATCCTTGGCAGAACAAAGGAACGTAATGACGCTGCATCCAGGCTTTCCGGGCATGTTAATGAATTAATCAACTCACTTGAAGAAGTGAAATTAAAGGAATCCGAGCTGATCGGAAAACTGAAGCAACTGACAGAGCAGAAGAAAAAGGATTAAAAATGCAAATCAAACAAGATAATATACGCAATTTTTCAATAATTGCACATATAGACCACGGAAAATCAACTCTTGCCGACAGGCTTCTGGAAAGATGCGGAGCAATTGATGCTCATGATATGGAAGAGCAGATTCTCGACAGTATGGAGCTCGAACGTGAACGGGGCATAACAATAAAGGCCCGTGCCGTAGGTTTAACCTATACAGCAAAAAGCGGCGAGAAATATACGCTGAACCTCATTGATACTCCCGGTCATGTTGATTTTAACTATGAAGTCTCCCGCTCCCTTGCCGCATGTGAGGGTGCTGTTCTTGTGGTTGACGCAGCTCAAGGAGTAGAAGCGCAAACACTTGCGAATACGTATTTGGCTCTTGACCATAATCTTGAAATTCTGCCTGTGGTAAACAAAATTGATTTGGTTAATGCCGACCCGAAACGGGTAAAAAAGGAAATTGAAGACATAATCGGTATTCCTGCCGACGAAGCTCCTGAAATTTCCGCAAAACGGGGGTTGGGTATTGATGATGTACTCGAACGTATTGTAACAGAAATACCCGCTCCGAAAGGTGCCCCCGAGGCGCCGCTCCGGGCACTGATTTTTGACAGCCAATATGACCTGTATAAGGGTGTCATCGTATATATCCGCATTATGGACGGCCGGCTTGATAAGAACGCTGAAATCAAACTGATGTCAACGGGTGCCGAGTATAAAATTGTTGAAATCGGCCATATGCGCCCAATGGGAATGGAGCCGTGCGATGTATTGTCTGCAGGTGATGTCGGATATTTAACCGCAAGCATAAAAAACGTCGGGGATACGACAGTCGGAGATACTGTTACCGATGTAGAAAGACAAGCAACACACCCGCTGCCGGGATATAAAAAGGTTCAATCCATGGTTTATTCCGGGTTATATACTGCAGACGGAGCAAAGTATCCGGATCTGAGAGATGCGCTTGAAAAACTAAAACTTAATGATGCGGCTCTCACTTATGAACCTGAGTCCTCAGCTGCTCTCGGGTTTGGTTTCCGATGCGGATTTCTTGGATTGCTGCATATGGAAATTATCGGAGAAAGACTTGAAAGAGAGTATAACCTCGACCTTATAATGACCGCTCCGAGTGTTATTTATAAAATCACAAAATCGGACGGAGAGCTTGTTTATGTTGATAACCCGCTTAACTATCCAGACCCGTCACTTATTGAGCTTGCGGAAGAGCCTTTTATTAAAGCATCTATAATATGCCCTCCGGATTTTGTCGGAAGCATCATGGAGCTTTGTCAGGACAGGCGCGGCGAGTATAAGGAAATGGTTTATCTTGAGGCGACAAGGGTAGAGCTGCATTATGAACTTCCGCTCAATGAAGTAATATATGATTTCTTTGATGCTCTAAAATCCCGAAGCCGCGGATATGCCTCGCTCGATTATGATTTTCTCGGATATCGTGCTTCCAGTCTTGTAAGGCTTGATATTCTGCTTAACGCAGAAATCGTAGATGCACTTTCGTTTATAGTTCATAAAGACAAAGCATATGCCCGAGGACGGAAAATCGTAGAAAAGCTAAAAGAAAACATTCCCCGTCAGTTATTTGAGGTGCCTGTACAGGCGGCAATCGGCGGTAAAATAATTGCAAGAGAGACAATAAGGGCATTACGCAAGGATGTTCTCGCAAAATGTTACGGCGGCGATATAACACGAAAGAAAAAATTGCTTGAAAAACAAAAAGAGGGTAAAAAACGTATGCGCAGCTTAGGCAGCGTCAATGTGCCGCAGGACGCATTTATGGCAGTGCTTAAACTGGACGAATAACAGCTGGGTATGATTCTTCGCAAGCTCAGAATGATAATGTTTGGAGAAAATATGAAACTATATAATACAATGACAATGAAAAAAGAGGAGTTTGTTCCTCTTGAAGCAGGCAAGGTAAAAATGTATACCTGCGGGCCGACGGTTTATAATTTTTTCCATGTCGGGAATGCGCGCCCGTTAATAATGTTCGATGTGCTGCGCCGTTATCTTGAATATCGGGGTTATGATGTTACATATGTTACAAATTTTACCGATATTGATGACAGAATTATCAATCGCGCAAACGAAGAGGGTATTTCCTGTGAAGAAATCACGGAGAAATATATTAATGAATATTGGATTGACGCAAACGGTCTTGGAGTAAAAAAAGCGACAGAACACCCCAAAGCAACCGAGCATGTTCCGGACATAATTTCTTTGGTTGAAAAGCTGATAGAAAAAGGATTTGCATATCAGAGCGGTAATGATGTTTATTACCGTACGGCTGCATTTTCCGGATACGGCAAGCTGTCACACCAGCCGCTTGAAGACCTGCAGGCGGGTGCACGTGTTGATGTAACGGAAATAAAAGAGAATCCTGTCGATTTTGTTCTATGGAAAGGCGCAAAACCGGGTGAACCGACCTGGGATTCGCCTTGGGGAAAAGGCCGCCCCGGCTGGCACATTGAATGCTCTGCGATGGCAAGTAAGTATCTTGGAGATACAATTGATATTCACACGGGTGGACAGGACCTTGTTTTCCCGCATCACGAAAATGAAATCGCACAGTCCGAGGGAGCAAGCGGCAAGGAGTTTGTCCGTTACTGGATGCATAATGGATTTATTGATATTGACAAGGTTAAAATGTCAAAATCCTTGGGTAATTTTTTCACGGTCCGAGAGGCTGCCGAAGCATACGGATATGAAAACATCCGCATGTTTATGCTGATGAGCCACTACAGAAGTCCTCTCAATTATTCGGGCGATACACTTATTCAGGCAAAAAACGCACTTGAAAGAATAAAAACTGCTAAAAGCAGTTTGGAGTTTATCAGTGAAAACGGTTCGGATTCATTGACAGAAAATGAAAAAACCTTTATCTCCGCACTTCCCGGATATAAAGAACGTTTTATAGAAGAAATGGATGATGATTTTAATACCGCCGATGCTGTTTCTGTTATTTTTGAATTGGTGCGGGAAAGCAACAGCATTTCATCAGCTTCTGAACCTTCAAAGGCATTTGCACACGAAACATTAAAAATGCTAAACGAGCTTGTTGATGTTCTTGGTTTATTATATGGCGATGATGAAACCGTAAAGCTTGATGCAGAAGTAGAAGCCTTGATTGAGGCAAGGCAAACAGCAAGAAATGAAAAAAACTGGGCAGAAGCTGACGCAATAAGAGATAAGCTTGCAAAAATGGGAATAACCCTTGAAGACACGCCTCAAGGGGTTATGATAAAGCAAAACTAAATAGCATCGTCGGGGTCGGCGGAAGGATTTGGTTCCTGCCTGACTGCCGTTACAATAAAACCGTCTATATTATTTCCGGAGATATCAAACTCACTGTAGATTGGTATCTTCACTTCTATTCCTTCGGAAAAATATATTTCATACAATATATCATCAAGCTCGAACTCAAAAGGCTCATCAATGCTGTAATCTCTTAGCATTTCTATATATTCTTCAAGTGCCCAGCTGTTTTGGGTTATTATTGTCGAATGAGGAAGCCCTACATATCTGTAGTGCCATGGTTCGTAATTTGTTTGTGTAATGCTTACTTTATTCTGCGGATAGCGGAGAATGAACCCGTATCTGTGAGAATTCCGTCTAAACCAGGATGTTGTGCCTGTTCCGGTAAACGTAGTCCGCACACCACCGGATATAATACCAAAATCAAGAGCAAGCCCTGTATGATGCTCACTATGACCCGGTTGTGCAGCCCAGCGCAAGGCTTCTCTGCGTCCCATGCGTGATATATATGAATTAAGGATTCTTTGTTGATTTTCCCGATTACGAAATGCGCTTATAATACTGACCGACCTGTAGCCTGTTGATGAAATGAATGCATCCATCATGTCATCGAGCGGTTCAATTATTGAACGGTGCAATCTTTCACTGTCACGTTGTACACGAAATGATGTTGTTCTTGCTTCGACAATATTAACCAAATCAAGGTCACCCGGTATGCTAAATTCGTGGTTATGATTAACAAGTAAAAGACTCCCCTGATGGATTTGCGGCTGATCCATATAAAAGATAATAAATCCGTCTTCTTCGGGATTAAAAAGCTCCTCAGGTTCGTCTTCGATTTCCTCCGGTTCATCCGGTTCATCGGGCTCATCCGGCTCATCGGGTTCAACAGGTTCCTCCGGAGCGGGAGTTTCCATAACCGGCTCTTCGGTACGGTCATATGGTGCTTTTGCAGTATTGGAAAATGCATATACAAGAGTAAATGCTGCTACCAGAAGAAGCAATAAAATGATTGATATGGGATATTTCCAGAACCTTAACCGACTACGCACGAAAAACTCCTTAAACAGGATTGAATACACATACATTAAAACAACTTCTTTTATTCTGCCGTTCTCGTAGTATACCAAGAAAACAAAACAAATGAAATACTAATAAATCGGGATATAAATTTTATCTTGCATTTTCATGGTCGCTAAAGTATACTATGCAAGCGCGGCACAGCATAAATTATCAAACCGGAGGTAACGCTATGGGCGGCATTGAAATGATTATTATGGTCGTTGTTATGATAGGTATTTTTTACTTTTTCATGATCAGACCTGAAAGCAAAAAGAAGAAAAAACTTGCAGAAATGCGCAGTTCTTTATCCAAGGGCGATACTATCACAACTATCGGCGGTATTTTCGGCAAGGTAGTTGATGTTTCCGAGGATAAAATTACATTTGAAACAGGTGAGGACAGAGTGCGCATCCAGGTTGCAAAATGGGCTGTTTCAACCGTTGGAAAAGCTACAGAGGAGCCTGCCAAGTAAATGTAAAACCCGAAGAAAATAATCCCCTGTTCAAGCTGAGCGGGGGATTTAGTTTACAGAAGCGGTACATTCTTAAAGGAAGAGCAGATATGGACGATAATAATATTAATCAGCCTGATGAACAAGATATCGGTCAAAACCCCGAACAGTCCGAAAATGAAAGCAACTCAGGTAAAACAAGAGGCTACCAAATAATATGCGCAAAGCTCGGTTTATCCATGTGCGTTTATTTTATTTGCAGACTTCTTGCAGGATGGGCTTTACTTCAATTTGCCAATATCGCCGGCTCATTAAATGAAACTTTCTTTTCTTTACTCAGCTCATTAATTTTAATTATTATAGTTTATATTATCCCTGTTATAATTACTGCACTTATTTTTAAAAGCTTTAATAATTACAAAGGAAAATACCGCAAGCTGTATAAAAAGCCAAAAAGACTTGCCCGCGCTATGGGAACATTCCCCGCATCCTTTGGTTTCGGTTACGGAATAGCGCTCCTCACTCTTCTGGTTTCATACTTAATTTCAAGATTCTCATCAGGTCATACATATATTGAAGATTTACTGCGGCCAACAGTAATAGAGCCATCATCAAATCTTGCAGGTGTTTTTGCAATGGTTTTTATGCTGGTTGTTATTGCTCCGGTGCTTGAAGAGTTCTGGGTCAGAGGGATTATGTTCGATGCATTAAAACCATTCGGGACCGGCATGGCAATAATATTAACATCAATTATATTCGGTTTAATGCATGGCAGTTTATACATGCTTTTCTACACAACCGCTTATGGCTTCGCACTCGGGTACATCAGATATGCAACAGGCTCTCTCTTTATTGTTACAATTCTTCATGCAATAATCAACTCGATAGCTGCAGGCACATTGCTGCTGTCATCACTTACAGAATTAACAAATGATGAAAACAGATTGATTAACACTATCTATATAATATATATCCTTGCTGTTTTTGCTATGATTATTATCGGAATAATCGTGTTTTTGTCAAAAATCCCCGCAATCAAACGTTTTAAAATTGAAAATTCCTGGACACAAACAGGACCGTGGCGAAAGGCCGCTCTGTTCTTTGTTTCGGCTCCCGTAATATTAATGATGATACTGGCTTTCAACGAAATATCGGGCGGTTTAATAACAAACTTATTTATAGGAGGTTAGGATGTTAACTATAAACGGACTGGTTAAAAGTTATAAGCATTTTCCTGTCTTAAAGGGCTTAAATATGAATGTTGAAAAAGGTGATGTTTATGGTTTTTTAGGAACAAACGGCTGTGGAAAAACCACAACCATGAATATTATATGTAACATTGTTCCAAAGGATGAGGGAGAAATTGATTTTAAGTCGGAGAGCATGAGAATCGGTTATCTTCCGGAATCACCTGCATTATTTGATTATATGAACGGCTTTGAATATTTGAATTTCATCGGAGCCTGCTGCGATTATGACGGGGATATCGGAAAACGCACCTCGGAAGTGCTTGAGCTGACGGGAATGTATAACGATGCGCAGCGATATATTAAAGGATACTCCAGAGGTATGATTCAGCGTATCGGAATAGCGGCTGCTTTATATGCAAGCCCGGACCTGCTTATTCTCGATGAGCCTACATCCGCACTCGACCCGGAGGGCAGAGCAGAAATCATGGACGTTATTAAAAGGCTTGCCGACACAGGCTCAACAATAATTCTTTGCACGCATATTTTAACCGATGTCGAGAGAGTTGCAAATAAGGTTGGTATTCTGCGGCAAGGGGTTATGGCTGTTGAAGGGACACTGTCCGAACTAAAGAAAAGGTTCGGTTCGGAAAATGCTCTTACGGTTCTTTCGCAAAATACACAGGAAACAGTGGAAATATTAAACGAAATAGAAGTTGTTGAAAATGCAGTAATTGAACCATATGGGGACATAACCGTCCGTGCAAAACATGCTGTAAATGAAGCCGAGTTATTCTATAAAACCGTAACAACACTGGCAAGCAGGCAAATTGTTCCCGAAGGTGTGTGGTTTAAACGATTATCTCTTGAGCAGATTTATCTGGGTGTAAACAGCGGCTACTTAATACCCTACGCACAGCAGGGAGGGTTTACATATGAATAATCAGACAAAAGCAAGCTTTAACAAAGAATTCCTTGCATTTTTCAGGACAAATGTATTAATTACCGTTGCTCTTGTTATTATCGGTCTTGCGGTTTTATCTCCTGTCATGATTGCAGGAATGGGAATGTTTATGGATGCAATGAGCGATTTATATGAAGAAATGGGAACCGATGTCAGCGGGATGACCGAGCTCCTTGGTGAGTCTGTATCACTTGGTGTGCAGTCCGCAGTAGAGAGTATTGTGGGGGTCGGATTGATTGTAATGATAATTTTACTCAATAAAGCTGCAGGCGGCGAGCAAAAGAAACGTGCTGTTATTATTCCCAAAAGCTCGGGACTCAGAAGCTTTTCATATATTCTGCCGAAGTTTATCATATATCCTTTATCGGGATTTGTTTTTTCAATTATCGCAACGCTTGCGGCATGGGCAGTTTCAATTCCTTTATTTGATAAAAATGATGTTATGTTCGCAACTGCGTTTCTTGCAGGAATTCTTTCAGGCGTAGCTGTAATGTTATATATATGTTTTCATCTTGCACTCGGAACGGCAACCGGAAAAGCAGGAATGAGTGCAGCAGTATGCATTACCGTTTCTGTCCTCCTGCCGACTGTAATGTCACAATTAAGCACCGATTATATGTATAATCCGTTTACACTCCAATACTTAGCCGCTTTAGTTCTTCAAGCGGGAAATACATCGCAGCTGCAAGCCTCCGATATTATTGTATCAATCGCTTTTGCGCTTGCAATCATGGTTGTTGCGTTTCTGGTTGCATTATTCGCACAAAATGCAAGAAGAATAGATAATTACGGGAATGAAATTGATTTGTAGAATTAAGTGATTTTCGGTATTTGACAATGTACTCAGTTCTGATAAAATACTCGCATGGAAGAGAAGAAGGAAAGAATTGAGATAATTGATGCACTGCGCGGTATTGCAGTTGTCTTGATGGTTATTCATCATGCATTATATAACATGGCTGCGTTTTTTGATGCACCATGGTGGATATACAGAAATCCTGTATTTAATGTTCTTCAGGCGTTTTTTATCGGATTATTTATTGTAATTTCCGGAGTATCATCCCGTTTTTCAAGGGATAACATAAAACGGGGTTCAATTGTCGTCGTTTTTGCAGTTTTAATTACATATATTACAATTGGATTAGAGATGCCGATATATTTCGGTATATTACATTTGCTCGGATTTCTCATGCTTTTTTATGGAGTTACGCGCAAATTATGGGATAAGCTGCCGGATAAAGCTGCGCCGTGGTTTTACATCGCACTGGTAATTGCAAGTACTCTTGCAAGGATTTATCTTTCCCCTGTTTCAGAAAGTTATGGTTTACGGGATATTTTATCTATTTTAGGATGGCGGCAGGTTGGTTTTGTCAGTTTTGATTATCAGCCGATTCTTCCATGGGTATTTATTTTTCTCTTTGGCACATGGACCGGAAAATTTATTCTGGACAAAAAATTTCCCGATTGGTTCTACACGGTTAAGGTCCCATTTTTCCCGTTTGTCGGAAGAAATGCACTGATTATATATATTCTTCACCAGCCTGTTTTAGTCGGATTGTCATATGTAATCGGGATACTGTTGTGGCCGCATATTATTTAACGTAGACTCAAGTGAATCTGTTGCATGTGTAAGATTGCTGTGATAGTATATGTTCTCGAATGAATCGGAGGCGTGAAATGATTAAAATCGCTGTACTCGGATACGGGATTGTCGGCTCGGGTGTTGTACACGTTCTTGATATCAACTCCGGGATAATTGCAAAAAACGCCGAGCAGAAAATTGAAGTTAAATACATACTGGACATAAGAGAGTTTGCCGACAGTCCATATAAGGATTTATTTGTCAGTGATTTTGAAACAATCTTAAATGACCCTGAAATCTCAGTAGTTGCTGAAGTTATCGGCGGAGTCGGTGCTGCACTGGACTTTACACGCCGCTCGCTTGAAGCGGGTAAAAGTGTTGTAACCTCAAATAAAGAGCTCGTGGCAGAACATGGAAGCCAACTGTTAAAGCTGGCAAAGGAAAAAAATGTAAACTATCTTTTTGAGGCAAGCGTCGGCGGTGGAATTCCGGTTATCAGACCGCTTACACAATGTATGAATGCCAATATCATAAACGAGATTTACGGTATATTAAACGGTACAACAAATTACATACTGACGGATATGCAAAGAAACGGGGCAGATTTTTCCGATGCACTAAAAGAAGCACAGTTAAAGGGATATGCTGAAGCCGACCCGACTGCAGATATAGAGGGGCATGACACAAACAGAAAAATTTGTATTCTATCATCACTTGCATTCGGAAGACATGTTTATCCGAGTCAGGTCCCGACAGAAGGTATAACCGGTGTAACAGCCGAGGATATAATACATGCAGATAATCTCGGATATAAAATCAAACTGCTTGGGCGTGCCCGGTCTGTCGGAGACAAAATATCTGTATATGTTGCCCCGCATCTTATCGCAAAATCTACGATGCTTGCAGATATTGATGATGTTATGAATGCAGTTATTATTCGGGGAAATGCTGTCGGTACCGTTTCTCTTTGCGGAGCAGGAGCAGGAAAATTACCGACCGCAAGTGCGGTTGTTGCCGATATAATTGATGCAGTACGGCATTTACATTCACGAAGATGGATAAGCTGGGATGAAGGAGGCGCAAACTTAATTTCCGACCCTTCATTACTTGACTCGGCTTGGTATTTAAGAACTGATGCAACAAAAGAAAAGGTAGAAAAAGAATTTGGAAGCGTAGTTTTTTCTCAAGTACCGGCTTCTCAAACAGCATTTATTACAGGTGTAATGAACGGGAAAATGATATGTGATTTACTTGAGCGCGGGATAACCGCAAAATCACAATTTCGGATTTTGGGTGATTATTAAGGAGTGGACTTTATTTGGGATTAATTGTACAAAAATTTGGCGGAAGCTCTGTTGCAGATGCGGAGGGTATAAAACGTGTTGCCTGGATTATTGCGGAAGCATATTCGGAAGGTAATAATGTAGTAGCTGTTTTATCTGCGCAAGCGGATACAACAGACGCTCTTATCGAAAAAGCAACAGAATTGAATCCAAACCCTTCAAAGCGTGAAATGGATGTTTTACTTTCGACGGGAGAGCAGGCATCAATTGCTTTGATGGCTATGGCGCTCGAAACTCTTGGGCTTCCTGTAGTTTCACTTACAGGCTGGCAGGTTGGGATGAATACCGACTCTGATTACGGAAGCGCGCGGATAAAAGGGATATCGGCAGAAAGACTAAAAGCTGAGCTCGACCGCCGCAGAATTGTTCTTGTTGCCGGATTTCAAGGCGTTAATAAATTCGACGATATTACAACCATCGGGCGGGGAGGTTCGGATACAACAGCTGTTGCACTCGCGGTAGCTCTGAATGCCGATATTTGCCGCATTTACACGGATGTGGATGGAATATACACAGGTGACCCGAATAAAATTCCCGGAGCAAGGAAGCTCGATGAAATAACCTATGATGAAATGATTGAACTTGCAACACTCGGTGCACAGGTCTTACATAACCGCTCGGTGGAAATGGCAAAGCGGTACGGGGTAAAAATGGAGGTGCTTTCGAGTCTTGAAAGAAAGCCCGGAACAATAGTTAAGGGGGTAACCAAAATGGAACATATGAAAATAAGCGGAGTAGCAAAGGATGCAGATATTGCCCGTATTGCTATTGTCGGCGTTAAGGATGAGCCGGGAGTTGCATTTAAGCTGTTCAGAGTTCTGGCAAACGCGAAAATAAACATTGACATTATTTTACAGTCAATCGGCAGAGATTCTACGAATGATATCAGCTTCACTGTTGCAAGAAGTGATATGGAAAAAGCTATCGGAATTTTAGAGGAGAACAAAGGTATTATTGATTATTCCGAAATCAGCACAAATGACAAAGTTGCAAAGGTCAGTATAGTCGGTGCGGGAATGATGTCATCACCCGGTGTTGCTGCTATGATGTTTGAAGCTCTTTATGATGCAAAAATTAACATCGCTATGATATCAACAAGTGAAATTAAAGTTTCCGTTCTTGTTGATGAAAACGACGCAGACCGCTCTGTTTCGGCAATACATACAAAATTCTTCGGAATGTGATGTTCTCTTAAAGGAGTAAGGAATATGCTTTTTGAATTCAATTTATCCACACCGCGCAAGGATTTTTACAATATTACCGCACAGGTGCGGGAGGCTGTAACTAAAAGCGGGATTAGCGACGGAATTGTAGTAGTTTTCTGTCCTCACACAACAGCGGGAATAACAATAAATGAAAATGCAGATCCGGATGTAGTCCGTGATTTACTCTTTGGCTTGGATAAAGCCTTTCCCGATTACCCCGAATTTCGTCACGATGAAGGAAACAGTACTGCACATTTAAAAGCTTCAACAATCGGAGCGAGCGAATCAATTATTGTTAATAACGGCAAATTAATGCTTGGTACATGGCAGGGCATTTATTTTTGTGAATTCGACCCGCCGAGAAACAGAAAGTTTTTTGTAAAAACATTGTCATCTCAATAAGATAATAAATGATTATTTAATAAAAATAATGCTTGACAGATTAAGCAGTGTTGCATAGAATGAAATACGATATTAAGGAATCCCTTACTACAATAAAACCGGTCGGGAGGTCAGTTATATGGCAGATAAAAAGAATGAAAATAAAATCATGGCTATGCTGGAGCGGACAGGAGTTATCCGTAAAGCAGATTCAGCTGACGGCGATGATTTTGGAACACAAAACGGTTCAGATATTAAGCCAATTTTCGATGTTCCCGAAAATACCGTAAAAGCAGCACGGCAGCCCATACCGGGAATGCCTACTCCGGTTTTCCCGTCGGAAAGTACGTCTGATCCTGCCCCGGAACAAGCCGCACCCGCTGCTGATGAATTTCCCGAATTTGATATTTCTGACGATGTTGCCGCTTCTGACTATGAAACAAATACGTATGATGAACCAACACCGGTTTCATATGAAGAAACCCTTCCGGCAGCTCCGCTTGCACCGCCTATAGCACCTGCTGCTCCTCCATATACACCCCCGGCATATGCGCCCGCAGCTCCCGAAAGAGAACCGACACCGGAAAACTATACCGACAGATTCTTAAATACCGAGGAGCTATATGACGCACTTGCACTGCGGTCAAAAAAGACAGACACTATCTATCTTATCGAAGAATACTTGCAAACACTTCCCGATTCACTTCCCGATACGTCAAGACGCGATATTGTAAATAAACTTTTATCTGCTTCGGGATTTGATTATGACTTACTCATGGGTGATGGTGTTTTACGTGTTAAAATGCTAAAAGAGTATGCCGAACGTTTTGCAAGACACACCGATGATTATATTGCAGCCCGCCAGGCAGAGCTTGATGAACTCGACCGGCAAATTCTAAGAACTCAAAGACTTATCGCAAACAGAAAAGACCTACACAAAAAGCAGTTTTTCTCAATAGAAGCAGAAGCACAGCGCCTGAAAGAGATTTTAACTTTTATTTCCGGATAATATTAATTTATACACCTAAAAGGAAACAGGGGGACAGGTACAGTGTTTCACTTAAACGTTCAGAAGTGAAACACTGTACCTGTCCCCCTGTTTCCTTCCT
The DNA here is from genome assembly GCA_009784725.1 of Oscillospiraceae bacterium. GTDB lineage: Bacteria > Bacillota > Clostridia > Oscillospirales > Oscillospiraceae > WRMH01. Next base: position 16,556 of record WQXS01000029.1, read on the forward strand.
TTTTTATTTTTTTCATTTTTTTCTTGCATTTTGGGATTTTCAAAGTATAATACATAATACGTTAACATAACTTTTGTTATTTTAAACTTATCCAAACGCAAAGTAAATCCTTTGCGTTGTTTGTGACTGTAGGACTAAAAGGGGGTGACCGGAATTGCGTTGGCTTAAAACAAACGGCTACGAAGTGACAGAGCGCGGCAAAATTACGGTTGCCATTATTGTTGTGTTACTTTTATTCATTATTCCGGCAATAGTAATAACTGCAATTGCATGGGGCAGTCAGCAGCCGCCGGAGCTTCCTCCCCAGATAAGTAACCCGGATGAAAATGACCCGACTATTTCAGACGGACCGTTGCCGGATGGCAGTGGTTTCAACCCCGAAGACTCTGACGACCCTGACCCTTCAAGAGATGATAACGGCGAGCAAGGGTCTCATAACCCTCCCGCCGAACCAACCCCGGAGCCAACCGATGAGGACGACCCGCCCGAACCAACAGAAGACAACCCACCTGAACCAACCCCCGGACCAACTGATGAAGAAGGTACACCCGAGCCGACTCCCGAACCATCTGACTCTCCCGAGTTTGGGCCTGTTAATATAAGCCGTGCTTCAGGAACTATGTCGTTTAGATATTCGCCTGAAAATCAGGACTCTCTTGATGAGGGAACAATTAATATGCTTAGCGAGTTTATTTCTTCACCAAGAAACACTTCATATTCACAGATTTCCATAGAAATACCGAGGCTGCCCTCAAACGAAACCTCGGTCTTAAAATCTGCAATAACCGAAGCTTTTGCAGACCATGATATTGCACAAAGCAGATTGGTTTTTGCTGTGTATTCTCCGCTCAGCGGTGTCAGCTCACATGAAGTTAAGATGTCTTTTGTTCCGGTAACTACTCATAAATAACAGGCAGTAGTTTATCAAACTGCATTCCCCGCGACGCTTTTATTAAAACAGCGTCGCCTTTTTCTATTGTTTGTTGAATTTTAGTTATCAGGTCATTTAACTGCGGAAAATAATAAGCTTGCTTATTTGATTTTTTGTTTTTTTCATTGTCGGTGACTTTGACATCATCAGCATTGAAATTACCTGTGTCGGCAGATAAAAATCCTTCATAGAAAAACCGGGCTTTTTCTCCGTGGCATAGTAGTACATCTATGCCGCTTTGCGCTGCAAAGATACCGATTTCCCGATGCATCTGCTCCGAATGTTCACCGAGGCTCAGCATATCTCCAAGTATTGCAACATGCCTGCCCGGCAATGCCGAAATAGAAGTAAGCGCCGCTTTTACCGAATTCGGATTTGCATTATAACAATCATCTATAACAGTAATCTCTCTTAGATTTGAAACTCTCGACCTTCCCTCAACGGGTAAATATTTCAAAAACCCATTTTGTATTTCTTTTTCATTCATTCCAAGCAACTGCCCGACTGCAACGGCAGCAGGAGCAAGAGAGGAGATATGGCTGCCGTAAGCAGGTATTTTTATATGAAACCGGCTTTGCTCACTTTCGATATCAAGCTCTATGGATTCAATACCGTTTGATTGGATATTCAGTGCACGAATATCATTGTGTTTTTCAAGCCCGAAAGTAATTTTCCGCATTTTGGGGTCGTATCCATTTAATAGTTCGTCATCACCGTTTAAAACTGCTGTTCCTGTCGGTTTCATATATTCAAATGCTTCGGTTTTTGCTTTTAATACTCCCTGTAAATCGCCAAGCTCTTCAATATGTGCATAACCGATTTTTGTCATTACAAATATATCGGGACGGACCATCTGTGCAAGCCTGCTCATTTCACCAAAATCACTTATCCCCATTTCAATGACTGCTGCCTCGTGTTTTTCTTCCAGTGTTAATAAAGTGAGCGGAACACCAAGTTCATTGTTAAGGTTCATTTCTGTTTTCAGGACACAGTATTTTTCACTGAGCACTGCAGCGATTATTTCTTTTGCGGTGGTTTTGCCGACACTTCCCGTTATACCTATTACAGGAATGTCAAAAAGACTTCTGTAATACGCTCCGATTTGTTTAATCGCTTCGAGTGTGGAGGTTACCAGAACATAGGGTCCTTTTGCATTATTAATTTTAATTTCGGTCAGGCAGCATACAGCTCCGGATTCAAATGCACTATTAATAAAATCATGTCCGTCCGCTTTTGCTCCTTTTATGCATATAAAAAGATTACCGGGTTTTACATCACGGTTGTCTCTGACTGCACCTTTTATGGGAACGGTTTTGTCCTTATCTGTGCCTATATATTCTCCGTTTGTTATTTCTGCGATTTTTTCCGGTGTTAACTGCTTCATTTTTCACACTCCTGTAGATGATTGTACACTAAGAGTCTTTTTTCTTCAAGATTGGAAATATACCTTGACAACAGTTACTTAGCGAGTTACAATAATCCGTGCTCGTTTAAAGGAGAATGCAGATATTCTTCATAAGGTTTTGCGTGCCAAGACTATGTGGCGGCATAGCTCAGATGGCTAGAGCATGCGGTTCATACCCGCAGGGTCACTGGTTCAAATCCAGTTGCCGCTACCATAGCGAACTTCGTTCGCATTGAGAGATACAAGTATCTCCGCATAATCTCACAAGCACAACGTTTAGAGAAGCTATGCTTCTCCGCATTGTATAATAAATTGGCGTTATTTCTCAGCTAGTGCGGCCCGTTGGTCAAGCGGTTAAGACTCCGGCCTTTCACGCCGGCAACACGAGTTCGAGTCTCGTACGGGTCACCACACGTCACCAAATGACAACTCTTAAAACAAGAGTTGTTATTTACATTAACAACACAAAACGCCTAACAATACATAGTTTCACATAAGTAATATCAACAAATTTATAAATGCACCTCTTGTCAAGGTAGTGTTTTCATTCCTCTTAATGACTAATTCTATAGATAACCCCTCAATTTAATGTATCGTATGGGTTCGTATTTTGGAGTTTTTAATACGCAGGAGCAACGATTTTATAATAGCAGTGTCATAACACTATAAAACTTATATCGTAAGTATAACAATTTGGGAAAATGAAATAATTCAGGTTGAATTATCTTATAATCTGTTTTATTATATAATTATATTAAGAATTAAGGAGATAATTGCTATGTTGAAAACAATAAATGAAGAGTTTAATGAGCAATTATCATTTGAAACTATAAGTTTAGATACAGATTATCCAAAAGAAGAAAAGAACCTATATATAGAGAATGGTTTAAAAGTTATAAGCTTATTTTCAGGTGCAGGTGGATTAGATATTGGCTTTGAAAAGGCGGGATTTTCAATTGCTGTTGCAGTTGAAGCAGATTCGGCTTGTTGTGATACACTCCGGGCAAATCGTCCTGCTACTCCAGTAATAAATGAACGCATTGAGAATCTGTCTGTTGAAGAAATTCTTCATAAGGCAAATATTAAGCCATTAGAGGCAGCGTTAATTATTGGTGGCCCCCCTTGCCAAAGTTTCAGTTTGGCTGGGTTGCGTAAAGGGTTAAATGATGAGCGAGGAAAACTATTGTTTGAATATGTCCGTATCGTACGCGGTGCACTGCCTTTTGGATTTGTATTAGAGAATGTAAAAGGTTTAGTGAATTGGGATTCTGGGCGAGCATTAAGACTGTTAATAGAAGAACTTAAAAAGCCTATTAAATACAACGGTCAACAATACATATATACAATAACAGAACCTGAAGTAATGAATGCTATTGATTATGGTGTTCCACAATACAGAGAACGTATAGTAATTGTTGGAAATAGAAGAAACTTGAAATTTAAGTACCCAAGAAAGTCATCACATACATCTCCTTTATGTGTTTGGTCAGCTATCGGAAATCTTCCAGAGCCAGATGCACCATCAGAAACAGCTGTTCGAGTATCAGAAACAATTAAGAGAAGGCGAGAAAAGTATGGCTACTAAGAAAACAGAAAATCATCAAATTACAGCACACTCTCCGTCAACACTTGAAAAAATTAAAAAAGTACCTATAGGAAGTAAACTTTCGGAAATAGAAAAGACTTTTGGTTCTGCCTACAGAAGACTTGACCCAAACAAACCCTCTCCTACTGTAACACGAAGCGGTTACCGTGATTTTATTCATCCCTATGAAGACAGAATGCTAACAGTTAGAGAACTTGCGTGCATACAGACTTTCCCGATAGAATGGAAATTCAAGGGTGTTAGACTTGATTCTTATAGTTCTAAAAGAGACACAACAATGACTCAATTTGGACAGGTAGGTAATGCAGTACCGCCTAAAATGGCAGAAGCGATTGCAACAGCTATTCTTAATCAATGGTTTAGTCAGAAAGAAGAGGTGTAACTTGCCAAAAGTACCGTATGAAGTTTCAAAAGAAAGTTATCATTTAAAGTCAACATTCTTTTATAACAAGCTACATTCGCATGGATATTTTGATTTATTTATGCAAGTACAAACGCTTAATAATATCGAAGGAAGTAAATTAAACTGGTCGCAACGTGAACTTTGGAAAGTGTGCGATTCTGCATGGGATATATTGAAAAAAAAGAAAATTCCTCCAATGCTTGTATTTTTGCACCCCAAAGTTCTTCAGCTTCATCCATCATTTTTAAAATATTATCGCTCTATTGCAATGCTTCCCCAAAAAGGATTAAAAATTATATCCGGGGTAACTTCTGTCGATAATATTGAGTTAGGTAAAATAAGTCCAGGAACACTTAAAAAAGAAGTAATAGATAGTTTAACTACTTCAATTAATGAAGTGATGTCACTAGTGGTGTCATTATCTACAGACATAAATGAAACTGAAATACAAGGTATGATGTATGCTACAGCGGGAACTTATATAGATGGCTCGTGGAGGAATTCCATTGGTAACGAGGGGGAAAGAGTGATTCGGTCAATAATTTTGCGTGAATTATTATCACAAGGAGATGTATCGTCTATAACAGACAAACAAAATAAAACAATCTCAATAACCGCTTTGAAACCATCAGATATACTCGATGGCGTTGATAATATCCGCATAGTTAACTTTGTAAACGGTTTTTCAATATTATTTGGTTCAGAACCAGATATAACACTGATTGATGACAGTAGTGCAGTTGTGGGGGTGATTGAAGTTAAAGCAGGTCTCGATCCTGCAGGAGCATTAGAAAGATTAGGCGCAATGTTCAAATCATTTGATAACACGTTGGCAGAATATCCAAACGCAATAACAATACTGGTTGCATCGTGTATAACAGATGAAGTAGAGTCAAGAATTGGGGCAGCAATGTCTGTGAGACAAAGATATATTACAACTGATATAACATCAAGTGACAGCAATCAACGCAAATTTGCTAATCGAGTAAGGCGTATTTTAAAGTTAACAACGTGAAGACAGTGCATTTATTTCAATAGTGGAGAAATTAATGATAGATAAATATTGGGCTATGTATGAACAAATTGTTTTAGAGAAATACTACTACTGGCATTACAAAATAAGATCTGAACGTATTTCTCGTCTGATTAAAGGTTTTATTGCAATATGTACATGTGGAGGCATTGCTGCTTGGTTTACCTTTTCACAATGGCAAATTGTATGGGCGATAGTTATTGGACTATCACAAGTAATTGGTGCAATAGACTACCTTTTTCCTTATACTCGGCAGATTAATACTATCAATTTTTACTTACCTGATTTAAATCTTCTTATAAATCGTATTGACCATGTTTGGGATAGGGTAAATAGTGCTGTAGAAATTTCTTTAACAAACGATGAAATAAGTAATAAAATTCTTGAATTCTCAAATGAACAGATTATTCTTGAAGCAAAATTTATTGGAGATACATACTTTCCGAGGAATAAAGAGGTCGCAAAAAAGGCAGAAAAGGATAGAAATAAATATATGAATCAACGATATTATCGAGAATTTACAGATGGAAATACTATAAAAGAGGGGAATAGTTATGAGTAATGGTAAAGATAAAAAAGAGCCAATTACACAGAAACCAACAGGAACTCCAGGTAGAGTAATTCATGGAGATAATGCGCCTCCAGGAAAGACTGGTCGACCACCACCACCGCCTCCGTCAAAAAACAAAACGAAAAATAAAATTATGTAAAGTGTTTATATCAATGAGATTATCGCCAAACGCTGATATTTCTACTAACTTCAATATAAAAACTCGTTGTTGAAGCTGGTTATATATAGCTATTGAACAATTTATTGACCAGAGAAAAATAGTAGGGTAAATAATTCTAATTTCGTTGCAAATGCAAAAGACAGCATATCATCTGCTCTTGATGCCATGAAAAGGATTATATCTCAAGAAGAAAGTACACCGGAACTGTATGCAGAGATAATCGATAAAATATTACTGTACAAAATCACGCTATTAATATATACTGTAAACACATTAACACTCCGATACGTTCGGAATATGCTACTTTCAACAAAGGTCTATTTTACAGAGTGGAGTGTAAAGTAAGACAAGCAGCGTGATATTTAAACCAAGAGTTGCTATAAGGTGACACACACATCACCAAAAAACATAACCCTGTGATTTTAATAGTCACGGGGTTTCGTTACACACAGACTTGACGGAAAGGATTGGGTATTGACATGAGGGGATATGACCTTAAAAACGGTGTGGAGTTTGCTTTAGATGTGCCTGTGATTTCCGAGGGTTCTCAGCTTGTTGTTATATGTAATTCCGATGAGCTTTATTCATTGCTTGATGTTTTCGGGTGGGATAAGGATACTGTTGATGAGTGTACAAACCTTGATGAGAAAATCCGTTTTACCAATTACGACGGTTATGATTTTGTAAGTATGCTTTATGCAGAATCTGAAAATGAAGATATGACAGAGCAGGAAATTAATATTTTCTTTTCCGATAAGTATTTAACCTTGGTTCTGCCGGAGTCACCGGGAAAAACTCTTTCAAAATTAGCCGACAGTTTAATGGCCGCATGTCCTCTTGCAATGTCCCGCACTGCTCCGCTCATACATTTGTATTATCTGCTTTTTGATAATCTTGCTTCTTTTTATTCGGATACACTTGAAGAAATCGAAAGTTTTATTGAAGATCTGGCAGAGGAAATTGAAGTGCATCCGTCAAAGGACTATATTTCCGAAATTGTTTCAATCCGTAAAACTACGTATACATATAAAAAACTGCTTCGGGCAATATCATATGTCGGTGACCAGGTTTTGCTTGACGACAATAAATTCCTGGATGCTTCTCAGCTTCGGCATTTCAGGGATGTAGATACACGTCTTGCAAAATTATACGACTTTGCCGATAACTTATATGCCATGTCAAAGGATTTACTTAATCTCTATGACAGTAAAGCAAATGCTCAAATGAATGAAACGGTAAAAAAGCTTACAATTCTAACGTTATTTTTCGGTCCCCCGACAGTTATCGCAGGAGTCTACGGCATGAACTTTATTAGAATGCCCGAACTCGAATGGGAATTCGGTTATCCGATAGTACTGGGCTTTATGATTTTAGTTAGTGCTGTAATATACTATATCTTAAAACTAAAAAAATGGCTGTAAATAAAGAGATTATTGAAAAAGAATATAATATTTCCGTCACCGCCATAACTCCGGCTATTGGCGGTTTGTCGGCATCGGCATATAAATTGGAATGTAAAGAGGGAATATTTTGGTTAAAGGAGTATGATAAAACAAAAATTAACTCTGTAAAACAATTAGAAAAATTAAGCTTAAGTATGAATGCAGCTTTTTGGTTAGAAAATAACACAGGGCTAAAAGGCAGAATCAACTCCCCGATACTTACGGCACAGGGTGAAATAAAAGTTGATACTCCAAACTATACTTATTTGCTGTTTTTATATATAAACGGCGTCACACCACGGACAAAACCCCTGACGGCCGCTCAGCAGGAAGAGCTTGCGGAGATTGTCGGAGAGCTTCATCGTTATGGAGCCGGTATGCCTTTTAACTTTTCCGGTATTCAGGAAACATACGAAGTTCCTTGTGACGAATTATTAAGAATAAAACATCACGAAGTTAGTAATTCTCTTTGCATATACCAAAAGTATGATATGCTTATGCAAGCAATTGAAAAGACAAGCTGTATGGCTGCACGGTTAAAAGCTGAAAACCTGCCTTTAGTTTTATGTCACGCAGACATTCACGGTTGGAATCTTATCCAAAGCGACAGGTTAATTTTGATTGATTGGGAAAGCATCAGGTACGCTCCGGCCGAAGCGGACCTTTATACTTTTTGGGGTGACTGGTACTGGGGTGATTCCAAATGGGGAAGCTACTGGGATACGTTTTTGCCGGTTTATCAAAAAATCAAACCCGATTACGTTGTCCGTGAGGATGTTCTAAAATTCTATCAGCTGCGAAGACACATTGAAGATATAGAAGAATTCTACAAAGAATATATTTATGACGATATATCAAACGAAGAGGCCGATGAAATTAAAGCTCATTTACAAAAAGAGTGTGATTTTTTGAGTTCCTTAGTTTAAACTCTATCCCAGAAGCTGTAGCATACTATTAGGCAGAGCATTTGCCTGCGCCAGCATCGCTGTGCTTGATTGTTGAAGAATTTGATTTTGTACAAAGAGGGTCATTTCAGCCGCCATGTCTACATCTCTTATCCGGGATTCTGCAGCTTGCAGATTTTCTGCCGAATTATCAACATTTTGCATTGAATATTCGAGACGGTTCTGCTGTGCACCAATCCTCGCCCGCTCAGTACTGATGATATTTATTGCATTTGTGAGCACATCAAGTGCTGCAGATGCTTTTTCGTGTGATGATACATCAAGGCTGTACTCCATCGGGTCACCCGCAACGTTTGCTACTGTTCTGTAGCCATCTGCACCAAGTCTATTGATGTGGTCGGTATTAGGGTTTTCGTCTAAAGGACGCAATATTGAAATTCCTAAAGAGCGTGTACAAAGACGCGGTATTCCAATTTCGATTCCATCACCTTTATTTGCTCCGGCTTGAATCCATAAAGAGTTGCCCGTTGGGAGTTCAGTTGAAATACTTGGAGGGCTTCCAAATCCGAGGTCACTTGCAAGAGCACCGGGGTTAATTGAAATGCTGACTGACGGACTATCGTTTTTGCCTGTTGTTGTCAATACAAGTCTTCCCGTTTCTTCATCAACATCTAAATCAAAACCATGTGATTTAAAGATACCTGCATGCGCATCGATAAATGATTCAATTGTCGGATATGCTGCGGGTGAAAGCGGTATTGTTGATGTATTACCGTCAACAGTAATTGATACGGTTGGGAATCCGCCTGCCGGAGCAGTTGCTCCGCTATCAGCGGGCATTAAACGAATACCATCACTATTAAAAATAGCATTATTTCTAACTACATTTGTTCCGGGGAAGGGTCCGTCGTGATTTGTCCTAGTTGGATGGATAGGTTCTGTCGTCCAAGATTGACCAAAACCATTTAATGATGCTTGCTGCTCCGCGCTTGTAGGAAATCCTAATCCGGGAGGAACAGCACCTGCTTGACCAATTCCGACAGTAACACGTGGAGGTGTGGTACCCGGTTGCCCCATGACTCCGAGTAATGTATTACCGTCTCTAGGAAAATCAAATATTATTTGCCCCGTTCCAAGATAACGGATATCTTCAACGACATCACCTAGACCAAAGGAGTTAAACTCGGTTTTAAAATATTCAAGAAATCCTGTCATGTTTAATGTACCCGAAGAATTTGATTTTGCAAAATCCATAACAACATTTAATGTTCCGTTTGCCGGTGTAACAATTTGCATAGCAAATAACCCGTCAGTTGGAAATCCTGCAGAGTTTAAATCAGTTCTTAAGCCGCTTACAAAACCAAAAGATGCGGCAGGAGCATTCCATCCCGGCACACTGACCGGAGCAATAAAATCACCTCCGGCGGGAATTGTTGTCGTGTAAGGGGTTATGTTTTTTCCAAGTTCATATTCCCAGCCCGGAGCCATACTTCCGTCAAATAATAATCTGCCGTTAAAATTTGTCGTTTGAATGACTTGATTTGCTTCCGATGCAAGTTCACCGAATTCTAATTGTATCATTTCTCTGTCAAGGAGCTGGTTTGTGTCATTTGCTGCTTGTACGGCAAGCTCACGAAGCCGTTGCATTTTATCATGAATTGATTGCAGTGCACCATCTCCGACTTGTAAAAGAGATATGCCGTCTTGTATATTTAAGCTTGCACGGTTTAAGCCTCTGATTTGGGTTCTCATTTTTTCGGAAATAGCAAGACCCGCAGCATCATCTGCTGCGCGGTTTACTCTGTATCCCGAGCTGAGCTTTTCTGTATTAACACTTAAATTACGATTATTAATGCCGATTTGGCGATGCGAGTTATCAGCAATAATATTGTTTTGTAATCTCATGCTTTAGCTATACCCTCTTACGCTTGTAATGACTTTTCTTGTCATTTATTACATATCCGTCTTCTATATTAATTTTATCGTTTTATATTGAGCTGAACATTAGCTTTTTATAATGTAAATTTTGCATTAAATTTTCTGTAAAATGCATTTCTTATATTGTTATTTCCTTTTATTAAATGTATAATCGATGCTCTCTCATATTTTGAAATTTTTGAAAGGAGCCGGTGATTTGCGCTATACACTTACCAACAGAGCTATTTCCGTTCTTCTTTCTATAATTTTAATTATGGGATCAGCTTCAAGTTTAATCGTTGACTATGAAAATGATAACGGTTTAAATGATTTTAGTGATTCAAACGATATTATTAAAGATATTAATAATCAACCCGACGAACCACATTATACATCGCAAGAAAATGATAATAACGAGCATGATGAAAATGATGGTGATGGTGAAAACGAAGACCCAAATGACTATGATAAAAAATCCGAAGAAGATAATGAAAATGTTTCAAATTTAACTGATAATAATGAAAATGAAATCGAACCAAATAGTAATGATTTTGAATTGCAGGCATACGAAGAAGGTTTAGAGCAAGACGTAGAGGCGTTAAATGAAATTGTACCGTTTAACAATGATGGTCTGTATGATTTAATATTCTATCAACTTCAAGGCATTGATTTAGGTATTGTATATGGAGAAGCAACCGGAGTTTCAGGAACATTTAGTGCACAGATGACACTTGGAGCAGCACAAAGCAACCCGATTAAAATTCCTGCAGGCAGTACGGTCACAATAACTGCATGGAAAACATCAGGCTCTATTGCAGAAGATTATATTTACTGGTTTAAAGATGACGTAGAAGTTAAACGAATAAATAACATTGAAATTGATAGTTATACATTTATAATGACAGAATCAACAACAATGCGTGTTGAGTTTAGACAACCGGTCGGTTCTTTGGTTTGGTCAGCTAATCCTTCTTTTAGCATACCCGGTATATCAGGTATTGAAGTAAAAAATGCAGCAGATAACGAAAATATAATTGAAGGAGCCTCTTATCAGTTAACACAACCCATAAATGTAGCTGTATCAGCAGATTTAACGACAGGCGGAAGATTTCCGCTTTGGGTTTTAACTGCTCCGAATAATATCAGTGATGAAAAGCGTGTTTTAGGTAGCGGTGAATTTGACAATATTGAAAACCCAACGAAAAACCTTATAACCTTTCCTATGGAAGTTGGCGACTTTAGGATTGTACGACGAGAACTGGAAGGCCGTACAGTTACGTATAATGTCGATGGAACTCCGGGCGGAGGTATGTCTACAACATACACTTGGGCTGGCGGAACAGATGTCACGCTTCCGAATAATACTAATATCCCTGTAGGAGCATCAGTTACATTTACAGCACCAACTCCGACACCGGGTAATTTGTATGCATATGAATGGACCGTTACAGGACATCCTGCTTTTATACCTCCCTCTCCTGAGAGTAAAGCAAGTTCTATTACACTTGATAATGTTCAAAATAATATAAATGTATCATTAAATGTGGTTCTCGGGTATGAGGTTGAG
>WQXS01000030.1 GCA_009784725.1 Oscillospiraceae bacterium
ACCTTAATCGCGCTTTTAACCAAAGAATGGTTTTTCTGACCCGTTGCAGCACAAACCGTCATACAAGTAAAGCAACCAAGACATTTATTCATTTCACTGGAACGCAGCACCTTTGGCATTATAATGACCATGCCTTTCTTTATACTACAGGCACAAAATAACTATGAAAAGGCATTGTCATTTTGTACATCTGTTTCGGTTGCCGATTTATCGGCGAGAAATTGGTACATCGTAATATTGGTTTGAATTTATTCAAACTATTATCCCTTCGCAATAAATATTGGGTTCGCTACAATATTAAAGCAATAAACGAAATAAAGCAAGGGGGGTATCTGTCCCCTTGCTATTTATGATATAATGCTATTAAATTATCTTACTCGTATCTTACCCATGAGCAAATCAGTCAATGGGAAGCTTTTGAAGTAAAAATCCCCAGTTTATGCCGCTTGGAGTGGTGTTGAGGAGATTTTGAATAGCTCTTGCTTTTTCGGCGTTCTTTTCGGTTACGCTGACGGCACACCAAACGTCCATATCGACATTGCGGACTTCATTTTCCTCGACATCCACACCATTGAGCTTAAGCAGCTCTGCCATCGTCTGACCGGAAACACGTTGTGCGGTTGCACTGTTTGCAGAAATAGTATGACCCGATGTTTTCATCCATTCCTTAAGGGTGGTTTGCGGATTTTCATTTTGCGGGCTTTCAGGCTTCGGTTTTTGAGATTGAAGTGTTTGAAATTGAGGTTTTTGAGACTGAGAATTTTGCAATAAGGTCTGTGAAAGGGCAAGAGCGGAGCGGGAAATTGAAACTGTGTCATCTGTATCGACACTGCCAAGAGAATCACCAAGCTCGGAGCCGGATTTTTCCTGTTTAGCATCCTGAACCTTTTGAGCATCACGAAGCTTTACGGCTTCTCTGATTTGAGCCGAAAACTCTGCATATGCATTATATCCGCGAACTGCCGAGAAATTCATAGCCGTCTCTTCCCTTTGCAAAAATTAGCTTATATACTATATATCGTTAAAAACAGGCAAATATTTAGCTTTTCGAGGCTATATAGCAGCAAAACAAGCAAAGAGCAATCAGCAAAACAGGCAAAGAGCAAAATAGACTAAAAAGGATAAGCAATGAAAAAATACATGAAAATTATTATCTGTGTAGTGTTTGCACTACTGCTTTTTACTGCAATGGTCGTGCCTGCGGACGCTACATCCATAGAAGCATCACCTGCAGAAGCATCCTTGCCCTATGAACCCGTTGAGGATTCAACCGAAAGCATTTTTAATATTTTTTATATTATCCTAATATTTGCATATATCATAATATTTGCAATGCTTTCACCTGTTCTTATCGTTCTGTATGTCATTGAATCAATAGCAATTTCCGCAATTATCCAAAAGCGCGGAAGCACCACACCCTCATGGGTAGCATGGATACCCTTTGCAAGGGGATATACCAGAGGAAAAATCGCCGATGAAATAAAAGGGGAGAGCAAGTATAAATACCTCGTACTGTGCAGCGAACTTGCTTTAGCACTTATAACAGCAACAATAATCCTTGATATGCGGTACGGTTTTGTAGTCGCAAATGATCTTGAATTTTATTTCACGGGAATCTACGCAATTCTTTTAATCAGCGCCTACATATCCGAACTGTTCGCCGTATACTACATTTTCCTCCGCTACACCCCAACCAAAGCAAAACTATATACAATCATCTGCGCAATCCCCCTAACCGCCTTCCTCCGCCAGGTCTTCCTCTTCAGAATCAGAAAAGAAAAATAAAGGAGATAAAATAATGATTAAACGAAAAGCAGATTACACTGTACAAGAAAACGAAAACATGCGGGGTGGTGACGGACTTGTGACCATCGAGCACCTGCTTACACCCGAGGAGATGTATGAAAAGGGTAGGCTGTATGCAAAAATCACCCTTGAACCGGGATGCTCCATAGGGCATCATGTTCACGAAGGCGAAATGGAATCATACTATATAATCAGCGGAGAGGCCGAAGTTTCCGACAACGGCGAAATCGTAACCGTAAACGCAGGTGATTCAGTCCTCACAAAAAACAACGAAGGCCACTCAATAAAAAACACCGGCACCTCACCCCTCGAATTCATGGCTCTGATACTGTATAAATGATGAGTAAAGCAAATTTTTGCAACTAATTATCAATAAAATAATCAACCATCCAAGGAGTTTACCAAAATGTTATACGATTTTAGCAAGGAAAAGTTTGATATTATAATACAAGGTGGGCAGTCTAATGCGGAAGGGTGCGGGATTGGGGCGGTTCCGGAGCCGTTTGAGTCGCGGGGTGAGATTCTTATGATGGAGAATGATTTTACAGTCATGACTGCACGTGAAAAGGTGTGGGGCAATGATGCGGTAGGTAATTTTGTGTTTTCGTATGCCGACAGATATATCAAAGACGGTTGGCTCAAGGATGGCAGGAAAATACTAATCCTGCTTGCAGCGGTCGGTGGTACAAGCTTTCATGCAAAACAATGGGGTCTGCAAGATGAATTATTTCTGAAAATGATTGATATGCTCAAAACGGCACTTGCATTAAACCCTAAGAATCAAGTTGTTGCGTTTTTATGGCATCAGGGAGAGTCAGATACAGAAAACCCAAATCGTGACAGGCATTATAATAATCTCACAGCATTGGTAAAAAACATCAGAAAAACAGCTGGACAAGAAAAGTTGCCGTTTATAGCAGGGGACTTTGTACATCATTGGAAAAATGATAATATTGAAATATGCAAGCCAATAATTACGGCAATAAAGGATGTCTGCGCCGATATAGAAAACGCAGCGTTTGTAGATACAGACGGGCTCCAATCCAACAGCGAAAAAACCGGTAACGACGACACAATTCACTTTAGCCGGGAAGCCCTCTATCAACTCGGCAATCGTTATTACGCCGCATTTTGTGATATAGTGCAGACATAATCGCACTAATTGCGTTATTATCTTGAAAGTAACCGCATAAAATGTAACCGTACAATATTAACATCCGTACAATATCAATAACAATTTACACGGGGGAGATTATGGAAATAAATACTAACGACTATGCAAAGCTTATCAAACGCCTGGAGAAACCAAAGCGGCCTGTTGATGTGGTGCTTGATACAGATGCTTTTAATGAAATTGATGACCAGTTTGCTCTTGCGTATATGGTGAAAAAGAGCAGTGAACTGAATGTAAAAGCTATCAATGCCGCACCGTTTTTGAATGAAAAGTCAACCTCCCCGAAGGACGGTATGGAAAAAAGCTACAATGAAATACTTAAAATTCTGACTTTGATGAAACGCAACGACCTGAAACCGAACGTATTCAAAGGCTCGGACAAGTTCCTGCCGTCGGAAACAGAGCCTGTTATATCCGATGCCGCAAAAAACCTGATTGAGCTTGCTTCCGGTTACACGCAAGAAAACCAGCTGTATGTCGTTGCAATCGGAGCAATCACCAATATAGCTTCCGCCTTACTGATGAAACCCGAAATAAAAGACAAAATCGTTGTTATCTGGCTCGGCGGTCATTCACATGACTGGCATGATACAAGTGAGTTTAATCTTTCTCAGGACGTTGCGGCAGGCAGAATCATTTTCGGTTGCGGTGTACCTGTTGTACAGCTCCCGTGTATGGGAGTTGTTTCGGCATTTACAACCGGAGGCCCCGAGCTTGAATACTGGTTGAGGGGTAAAAATGAGCTATGCGATTATCTCGTGGATTATACAACCGAGCAGGCTATTGCAGACGGAGGTTTGAAAACATGGACCCGTGTAATCTGGGATGTCACGGCTGTGGCATGGCTGCTTGAAGACAGTTTCATGCTCGACCGCTTTGAACCTGCGCCAATCCCCGAATACGACCACCACTACGCCTTTAACAAAACAAGACACCCCATAAGATACGTCTACCACATCAACAGAGACGCCCTATTCGAAGACTTATTCAAAACACTTGGAGAATAAGACAGGGTACATGTCCAATGCCTTAATACACCTTGCTACACAAAAGGAGAAAGCAATGTACAAAAATGCAAAAGAGCAATATGCAACGATTGGTGTTGACACCGAAGCAGTGATAAAAACACTAGATGCAATACCTGTTTCGATGCATTGCTGGCAGGGTGATGATATCAAAGGATTCGAGAGCGGCAGCGATGAAGTCACGGGCGGCATTCAAGTGACCGGCAATCATCCCGGAGCAGCAACAAATGCCGGCGAACTCCGACAAATGATTGAAAAAGCATTATCACTGATACCCGGCAAAACCCGCATTAACTTACATGCGATTTACGGTGATGTAAAAGGTGTCGACAGAAACCAAATCGAACCAAAGCATTTCGAAACATGGGTGCAGTGGGCAAAAGAACAAAGCCTTACACTCGATTTTAACCCGACCTTATTCTCACACCCGAAGTCGGCACAAGGACTTACGCTATCTCATCCCGATAAATCAATACGGGAATTTTGGATCGAGCATTGCATCAGATGCCGTGAAATCGCCGAGTATTTTACAAAAAACCAAGGCAGTCAATCTGTTGTAAATCTTTGGGTAGCCGACGGCTTTAAGGACACTCCCGCTGATACGCTCACCCCCCGCAAACATCTTGTACAGTCGCTTGACGAAATTTACGCAGAAAAAATGGACATCACAGATGCGCTTGAAAGCAAGCTTTTCGGAATCGGTGTCGAAAGTTATACTGTTGGAAGCCACGAATTTTACATGGGATATGCAATAAGAAACGGGCTTGCGCTTTGCATGGATGCAGGGCATTACCACCCGACTGAAATGGTCAGCGCAAAAATATCTGCGGTGTCTCTGTTTGTTGAAAAAATCCTCCTACACGTATCACGTCCCGTACGCTGGGACAGCGACCATGTAATAATGCTCGATGATGAACTGATTGCGATTTCAAGAGAAATTATCCGCGGTGATTTACTTGAAAGAGTCAGCATCGGCCTTGACTTCTTCGACGGCTCAATTGACAGGGTATCGGCATGGGTTGTAGGCATGCGGAATATGCGCAAAGCACTTCTTATAGCTTTACTCGACCCGTATAAAACATTACAAAAAGCGGAGCGGGAATTCGACTTCACAAAAAGGCTTGTACTCTCGGAGGAGCTAAAAGCAATGCCATGGCAGGCGGTTTGGAATGAATACTGTGAACGCTGCAATAAACCTTCAATAATTAAGAACTAGGAGTGGTACACGAATTTGAGTTTGGAAATATTGACAGAAATGTCCAACCGTTACGGCCGCAATGATGAGTACGTTCTCGCAGGCGGGGGAAACACATCATATAAGGAAAACGGCATACTCTATGTAAAAGGCTCGGGTGTTGCACTGTCCGAAATTATACCGGAGCAATTTGTTGCGCTTGATATAGAAAAACTTCTTATAATGATTAAACCCGATTATCATACGGAAATGAGTCAAGCGGAAAAAGAAGATAAAGCACTCTCGGACATGATGGATGCAAGACTCTCGGGCGAAGAAAACAAGCGTCCGAGTATCGAATCGGTTCTCCACGCAATGTTCCCGTTCAGCTTTGTTCTGCACGTACATCCCGCTCTAATCAACGGTCTTACATGCAGTAAAAACGGCAAACAGACATGTAAAAGCATATTCGATGATAAAGCCGTATGGATTGACCTTGTAAAACCGGGTCTTGAGCTTGCGCAAACCTGCAACAGAGAGTTCAAAGCCAACACAGAAAAAACAGGCAAACACCCTCAAATTGTTATACTTCAAAACCACGGAATATTTATTTCGGCCGATACCGTTGAGGAAATTGACGGGTTAATGGAGTATACAGTTACCAAGCTTAAGGAAAATATAAAAGAGACCCCGTCCTTTGATGATGCACCATACGACAGCAGCCTTGCCGATGCAATAGAAGCAACCCTTAAATCCTTATACTCAAACGATAATGCTGCCACAGTACTTTTCTGCACAAACACTCAAGTGCTTAAATACGTAAAAGACAAGGAATCATTCAAACCGGTAAGCAAATCATTTTCCCCCGACCACATCGTAAACTGCAAAGACGAACCGCTGTTTATCGAAAGACAGGGGGACGGTTCTCCTGTCTATAGCCTCGCAAGCGAGGCATTGAAGACAACAGAACCGTCCCCCTGTCTGGACACACAGTTTACCGCATATATAAAAAGAAAAGGTTTCAAGCCCAAAATTGTTGCAGTTCAAAACCTGGGGTTTTTTGCACTTAGTGAAACTAAGCAAAACGCAGAAAGAGCAAAGGCGCTCTTCCTCGATTCAATAAAAATCGCAACATACGCAAAATCATTTGGCGGAGAAATCCCGCTAAACGATGAGTTTGCCAAGTTCATCCTGAACTGGGAAGCAGAAGCCTACCGGAGCAAGCAATAAAAGATTTTTTATAAACAGCTTGACAACAACAGTTTACCGGTGGTAAACTGTTGTTGGTTTAATGAATGTAACACGACTGTGCCAAGAAAAACGAAAGGATGAATATTAATGGCAGATTTTACTTTGGGGGAACAGGAAACGCGGTTTGCCAACATTATATGGGAGAATGCACCGCTTAAGTCTGCCGAGCTTGTAAAGCTCGCTGCGGATATCATGCAATGGAAAAAATCCACAACATATACAATGCTGCGAAGATTATGCGAACGCGGCATTTTTGTAAATGAAAATACAATGGTATATGTAAAGCTGACAAAAGACCAGTTTTACGGAAAGCAAAGCAGAAAATATGTAGAAGATAAATTCGGCGGTTCGCTTCCGAGGTTTATAGCATCTTTTATGGGTGGCAAGAAGCTGACACCAAAGCAGGCAACCGAACTGAAGAAGCTTATAGACGAACACAAGGACGGAGAAGTCAATGACTAACTTGTTCATAACAGTATTGAATATGAGTCTGACCGGAGCATTTGTAATTGCTGCAATTTGCCTTGCGCGTTTGCCGCTTAAAAAAGCTCCGAAAATTATTTCATACTGCTTATGGGCAATAGCCGGTTTTCGCCTTCTTATTCCTTTTTCCATCGAAAGCATGTTCAGCCTAATACCGTTTCGGGCACAAATAATCCCGCCGGATATAATCATGCAGCCGCTGCCTCAAATCGATAGTAATATGATTGCTTTCGACAATTTAATAAACAGCTCGCTCCCTGCCGCTGCTTTGGGAGACAGTGCAAATCCGCTCCAGATATGGACGGCAATCGGTGCATGGGTCTGGCTTGCGGGCGCAGCGATAATGTTTACTTACGCAATGGTATCATTCGCAGTTATCAAACGCAGTATGAAAAAAGCCGTTCATGTTGAAGATAATATATATGAAGCAGGTAATATTGATTCACCCTTTGTACTTGGCTTTATAAAACCGATGATTTATCTGCCCGTGAACCTTTACGGGAACGAGAAAAACTATATAATCCTGCATGAACAGACGCATATAAAACGGTTTGACCACCTGATTAAACTTTTTGCATACTTTATCTTATGCATGCATTGGTTCAACCCGCTTGCATGGGTGGCATTCATTCTTATTAATGTCGATATGGAAATGTCCTGCGACGAACGTGTTTTGAAGGAAATCGGCGAAAAAACCAAAAAAGATTATTCCTTGCTTTTACTTTCTTTAGCGACAAAGCGGCGTACCATAAACGTAAGCCCGCTTGCTTTCGGTGAGAGCGGAGTTAAGGAACGCATGAAGAATATACTTAAATATAAGGAGGCATCACGGGTGGTCATCGCAGCAGCAGTGTGCCTTTTAGTGATTTTCAGTGTCGGGTTTTCACTGGACAAGGTAACCGCAACAACAGCACAGATATTATCGGACTCAGATACAACTGCAGAAAAACCGCAGACAGCAAATAATAACCCGAATGAAATCCCCGAGCAGTGGTTTATCGGTATAAGCGGCGCAGATATGACAGTTGACGATGTGCTTGAGCTTGCCGCAAAAGGTGATGATTTAACTGCTGAAGATTTTTTGGTTTTTAACGGGACAAACAGCAGACACCTGTCGCAAAATGACAAAAATCTGGTAATTTTCCCGGTCATAGGCGGCCATCAGCTCGCCGTGCGTGCGGTAGTTCCCGGTGAGATTGAAAGTGTAGGCTTTTCCTGTTCAAGGCAGCTTGCAAGAGAAGATGGCATAGAATGTACCGAAATTCGAAAAAGTACTTTTATGAGTCATGTGCGAAGATGTGCTTCTGTGGTAGAACGTCTTGCAAGTCAAAGGAAAAGAAGCGAGTTTATGAGCAGCACTCTATACACATCACTTTATGTTTTTGCATCGGAAGCCGCAACTGCATTACTCACAGCAGACCTTGAGAGACTTTCATACTATACAGAAAGCCTTGCTGCGCTTGATGAACTGGGTAACGTGGAACTGACCGACATTTCCGATGAAATTGAAGGCTTAAGAATGGCATGGAACTTTGACAAAGATTCCGATAAAGAATTTGCTCTTATCGTTTCCTTTGAATATATGCTGGACGAAAAATATGAGTATGTCGGCATGAAAATACATCCGACGGGCGGTGTATGGGAAATAACAACTATCTGGGTGGTTAGAAGATAAAAATTGAGAGGATTATTCAATTATGAAACTTAAAAGAATTATCGCATTGAGTATTGTAACAGCACTGTTATTTACACTTACGGGATGTTTTCTTCTTCCCGAGGAGGAGGAGTTTTTACAGCCGCCGTTACGTGCCCCCGACAGGGTTGAGTTTACTACCATAGAAGTAACCCGCGGAGATATCGCCGACGAGGTCCGAGGTACAGGATATCTTGAAGCAAGAATAAGCACAACGGTATCCTTCGGTGATGTATCGGGACGCTTAAAAACACTTTATTTTTTCAGCGGTCATGATGTAGAAGAGGGTGATTTGCTTGCCGAGCTTGAAAATGATGATTTAATTGAAGCATATGAAAGGCAGAAGATATATACACGCCTTGCAGAAATTGATTTTGAAAGAGTCCCGCGCCGTGCTCCGAGGCTCGACCGTGAGGCAGCGCAGCTGCGTCTTAACTTATCAAAGCTAGACCTTGAAAGAGCACGCACTGCAGTCGAAAATACAATGCTCTATTCACCGGTATCGGGAAGAATTGTCTATACAACAGGATTCAGGCTCGGAGAAGTAGTCCCGAATCATTCATCGATTTATTCAATTGCAGATACCGAAAATCTTGTTCTTCGGGTATCGGATGATTTTGCATCAAAAGTACCGCTTGGCACCGAGGTTTCTTTTGTTCTGAATACTGAAATATACAACGGCACGGTTGTTCAGACTCCGCCGTTAAATCCGGATGATGCATTCGACAAAGGCATTACCGTCATCGAGTGTAAAGACCTTGAGCTTGGAGACACCAGACTTGGTTCGGGGTTTTCCGTTACCCACAGACGTGCAAGTGCAGAAAATGTAATTGTTATACAAAATTATCTTATAAGACATGATGCCGGGCGTTCATTTGTAATAATACTTGAAAACGGGACACCACTTGAACGTACGGTCACTGTCGGAATATCGACAAGCACCTTCTCGGAAATCACAGACGGCCTACAGGAAGGCGATTTACTTATACGCTAAGGGGTGAGTCAGCTATATTAACTTTAGTTTTAAAGAAATTAATAAGAAGCGGCTGGAAAACCGCCTGTCTGATTGTCGGTTCTGCACTTGTGATTGGTGTTATTACATCGATACCACTCTTTGCAAACGGTATTCTTCAGCGTACCCTGACACGTGATTTAATGCAGCATCAACAGGATACCGGAGTATTTCCGGGATATATAAATCTTGCATATACACTGGGAAGAGATGAAGATATAAGAAACCGGCAAAGGCAGCTGCTCAGTAGGTATGCCGATACCATCCCGTCACGCTTTGGTGTACCCCTTGATTCAATGGTTCATTTTATACGCTTTGAAAGCCTGCGGTTTCTTGATGAAGACGACCCTCAGAGAATCATTACATGCAGATTCAGATTTCAATCCGATTTGGAAAACCATATTACGATGTTATACGGAAGAACCTTTAACCCCACAGCCGACCCGACAAATGGAACAGTAGATGTCATGATAACCGATGAAATGATGCACAAACACAAAATGATACCTGAAGGTGTTTATACAGTCAGCAATGTCAGCTATGCAGGCGGCATGGCAAATACAAACACTGTTTATGTACGAGTAGCCGGAGTATTCCAACCGAACTCGGAGGATGCATACTGGCAGTCAATGCTTTTAAGCGATACATTTTTCCTTCCCTATGAATCCTTTGAGACCTTTGCCGGCCACCCGTTTTCATCACACATGAGCGAATCATATTTGTTGATCTTAGATTACGCGGGGATAAAAATCGAAAACGTCACTCAGATAACTGAGGAGTATGCTAAGGTTTACAGTGAAATAGCAGCGAACTTAGACGTATTTACACAAAAACCGATTACAACTACATTTATGACGGTTATCGACAGCTTTGAAAACAGAGAGGGAAACCTGCAGTTCCTCTTGCAATTATTAAATATTCCAATACTGATAATGCTGTTTTATTACATATTTATGATTGCTAAGATGAAAATATCAGACGAAGAAGCGTTTATTGCGGTAATCAGAAGCAGAGGTGCTTCGGGAAGGCAGATATTTTTACTCTACCTGCTTGAGTCTGTAGCAATAGGTCTTACCGCTGTGATTATCGGGCTTCCGCTCGGCTGGGCGATATGCCGTGTTATCGGGTCTGCAAACGGTTTTCTTGACTTCGTTTCACGTGCTGCACTTCCGCTTCGGATGTCAATGCAAGTATATATGTATGCAGCCGTTGCCTTTTTATGCATCGTTGTTGCCGCAGTTGTTCCTGCGCTTGCATACAGCCGGACGTCAATTGTAGAGCAAAAAAGAAAATTAGCCCGCCCGAAAAAACCCATATGGAAAGTCTTGTTTATCGATGTAATTACTCTCGGTTTATCATTGTATTATTTGTATGTAATCAGAGATCAGACCGAACTGTTTCAAGGTATGGGCTTTGGCGGCACCGAAGCTCCAATAAGCTTACCCTTATACTTTATTTCAACCGTATTTGCAATAGGCGCAGGTTTATGCTTCCTGCGTGTTTACCCCTGGCTTGTTTCACTTGTATATTTAATTGGCAGACGTTTCTGGTCACCTGTGACATATGCGGCTTTTCATACCATAAAAAGGTCCGGGGGAACGGCAAACTTTTTAATGCTTTTTATCATTATTGCTTTGTCAATAGGGTTATTTAACGCAGGAGCTGCGCGTACAATAAACCGAAATGTTGAAGACCGGATATTCAATGCTCTCGGCAGCGATATTGTTACTCAGCAGTACTGGACCCAGCTCGATGAACAAGGTAATTATTATATGTCGGCAAGCATGATTGTCGGAGCATTTGGTCCCGGGGGTTCTGACAGGGTAACAAGCGAAGGTCCGATAATTTATGAAGAACCGCCTTTTATAGATTTCAAAGCACTCGAGGGTGTTGACGGCGTTGCCCGCGTAATGCAGATGAATGCAAGCATCCGTTTTAACCGAATGAACCCGACCGTATCATTTATCGCATTTGAACCATATGAGTTTGCACAAACAACATGGTGGAGGTCGGACCTTGCTCCGTATCACTTAAACGAGTATATGCAAATAATGATGGAATACCCGAATGCGGTTATTCTTTCTGAAAGCTTGCGTACAAGACTTGGGGTCAAAGAAGGAGACAGAATAAGGATCGAGAATCTTCACAGAAACAGGCAGATGGAAGTATATGTTTTTGCTTTTGCCGAGTTCTGGCCTTCTTTTGAACCGTTTCGCATATCACCCGCAGGCGAATATTTACGAAATCATTTTGTTGTTGCTAATTTTGATTATTTATCTGCAAACGTTCCTAAAAGCCCGTACAATGTATGGATAAATAAATCGCCGGGCGTATCAGATGCATTTATATATGATCAGCTTGCGGAAATGAGCGCATCATTCAGACACATCGAGACAGCTACAACACGTTTGGTGGCAGCAAAAAATGACCCTGTAATTCAAGGCACAAACGGTGCAATGTCACTTGGTTTTATAATCGCCATGGTCATTTGCGCAATGGGTTTTCTGGTGTACTGGATACTGTCAATCAACGCAAGGATGCTGCAGTTCGGTATTATACGAGCTATGGGGATGACACGCAGAAAACTGCTGCGGATGTTGATTTATGAACAAATTCTTGTTTCGGGCACTGCTCTTATTGTCGGTGTAATAACAGGTCATCTTGCTGTAGTGCTGTTTGTTCCGAACTTCAGCCTGCTCTACTCGGGCAGCGATCTTAACATTCCGTTCCGCATCTTCCTGTCGGGTGATGATTCGATAAGAATATACATAGTTTTCGGTATAATGCTGTTATCATGTTTACTGGTACTCGGGCATATGCTCAGACGCATCAACATTGCCAAAGTAATAAAATTCGGCGAGGATTAAAATGAGTAATGATATTTTATTTAATGTGCAAAACGTCAGCCGGCTATTTTTCTCGGGAGGAGAAGAGGTGCATGCGCTTAATGATGTAAGCATTGATATTCCGAAAGAGCAGCTTATTATCCTGCGCGGGCGTTCAGGCTCGGGTAAAACAACCCTTATTAATATCCTCGGTGCTCTTGACCGTCCGACTTCGGGAAATGTACTTTTTGAAGGCAAGGAAATAACCGGGTTTAGCGATAGAAAACAAGACGAGTACCGCAGGAAAAATGTCGGGTTTGTTTTTCAGTCGGTTGCACTCATGTCAACTATGTCTGCATTTGAAAATGTAGAGTTCGGGCTTCGTATTGCGGGAATGCCTTATGCCGAGCAAAAGGAGCGGGTCAAAGAGTGCCTTTCAATTGTCGGGCTTGACGGGCGTATGTACCATCATGCTCATGAACTCTCCGGCGGTGAGCAGCAGCGTGTTGCGATTGCACGGGCAGTGGCACACAGACCTGTTGTAGTTCTTGCAGACGAACCGACAGCCGAGCTTGATACAACTACCGGACTGCAGGTTGTGCGTTTTTTCAAAGAGATAATTAAAGAACAGGGCACAACAGTAATCATGGCCACCCACGACCCGAACATGGTGGAAATCGGCGACATGGTAATAGACCTCGAAGACGGCAAGGTAGTTGAGGAATTAACAAAAAACGAAAGCAGTTAAAACGAAAGGAAAAGCTTTTTATGCAGCAGACTGAACTTGCGGTAAACTGTGAAGGTTTAGTAAAATTCTATAAAACCAAAGACTTTGAAGTAATGGCACTGCAAGGGCTTGACCTTGAGGTTCAAACAGGCGAGCTGATGGCGATTATCGGGAGCAGCGGCAGCGGTAAATCAACATTGCTTAATATACTCGGCGGGCTCGACCGCCCTACGGCGGGAAAAGTCAGTGTTAACGGACAAGATATGCTCACAATCAGCAATAAGGAGCTTATTAAATACAAGCGTGAGAAAGCCGGATTTGTCTGGCAAAACAGCGCACGGAACTTAATATCATATCTTAAGGTTCAAGAGAATGTAGAGTTCCCGATGGTTTTGAAAAGTGCATCCGGGAAAAAAGCACGTGCAATAGAACTGCTGGAGCTTGTGGGGTTATCTAAGAAACGCAAATCAAGAATTGACGAGCTTTCGGGAGGGGAGCAGCAGCGGGTTGCCATTGCTATTGCTCTTGCAAACAACCCCGGCTTGCTGCTTGCAGATGAACCGACAGGTTCGGTCGATACCAAAACCACGGGAATGATTTTAGATATTTTTTACGAGCTCAATCAAATGGGTAATACCGTAATAATCGTCACACATGACCTTGCAATTTCGCGCAGGGTCAACAGAGTGCTTGCAATACGTGACGGAAGAGCAAGCAGTGAATATATAAGGCAGAACTTATACGCCGAAGCTCTTGATTCAATAGGTGACCTGCGGGGCGACTCAGCCGAAGGCGAGCATGAAGAGCTCCTTGTAATCGACAAGGTCGGACGCGTCCAGCTTCCAAAGGAATATATCGACACCCTGAAAATCACCGGCGGAAAAGACAAAGTCCTCGCCGAACTCGACGAGAACCGCATAATCCTTGTTAAAAAACAAAAAGATGAGTAACAAAACGGGTCTGTTGTAAAATATGCAACAGTCCCGTCATTGCGAGGCAATCTGTGGCGCACAGGGAACACGAAGCAATCCTGTCGAACCCCCCGTCCCCTTATTTTTGTTTCCCTGCTTGGCGTTGTGCCATAACGAGGTTGTAATAGATACCTTTTTTCTTTAATAATTCAACATGTGTACCTACCTCAGCCACGCTGCCCTCATCGAGAACGATGAGGCGGTTTGCGTTTCGGAGAGTTGAGAGCCTGTGCGCAATAGCGATTGTTGTACGGCCCTTGATAAGCTTTTGTAAGCTTTCTTGTATTAGCGACTCCGTTTCGACATCGAGTGAGCTTGTTGCTTCGTCTAAAATCAGAATATCGGGATTCTTTATAATCGCCCTTGCGATGGACAAACGCTGGCGTTCGCCGCCGGATATGGAATGCCCGCCTTCTCCGATTAATGTATTATAGCCGTCTGCGGTCTGCATGATAAAATCATGTGCGTTGGCGGCTTTACACGCTGCAATCACTTCCTCAAGCGTAGCATCGGGTTTTGCATAAACTATATTGTCAAAGACGGTTCCCGCAAACAAAAATGAATCCTGGAATACAACTCCGATGTTTTCATGCAGATATGTCTGTGAAATGTCTTTAATATCGGTATTGTTTATACGGACGGTTCCGATGTTCGGGTCATACAGACGCAGAACAAGATTAATAAGTGTTGATTTTCCGACACCCGAACGCCCGACAAGACCTATCATTTCACCGGGTTTGATATCGATATCAATGTCCTTTAAAACCGGCTCATATGACTTATACCCGAACGAAACCCCGTCAAACCTGACACCTCCCGATATCGGCACATTATTCGGATGCTCGGCATCTATAATCTCCGATTCCTCTCCAAGGACCTCAAATACCTTGACCAGGCTTGTCATCGCACTTGCGAGCCACCTCGGGAAGGAAACAAGCCAGCGGAGCGGCGCATATATAAAGGTCATACACATGGTAAACAATACAAGTGCACCTATTGTGAACGTCTCTCCGATAATAGCCCTTCCGCCGAAATATAGCACAAGGAATTCACCAAGACCCGTAAGAAACATCATAAGCGGGAACATTGTTGCCCAAAGCACTTCATTATCTGAAGATATTTTAGCAAGTTCCTTGTTGACACGTGAAAACTTTTTGAGCTCAAGCTCTTCATTCCCGAACGACTTGACTGTACGTATCCCTTTAATAATATCATGCAAAATGGACTGGCATTTCGACTCCTTGCGCCATTGCCTTTCAAAGCGGACGATAATTATCCGCCAGAATCTCGACATTACAAACGCAATGATCGGAACGGGTGCAAGCACAAGCAAAGTAAGCCTGAAGTTTACGAACATCATTATTACAAGCGATACTGCAAAAAGTATCATATGCTCCACCGACCAGCGTCCCGCATCGGTCAGAAACTCCCTGATGTTTGCGGTATCCTGCATAATACGGCGTATAAGGTCACCGCTTGTGCGCTTTGCAAGCGACCCCATTGAAAGGGTTTGCACTTTTTCATATGCTTTAACCCGAAGGTCGTTTGCATATTGAATGGTTGCCCTGTTGAACCTTCTTGAAAAGATGATAAAAATCAGCTCTCCGACAATCCTCGCACCAAGCATTGCAAGCGCTACGGTTGCAACCTGCGTTAAGGTACCTGTCCTCGGCTCAAAGAAATTATCAATCAAATGACGGTTGAACAGTACGACCATAAGAAACAGAATACTCGATATCGTCAAGAAAAACTGTGCAGTTACAAGGGTTTTAGCATACGGCTTTAAGTATGAGTATGCAATCTTAAAAACATTTGATTTACTGTAGCAGAAGAGACACACATTCATTTCCTCAATAAACGAACGGCCGCATTTTTTGCATACGCTCTCCTCCGGTTTATCGGGAATGATTGCATCACCGGTTTTTATGTAATAATTAATAATTTTGCAAAGCTCACCTGCTTCCTTAAGGCCCGACATGGAGAAACGGCACAGGATATGCTCTCCCGGTTTTTTATCCCCGTTTAATTTTAAGTACAACAAACCACAGCCGACCCCCGCCTTAACCAATGCCTCTTTAACGTCCGATGCATTGATTTGGTAAAGGGTTTCACCGTCCGATACTGCTGTAATTTCGCCGTCATCCGAAAACGAAACAGTACCTTTGGCAGGCTGCATATTCAAATTCAAATCATACTTAAAAATATGCTGTTTGATGGCTGCTCTCCTTATGATTTCTGCATTATACCTTCTTATTTCTCAATTATTTCTGCATTCTGCATTCTTATTTCTTATTTAGAAGATGTATGATTCAAGCTTCTTCAACCCGTTTTTACCAAGGGCACAAAGGCTTTTAATCATATATCTGTTACCGTCGACATCGTAGATTATAAGGCTGTCGTCTGACAGCATGCGGATGTTTTTGTTTACATCCTTGACTGCACAGTTCTTTACAAATGTTGTGTCGGAATCTGCAACGCTTATAACAAGCTCCATATAAACATAACCAAGCTTGTCCTTTACCGATTTAATATCCAAAACCTCGGGACAATAGTAACGCCTGTTTAACTCGTCGAGAACAATTCCGTATTGCTCCCCGGAAAGGTCATCAACGGACTTTATTATGCCTATTTCTTTGTTTTCGCTGTCTGCCACCGAAATATACTCCATCGGCAGACCTATCGGCAATGCTCTTTTAAGCGTAACATGACTGTAATCCTCGCCATTATATTTAAGCCCCGTAAACCCGCTGTCGGCAAGATAAAACTCCGCCTTACCCAAATCCAAAGCCCCGATATCTATTTGCTCAATAGACCCCATTTCAATAACTGTATTTTCCATCTGCTATTTCTCCAATTTCTGCACTTTGCATTCTTATTTATTTATTATTTCTGCATTCTCATTTTTCATTTATTATTACTCTCCCCGCTGTCCATATTGATTACCCGAAGCCCTTCGAGTTGAATAGTATAGAGCTTTTGGTACTCACCTTTTTTTATCAGCAGCTCCTCATGTGTCCCTGTTTCGACAACCTTGCCCTCATCAATTACGGCAAGAGAATCGGCGTCTCTGAGGGTAGAAAGACGGTGTGCGATTGCAATTGTTGTACGTCCCGACTGCAGTGTGTTCAGCGAGTTTTGGATATTTGCTTCGGTTTCCGTATCCATGGCGGCTGTTGCTTCATCCAGAATCAGGATTGCCGGGTTTTGGATTATTGTGCGGGCAATGGAAAGACGCTGCTTTTCTCCTCCCGAAAGGTCCTGACCTCCCGAGCCAACTCTTGTTTCGTAACCGTCGGGCAGGTTCATAATAAAATCATGTGCAGAAGCCGCCTTTGCAGCTCTTATGACATCCTCTATTGTGGACTCGGGAACGGCATAACGGATGTTGTCTGCAATACTTCCGATAAACAGATAAATATCCTGAGATACAATGCCGATATTTCGCCGAAGCTGTTCAAGCGGAAGCTTTTTAACATTAACGCCGTTAATTGTTATGCTGCCTTCCTTAACATCGTATAAACGGGCAATAAGATTTGCGAGCGTGGATTTGCCTGCACCTGTTTTCCCGACGATTCCAAGTGTTTTACCGGAAGGCACGGAAAGATTTAATCCCTTGAGAACAGGTGTTGCAGGGTCATATTCAAACCAGATGTCTTTAATTTCAATATCGCCGTTTAAGTCTTTTAATATAACAGGTTCGTCAGGGTCCTCAATATCCGCTCTTGAATCGATGATTTCGAACATTCTTTGCGCCGAGTCTACACAACGCGCCCACCAGTTTGAAACCCATGTCATAAACTCAAGCGGCCCGTAAAGCATTGAAAGATATGCAATAAAGGTCATAAATGTACCAAGCGTCACTTCGCCGTTTATAACCATCATGCCGCCTACGATTGTGATTGCCACCTGACCCGAAAACATAAACAGGTAAATTATAGGAAACGCCGTAAACCCGACGTTAAATGCCTTTGTTTCGGTGCCTGCCTGCTTGACTCCAACCTCGGAAAAACGCTCGGATTCGTCCTCCTCACGGGCAAAGGCTTTGATTACACGCTGGCCGTTTATTGAATCGCTCACCATCGAGTTGAGCTGTGAATTATACACCCAGTTTTTATGATGGAACCGCCGGAAGAAACCCCATAAAATGCGGAACATCAGAACCGATATAGGTATAACCGAGAGACAAACCAGAGCAAGCCTCAGATTTAAGATGCACATGAGTATGACAATCCCGATAAAAGTAAGCCCGTTTACAATTACAAAAGGCAACCCGTCCACGAAAAACCAGTAGATATTTGTAGAATCACTATTGACTCGGTTCATTAAAGCACCCGTACGTTTTGATGTATAAAACCCAACGGAGAGCCTTTGCATTGCTTCAAAAATCCGCAGCTTGATATCATAGATAATCCAGGGCACAGTCCTTGCAAGCACATATGAATACAGGATGTTAAGCCCTGTGCCGATAACACGGACAAGTAAAATCATAAGAACGACAGGTCCGACGATATTATAAAAACTGCCGCCGACGGTCAGCACTTCGTCAAAGAAAAATCTTGCTCCGAGAAGGGGAGAAATGAGTGCAAAGGCAGTGCCTGCAATCATTACAATCATTACGATAATAACTTTTTTCAAATAGAACCTGAAAAATCCCATAAGACGTTTTGAAATTGAAACCTTGTCAAGGCATTTAAGACATAATTTACGCTCGGGCTCGGGATATCTTGTCCCGCATTTCGGGCAGAAAAGCTCATCATCAAGCAGAACATCCTTAAACGGGTCCTCGTTCTTATTGATGTTTTTAACGCACTTCGTAAGTTTTTCGGCATAAGACAAAAATCCGATTGAAAAGAGAAGCAGGATTCTTTCTTCGATATCTTCGTTGCTGCTGTCGGTTTTAGCGGGGTTGCCGGTTTTGTCGGGGCTGTCGCTTTTCTCGGGGTTGCCGGTGTCGGCTTCGTTTCCGGATTTTGCATCTTTGCTTGTTTTGTTTTTATCAGAGTCTTCACTGCTCTCGTCATCGCTGTGCGGACTACTGTAAAGCCGCCCTGTGGATATAAGCTTTTCTGTTTTAAGCTCGCCAAGTTCGGATAAGGAAAACACTTCCATATCCCTTGCTTCATAGAGAGCAACTATCCTGCGGGCACCCGAAGTCTTTACAACCTTTTCCTCACCTGTCAGGATGTAAATATTTTCACGGTCTATAGCAGTATAGACATCGGCATAACCGCCATCTTTAGTCATGTCGGTATGAGTTGCATATATGAAATTTTTCGTATCCACTCCCTGCGCAGAAAAAGCCTGAAGCACATACTCAGGCACATTCGTTTTCACAGATAATCCCCCACGACGAAAACTAAATAATAATATTGCGATTAAAATTTTACAAAAGCGAATGAAATAATATCACGCAAATAACAGAAAATCAAGCAAAATAAAGCAGGAATAAGGTAGTGTTTTATGTCAAAGCGTCTTTTTTGAAATAATGAAGTAACCAAGCGACAGAGCCATACCGCCGATGATGTTGCCGAGGGTTGTGGCACTGAGGTTTTTGAGCATTCCCATGAAAGTCGAAACACTCACGCCGTTCATGGTTTCGAGACTGAACAAGGTCATATTCGCTATTGAGTGCTCGAAGCCGCATATTACAAAAAGGTAAATACACCAGAAAATCATAATGAGCTTGGCACTTTCACTTTGCAGTCTGTACATGCACCAGACACCTGCACAGACAAGCAAATTACAAAGAATACCCCTTACAAGAAGCTCCCAGAAGAGCGGCTCTGTCTTTGCATTCATTGCAACATGAGCAGCTTCAAGTACGGGACCCTGGAGATAACCGGTACCTAAAAAGAGAGCGGCTATCAGTATCGAACCGGCAAGATTGCCGATATAACAATATATACAAAGCCCGATTGCGTCACGAACCTTTATTTCACCAAGAGCAATACCTGCCGTCATTACGAATACATTACCCGTAAAAAGCTCTGCCCCCGCAAAAACAACAAGGCTCAAAGCCGCAGCAAAGCTGATACCCTGCAGGATTTTAATTCCGGCAAAATTATCCATCATACCTGCCATAACAAGAATGGTGATCATACAAAGCCCGACAAAAACACCCGCCATCATCGAACCGACAAAATAGCCGATTTTCTCGGTTTTGTAAAAATTCATTTTATACTGTGTAGACTCTCTGAGCTTGTTATACCCGACACTAATCAGCATTTACATACACCTCATACGTAAAATTAAATCAACACATGCGATTATAGTCCCGCAACCACTCAAAGTCAATGAGAAAAAGCAGCATCTCTGTCCGATTGCCCGTTGAACTTTATCTGTTTTTGAAGTAAACTAAAAGAAAAAACGAGGAGGACTTTACGTTGAACAGAAAATGGGAATTAATTGAAAAAGACGGCTATTGCCTGATTGTAAACGACGGCGGCCCAACACTTGGGATAAGTACGGCAAACAAGGATGCGATTATTGAGGCAGACGGTTTTGCATTTAAGGACTTAAACCGGAACGGAACACTTGATGCTTATGAAGACTGGCGGCTCCCGGCAGAGGAGCGTCTTGATGATTTAGTCAAAAGACTCTCAATCGAAGAGATTGCCGGTCTGATGCTGTACAGCTCACATCAAATGCTGACAATACGGCCCGAAATATTGGCGCGTTTATATAAAGGCAAGGATACACGTGAAAACGCATGGGATTTGTCGGATATGCAAAAAGCATTTCTAAAGGATGACAACCTTCGCCATGTTTTGATTGCGCTGATTGATAATGCTTATACAGCAGCGAAATGGAATAACAACGCACAGGCATTTGTTGAATGCATCGGTCACGGAATCCCCGTAAACACAAGCACCGACCCGAGGCATAATATTTCATCAAGCGGCGAGTTCGACATGGGTTCAGGCTCTCCGATATCCAAATGGCCTCAGCACCTCGGTCTTGCCGCCGCATTTGACCCGGCGGTTGTAGAGGAGTTCGGGAGAGTTGCATCAAAGGAATACAGGGCAATGGGGATTGCAACAGCTCTTTCACCTCAAATTGATTTGGCGACCGAACCGCGCTGGAATCGCTTCAACGGCACATTCGGCGCAGGCAGTTTATTATGTGCCGATTTGGCAAGAGCTTACTGCGACGGGTTTCAGGAAACTGACGGTGAAAACGAAATAAACGAAGGCTGGGGTTACGACAGCGTAAACGCAATGGCAAAACACTGGCCGGGCGGCGGCTCGGGCGAAAGCGGCAGAGATGCGCATTATGCTTACGGTAAATATGCTGTTTACCCGGGCAAAAATTTTGACGAGCATATGATTCCGTTTACCGAAGGTGCATTTAAGCTGAAAAGCAAAACAGAAATGGCATCCGCAATTATGCCGTATTATACGATTTCATACGAAGAAGACAAAAACGGCGAAAATGTCGGCAATGGATTTTCAAAGTATATAATTACCGACCTTCTCCGTGACAAATACAAATATGACGGCGTTGTCTGCACAGACTGGAACATTACACATGACATGCTCGATTTTGAAAGCCCTATAACAGGCAAACCCTGGGGCGTTGAAGATATGTCCGTCACAGACCGCCACTACAAGGTACTGATGGCAGGTGTTGACCAGTTCGGCGGAAATGATGATGCAAAACCTGTTATTGCAGCATATGAAAAAGGTGCGACCGAGCTTGGTGAACCGGTTATGCGCGCTCGTATGGAGCTTTCGGCAAAGAGACTGCTTCGTAATATTATACGTGTAGGTTTGTTTGAAAACCCGTATATTGATGCCGAAGAAAGCCGTGAGCTTGTCGGTTGCTCCGAATATATGAACGCCGGATACAAAGCCCAGCTCCGCAGCGTAGTTATGCTGAAAAATAAAGATAATGTTTTACCGCTGAAAGCGAAAGCAAAGGTATACATACCGAAACGCCTTACAAAAGCAGGCTCAAACTGGTTCGGAATGCCTGTGCCTGAGGTCGAGTGCATCCCTGTGGATTTGGAAGTTATCGGAAGGTATTTCGATTTTGTTGATAATCCGGATGAAGCCGACTGCGCATTTGCGTTTATCGATTCTCCCGAAAACAAAGCATATAACAAGGATGAGGGATATGTTCCCATCAGCCTGCAGTACAGGCCATACACCGCAACAGCTGCACGCTCCAAAAGCATCGCCGCTCCGGGTGATGACCGTTCATACAAAGGTAAAACAATATCACACCGTTATGAGCCTCATCTTGACATGGTTCTTGATACAAAAAAAGCAATGGGTGATAAGCCGTTAATAGTCTTTTTGAAAGCAAACAACCCTGTAGTCCCTACCGAATTCGAAGGCTCTGCAGACGCAATCCTTGTAGACTTCTGCGTAAAACCCGAAGCCTTGATGGACATCGTTTCCGGCAAAACAGAACCCTCAGGACTCCTCCCGTTCATAATGCCAAAAGACATGGCAACAGCAGAAACCCACTGCGAAGACCTCCCCTTCGACCTCACCCCCTACACCGACTCCTGCGGAAATGCATATTCCTTCGCCTTCGGCCTAAACTGGTCCGGTACCATAACCGACGAACGCATAAAACGGTATAGGAAATTTTAGTCTATAACATGAAAAGGGGACGGAGGAACCGTCCCTTTTATACAAAATCGTCCACGAAAGTTAATATCACTCATATATACAAAGCAGCGTGACAGGTACAGTGCTTTATCATAGAGTCAAGCAATTACGTATAACTCAACAGCAATGGTGATATTATTCCTGTATTTATCATTGTGCTTTTCTGAACTTAAAATAAAATGGTGGTTTTCCGGGCAAGCCAATTATCGCCTCACCAAGTCCTAAATTGCTTATATCCCAATCTTCAACAACATTTGCATCTCTGATGTTCTCTGTAATTCCTCTTGTTTGAACAGCAGACATGTAAGTTTCTTTTTTTCTATTAACTCCGTGTAAATCCTTTATATATTGTTTTGAAGATGCATCATTAACACGAAAAGCAACAGATGTCAGAAAACCGGACATAAGGCTTCTTGCACGTTGTTCACCGTAACATTCATAGATCTGTTCAACATTTTGAATACCAATCATGAATTTTACACCCAAGCTTCTACCAAAATTAACTGCATCATCCACATGTTGTAAGTTTGGAATCAATCTAAATTCATCAGCAATAAAATACACGCTTCCTTCGCTTTTCTTTCGGCACAGAGCTTCTTTAATTGCTAAATCAAAAAGTAAGCTGTAAATCGGAGATAACATGGCACCAACACCAATATCATATTCAATAAAGACCATTTTACCACCTTTGGAACGCACTATATTACGCATTGATAGATTGCCTTGTTTTTTAAAATTACCTAAAAATATTTCACGTGATAATTGTTGAAGTTCTGACATAACACCTTGCGTTTGAGGAGAGCGGTCATCTGAAATATAGCTAATCATTGCTTTTAAGTCATTGTGTTGTGAAAGCATTTCACGAAGTTCAGATAAAGGTGATGAATCTAAAAATGCTCTCAAAGATTGATTGTTAACTATAAACTTATCCTTATTTCTGGTGAAATGCGTCAAAACTGCAGCAAATAAATCCTTTGCAGCATTTGGAAAAAACGGTTGACTTGATTTTTCAATTCTTTGATGAAATAGTGCTTTTGATATTTCAACTATGTTTTCTTCCATATGCTCATCGTTTTCAATTTCATTGAAAATATTCCAAAAATCGATACCATTTGAACCTGTTGCAGTATTGTCATTACTTATAACCACATCTCCCGGGTTATAAAATGATTTATAAAAATCACCTTTCGTATCAAAAATAATAATTATATCGTCAGGGGTCATGCTTCGCTTTAAAAGTGCAATTACTTGGTCAAATGCATTTGTTTTTCCTGTACCTATCCCACCAAGGAAAATAATATGACGACTTAATAAATCAGTATCAAGTGGTACAACCAGATTTGCATTATTTTCATCTGTTCCTAAAAATGCACAAATAGGATTATTCACCGGATAATTAATTGGTTGGTAATATAAATCATTACCATCAAAAACTTCAATTTGCTTCATAATTCCGCCTCACTAATATCCCGGACCGCTATAATAATCATAATCGTTATTATTTGATTGCGGAGCAGTTTGGCTTTGTTGCGGTTGCGGAGCAGCTTGGCTTTGCTCCGGTTGTGGAGCAGCTTGGTTTTGTTGCGGTTGCGGAGCAGCTTGGTTTTGTTGCGGTTGCGGAGCAGCTTGGTTTTGTTCCGGTTGTGGAGTATTTTGACTTTGTTCAGGTTGTGGAGTGTTTTGACTTTGCTCTGTTTGCGGTTGAGTCAGTTGCTCTTGTGCTGCTTGTTGAGTAGTTTGATTACTAGCTTCTAATTGTTGTTCTGTCTCTATATTACTACCTTGTTCTTCGCTTTTGTTCTGTTCATTTTCATTTGAAAAACTATCAAATGGCACTAAATCACCGTGTTCATTTCTATATAAATGAACACCTTCTATCGGCATGGGTTCTGAACCATGCATATTATGCGCAGCTTGCATTAATCCTTCAGCAAGAATTGGTGCAGCAGCTCCTGCTCCTTGTACAAATCTTGCAATTCCTTCCTCAGCTCCTGGTGCTACTATATTATCAGGAAGAACTCCCATAACACTTGCTGTAACATCCGGATTTGCCATAAAACCACCAGAAAAAGCATCCCAAGCCAAACCTATAGTAGATGGCTCATGAGCATCGTGAGTAATGTCACCTATACCTTCAAAGGGTTGAAACCCTGTATATTCAGGAGTATTATCTATGCTTTTAATAACGTCTTGTACATCAGGGTCATTAGAAATAGAATCATCAAACATAACACAAAAAACCTCCCACTTTATCTATTTGCCCATTTTTGGATGCCGTAGTCGCCGAGTTTTTGAATATCGCTTATTATTGCATTTATTTCACGAATAGCATTTTCTGATTCATTTGTTGGAAAAACTTCAGAAAACTCAATACCACCATCTTTTTTCCATATCCAAAATCCACTGCTATGTTTTATTCTGATGGGTGCAGCTCCCTCTAAACCGCCTTTTGTTTTTATTAGTAAAATTAAGTTTGGTTTGAGACTATATAAAGCTAATCCAACAATAATGACTACCAGTGTTATTATCCCAAAAAGCATTGTAAAAATGCCCGGACTGGAATTATATCCATATAAAAAATCTTCGAAGTAGCTTATTAAAAATGGTATAAACATTGTTGGCGGCATAAATGCAGCAGAACTAATACCAAGCAAAACTAACTTCAAAAGCCACTTTCTATACAAGAAAAAGAATGCAAGC
Source organism: Oscillospiraceae bacterium (assembly GCA_009784725.1). Lineage (GTDB taxonomy): Bacteria > Bacillota > Clostridia > Oscillospirales > Oscillospiraceae > WRMH01. The sequence continues at coordinate 25,460 of WQXS01000030.1, forward strand.
AAACCGGCTAGTCCGATGAGAAAATTTACTACTCCAAAAAATCCAGATGGCGAATTTTTACGGTCACGTAATCGTTGCATATCCTTATCATATTGCTCAGAACGCTTATCTAATTCTGGTTGTAAATTTTCTGGATTTCCAAATCTATTTCTTAATGCTTCAACATCAGTTCTGTATTTTTCTTCAGCTTTTTGTATTTGATTATTTATTGAGCTTATTCGACTTTCATAAAAATAACGATCTATACTGATAAATAAACTACTACTTAATGCTATCATGAGTGTAACGACAATTATTCCAAATAATAAATAGATAAACCCAAACCTGTAATTACGATGAGCTTCAATACCTGAAAGTTCATTTAATGCAAACTCTTGTTGCAATGTTGTTCTGCCACCAATAGAACGTCCTACAGCACGAAATATGACTCGATTGTTAGTGACTTGCAAACGCCCTTCGGCTCGTTCAAGTTTGAACAAATTTCTTAATATTGCAATATTATATTGCTTTACAGGGATTTCATTTTCATTCGATTTAATACAATTTGGAACAATAGGAATACCACGCTCATAACAATCTGTAGCATTTCTTTCCGGCTCACCAATACCCATTCTATTTTTAAGCGACAATACGAAATTGCTAAGTGCAGATTTATTAGAAGAGTTAATTTTCTGTTTTGTTTTTCTTTGTATACCAGCACGATTAGGAGCACTGTTCCTTATGGGTACATTACTCCTGTTCTGTGATACATTTCTATTTGGAACGTTTCCCTGTTTTAATATCTTTTCTTCGTTTGCTATATTGCTTACTACGGGTGTATTGGATTGTGTAAAAATACAATCACATAAATCTCCGGGTTCAATATAATTTCCACATTGCTTACAAAATGTCATATATTTTCCTCTTTTCTATCTGTGTTATTATTTTTATCGTTATTTAAACTATTTAGCTTTCATTAAAACTCACACCGCAATTGGCACAAAACATACTTTCGTCGGATTTTTTATCCCACACTCCATGGTAAATGTATTTTTCTTCTCCTGTTTTCAATATTCAACTGTATTTTCCCGGGGTTTCCCCCGAGAAACGAAAAATGCCGTGTACATTACATACACAGCATAGTATAAGTGCGACACAATCGGTTACAAACAACCTAATGCTTGCGATATATCGCGAACCGTTGTAAAATAACCAATGGCGATGCAAATGCATTTGAGCAAGTGTTGTCAAGGGTACAATTCTGATATTCTTGACTTTTTTGCTATTTTTTCCACTATTTGAGAATGAAACTCTTAACTGACCGTTCAATTGGACACACCTTGTGGGATAATATTTTTGTGATGATAGAAAAATTACTAAAAGGGGGAAATCAGGTATATATTATTTCCCTATTTCATTGCATTTTACATAGATATAGTATATAGTATAAAAAAGTATTATATATATAGTGCTGTTGGAGGAAAAATGAGTAATAAACAAGTTCATGTCAGATTAGATGAAAGATTATATGAATCTCTTGTTGATTATGCTTCTGATACAAATAAACCTATGCAGGACTGCGTTCAGGAGGCATTAGCTTTTTTATTCAGAAATAAGACTAAAACCAGAGAGACCGGAGAATTTACTTTTATTGATTTATTTGCCGGAATCGGAGGCATGAGATTAGCATTTGAATCCTGCGGTGGTGAATGTGTTTTTACCAGTGAATGGGACAGATATTGCCAAAAAACTTATTATGAAAATTTTGGAGATCTCCCACATGGTGATATAACAAAAATAGATGAAAAAGACATTCCGGATCATGATGTTCTTGTTGCCGGATTTCCATGTCAGCCATTTTCAATTGCCGGGGTTTCAAAGAAAAAAAGTCTTGGGAGAGATACCGGATTTCTTGATATAACACAAGGCACATTATTTTTTGATGTTATAAGAATTTTAAACGAAAAGCGTCCTCGTGCTTTTCTATTAGAAAATGTCAAAAATCTTAAAAGCCACGATCGAGGAAACACATGGAAAATTATTATGGAATCACTCCAAGAATTAAATTATGAAGTATTTACTGAAGTAATTGATGGACGAATTTTTTCTCCACAACATAGAGAGAGGGTTTTCATTGTAGGATTTGATAAAAACTATTTCGGAGATAATATTATTTTTGATTTTGATATAAATAAACCTGAGAAAAGTCTATGTGTTAAGGATATATTGGAAGATGAAGTAGATACAAAATTTACATTATCAGACCATTTATGGGACTATTTACAAAAGTATGCAGAAAAACATCAAGCAAAGGGGAATGGTTTTGGCTTTGGGCTTGTCGACCTTAATGGCGGAACCAGAACTTTAAGTGCACGTTACTATAAAGACGGTTCAGAAATATTGATTCCACAAAAGCAGAAAAACCCGAGGAGATTAACACCAAGAGAATGTGC
>WQXS01000031.1 GCA_009784725.1 Oscillospiraceae bacterium
GGATGGAAAGCGGTAAGGTTACAATCATTGATTTATACGGATATGATATTAATGACGGATATCTTACTGTAAACGAAGATGAAGCGGTTGTTGTCAGGCGGATTTATCACAAGTATGTATTCGAGGGTAAAGGTGTCCGTACCATTGCAGATGAGTTAAATCATAGCGGTGCATTAATCAGTAAACGTATAAAGAAATGGACTCCGCAGAACATATCCCGTATTATCAGTGATGAAAAATATGTCGGTGACTTAGAGTTCAAGAAGTTTGTCACACCGTGCTATCTTACGCACAAGCAGGTCAAGAATGACGGTATCGAGGAAAAGATATACCATACAGATAACCATGAGCCGATAATCGACAGGGAAACATGGAACCTTGCAAGGCAAGAACATGAGAAAAGGTCTGCCTTAGTCAAAAAGGGTACAAAGTATTCAAATCGGTACTGGTGCTCCGGAAAACTCAGATGTGCAGAATGTGGGTCGTTTGTTGTATCGAGAAACAAGTATAATAAAGATGGTACTATGACAAGGTTTTGGTATTGCAAAGAGGAGTATTTTCACGGTAAGAAGAAAAAGAGCAAATCCGGTGCTGAATATGGCTGTAATAGTAACCTTATTGGTGACAGAGCATTAATAGAATGTGTTAAATACGCTCTAAACTATATTCACATATTAGACGATGATTTCATTGAGAATCTGTATACTGACATAGTAAGCTCATACGAAGAATCGGAGTGTGAAAGCATAAAACCCTTGCAGGATAAAATCGCACGTATTTCAGGCAAGAAAACCAAAGCACTCGATTGGTGCCTTGATGGCAAGATTGATGAAGATGAAATGCGGCAGATGAACGAAAAATACAACAAAGAAATCATATGGTTAAACAGCAGGATTGCAGAAATCAATGAGCGTAACAGTATTATTGAAAATGCAAAGGATAGTATATCCGGCACATTGGAAGCAATGCGGAAGATTGTAAGTCAAGAAGAAAATACCCCGGAACTATATTCCGAGATTATTGACAAGGTTGTATTATACACAAACCATAAAATTGATATTTATTTCAAATACATTACAGAGCCTGTATGCCTGCAATATTCTACATCAAGCAGAGGCATACATTACAAAGTAGACTGCCAGTTACGGCAGGCGAGTTGAATTAAGAGTAGCATAATGGTCGCGTTAAGCGTGCCAAACGCAAATAATCCGAACTTTTTACCGAACATAATTGCACTCGGTGACTGCTTCGGATTTTTGCATTAGCTTGATTGAAATTAACATCGGCAAACCCTGTTGACATGCTGCAATTAGAACGATATACTACACCAACCAAACAAGGAGAAATTTAATGTCTGTATCAGAAGCTCAACACATAAAAGATCAAATCAGAGATAATCAAAGCAACCTAAACGCATTACCTGTTGTGGCTTCATATAACAGCGAGGGTATTGATATTAATAAACATGGTTGGAAAGGTCGCTTAAAGTTAGAACTTGCGGACTTTTATAAAAAAACCGGTACAAAAATAAACAGGAAAGGTTTTGGAGATATAATCATAACTCCACGAATAATCAATTAAGCTTTAGAATATGTACATACCGAGAGTACCGCAATAGCATTCTTTGTCGCACATAAAGTCATTAAACAGGGTATTATTATTGGTTATCATACAAACCATAAAGATAGAAGCTTAGACACAATCACATTTGGTGCACCGATAGAACTCAACGGCAAACGTGGCAATATGGCTGTTGTAATTAAAATTGCCGGTAGAAATATATATAAAACACACAGCATATTGACACCTGAAGGCAAACCTTTCTTATTAAACTAATATAAAACAAACACATACGGGAACCGACAAAGATAACCGAAGTCAGAGCCTGCCTACCGCATATGTGTTTATTACTCGCATTTTACCATACAAAGCAACAGATTTCAATACTTTCTTTATAAAAAGGGTGAAGTAAAATCCTATAGCAAATTTTACTCACCCTTGATGTTATTTAGTTTTTTTATTTTTTCCCGATATAATCTCTTTCGTTTTCTTAATTAAATCTTAAGAGTTAGACCGACATTTTCTTAAATTCTCCTTGGTATAACAGTATCAAATCAATTATCGAGGAGGAAGTTATGAGAAAAGTTGTAAATTGTGTATACTACATTTTAATGGCGGCACTTATAGGGACAATAATTGCGATGTTTACAATCGGGATTCAAAGTGATCTTATTGTTCTTGGTTTTTAACAGATGACGGAAGGGTTAAGTACATGGTAAACTCGAGCAGTTTCAGGATGTTTTTTGTACGCTTGCTGCGATTAGTCTTTGCAGGCCTGTGATGGGCAGGGTTTGCAGCCATACCTTTCCGGGTCCTGTGAGTCTGCCGAGGAATAAACCTTCACCGCCGAAAACTATGTTTTTTACACCCTTTATAGTTTCTATATCAAATGTTACAGATGATTCCATTGCTGCCAGGTAACCGTAATCAATCAATAACTGTTCTCCTGCAGCGAGGTCATACTCCTGAGATTTTCCGTCTACTTCGACAAATACCTCTCCGTCACCGCTAAAACGCTCTAAAATAAAACCTTCACCCGAAAATAAACCGGCACCTATTTTTTTATTAAAATGCATGTCTATGTCAACGTCAGATGTACAGGCAAGAAATGCATTTTTTTGTGCAATTATTTCACTGCCGCCCGATAACGTAAAGGATTTTATTTCACCGGGAAATGTGAGTCCGAATGCAATTTCCTGATTGTCACTTAAAGCGGTATATGAATTAATAAAAACACTGCCGCCTGCTAATGAGCGCCGCAGACCCTTAATAAACCCGCCATGTGTATTGGTGTTCATTTCAATGTCTGCCGTTCGCCATGACATCCCGCCGCGTTGAGTAACTACTGTTTCTCCTGTATTAAGTGTATATACCAAAACAGGAAAGCTGTCGCCGATAATTCTATGTGTCATATCTTTAATACCTCCAAATTATGTAATTTATAAAATATATTATATCACAAAATAAATTTTATTATGAATATAAAACATGACATGGTAATATTACTATAAATAAATTTTCCGGTTAAACCCTGTACTTGTATTATTTCATGGAGCGGAGGGAGAATGATGACGAAAGTGAATCTTGCGGGTGAGTGGCGGCTTAGTCAAGATGGTGGCGAGCCGATTCCTGCACGTTTGCCGGGGTGTACTTATCTTGATTATATTGCGAATGGTATGCCTGATCCGTTTTGGGGAGAAAATGAGACCGAAGCAAAGGAACTTGCAAAGCATGACTATACATATTCACGCAGTTTTACAATAGAACCGGAGCTGCTTGATGAAAATAATGTGGAACTTGTTGCATCAGGGTTGGATACGTTATGTACCTTAACGCTTAACGGGACCGTAATCGGTGAAACAAATAACATCAGCCGCACATGGCGTTTTGACATAAAAAATGTGTTAACCGCAGGCGATAACACACTATCAATTTTTATTGTAAATCCTTATCCCTATGCTGCTGCTCTTAATGAAAAAGAGAAAATGTCCGGAATTAACTCTGATGCAAAAGGGTCATCATACCTGCGGAAAACCCCGTGCCATTTCGGACAAAGCGGCAGCATTACAACCGGTAAAATGGGAGCCTGTTTGTACAATAGAAAACTATATTGCATCAGTGTCGTTAACAGCAAGCACCTATGCCCGATATATATATCTTTCTGCAGACGGTGTTACCGCACCATGGAGCGACAACTTTTTTGACCTTGCTGCAGGTGAAAGTATAACAATCACAGTTCCCGTACCGGACGACATGGATGTTAAAACCTTTAAGAATAACCTCAGAATAAAATCACTATCAGATGTTAAACCAAAAAACAGCCTACTAACAGATAGGTTAATTCGGTTAGCTATGATTTTCAAAAAGAATAATTGGATTACATGGTTATTATTTAAGCTATTATAGTTAATAATAAACAAGAGTAAAATTTATTCAATGTAAGAGACTAGAAATATGTATAGTAATGTTATTAGAGATGATGAATATAAACGGCGGTTGGTTGAGTTCATTGGTATTGAGTATGGTATAGATGTTGTTGGGATATCGGCTGCGAGGCGCGGGTTTTATGGGGAGACGTGGAGGATTGAGGCAGATAGTAAAAAGTATTTTTTAAAGCTTGTTTATTGCGATGAGCATAAAGGTGTTTATGAGCGGAGTTTTCCTGTTGTTAAGTTTATTTGTGACCATGGCATTGATTATATAAGCAAAATTGTCAGCACAAAAGACGGGAAGCTGTCGGTATTGTTTGATGGTGCGGTTATCGGTATTTTTGACTGGATTGAAGGCGAAAATACGGAAACCGATTTAACAAAAACACCAGAGTATCAAATGCTTGCAAGGATTTATACGATTCCGTGCGAAAATCTTTTAATAGAAAAAGAAGAGTTTTCCGATAAGTGTGCAGATGACTTTTACGAGCTATGGCGTAAACAGGAAAACACCCAAATATTATCACTATTAGAAGCAAACAAGAAAAAGCTCGTACACAGAGCAGAAAAACTGAAGATATACTCCGGGATATGCAAAAAAGACATGAGCGGCTTTGTGATAACTCACGGAGATGCAGGCGGGAATTTTATTACAGGGAACGGAAAAAATTATATTGTCGATTGGGACGGGGTTACACATGCTCCTCCCGAGCGTGATGCATGGGTTATGTGCAGCCGTGGCTGGGCAAGAGAACTCTTCCAAAAAACTCTTGACGATAATAATATCATGTACAAATTGCGCACGGAACGTCTTGTATATTACTGTTACAGATTTTTCTTTTTTTATCTCAACTCACTGCTGACTGCATGCTCGGACACAAAAGAAATCGAAAATTTTATTGATTGCTGGATTGAAGACAGTATAAAGTGGGCGGAAAAACAAGCATAAAATTCAAGAAAAGATATATCGCAAGCACAGTATGACATTATGAGTGAACTTTAACCATAAAATCCACAAAATATGGTATTTAGTGTTGTAAATACTCCAATATCATGTTATTATCACTATGTATGGATAAATGCAAGCGGTGAAAGAGCTGCTTCTTCTGTTGGTTTGGATGAAAAATCCTGCCTGTTAAAGGATTGGTCAACATGCAAAAAAACAAAAAAACCCGTAAATCCAGGATAATTCCGCTGCTGCTTGTTTCACTTGTGGCGGTGATGCTGTTTACGGCAAATGCATGTCAGTTATTCTCTCCAACTCATGTAATTGTAACGGCAGGGTCGCCGCCGTCACCTGTACCGGTGACCGAGCAGGCAACAGAACCGGAGCAAACCCCGCAGCCGACACCTGAGCCGACCCCCGAACCGACACCCGAGCCGGTAATTTACGAAGCAAAGCATACAGATACAATCATAAGAATAGACGGCAAGGAAATATCATTTCCCGCATTTGAGATAGACGATATTATATATGTGAGCCTGTTTGAGTTTGCGTCTTCTCTTGCAGGAACAGAAAAGCAGTTTTTCCCGAGATGGGACGAAGCTAACGGGATAATTTTCATTGAAAGCGACAGCAATCTTACAACAGGTGATTCTGAAATCATAAGAATAATTACTAATGAAACAGTGACGGCACCAATTGACATTAAAGTGTTTATGGATTACAAACAGGAGGATATTCCAACATTCAGCATTGAAAGTGATGTTTACTTTGGTTTTAACGAAGCAGTACGGATGCTGGATTTGATAACAGAAGAATTTTCATTCAATATAATTGATGTTTTCACAAGCCGGTCAAAAGCCGATGTCGTCGGAAGAAGAATGAATATTGACCCGGACTTACCCATGGTTGCATTAACATTTGATGACGGGCCGCATAATACATTAACAGGGCAGGTACTTGATATATTGGAGCGAAACGATGCTGTTGCGACATTTTATATCATCGGCATGCAGGTTGAAAAAAACAGCGATATAGTTTTACGGGCATTTGAAATGGGGAACGAAATTGCAAATCATACCTGGTCGCATCCGTCACTTGAAAAAATATCGGCTGACAGGGTTCGCAGACAGCTCCGGGATACAAGCAATGCAATTGAAGCGGTTACAGGCGTGGCTCCTACACATATGAGACCGCCTTTCGGACGGCTCAACTCAAGTGTCAGAAGTATCACGAAAGAACTTGGACTAGCTATATTTTTATGGTCGATTGATCCGTCGGATTACTTACAGCGATCTCCCGACAGGATATATACCGATATTATGAATGAAGTCAAGGACGGGGACATCATTCTTCTGCATGATATTCATGAGCGCACTATACAGGCAACAAGGCGCCTTGTACCTGCATTAATTGAAAAAGGTTATCAACTTGTAACAGTTTCGGAGCTGATGGAATTTAAAGGCAAAACAATGGAGCCCGGCAAACAGTATAATAATGCTAAAGATTAGTTATAACGGCTGTCGCCTGTCAATCCGGCTGTAAAGCTTGAATGACAGGCGATTCAGTTTGCCTTTAGTTTTGTGTCAATAGGATTTTGCATCGGGGATCAGCTGACATTGCCTTCCGGTTTCGGGTCATCTTTTTGTGCCGCTTTCAGTGGTACGAAGTATCCCATAAGCAATCCGGCTAATTGATTTTCCGTGCTACGGGTTACTGTCGGGGTGCTGATTTTCTGGATGTTTGCTCTGAGGTATTCCTCAAAAGCGATTCCCGAAGATGGTTTTCCGGTTGAAATTCCGGTGTATTCTGCTGTATGCGGGTTATGTTTTTGATGTGCATTGATTGAAATTATTGAGTCTACTCGCATAATGGATCCCTCCTTAGACGTGCTGACGGCATCCTGCCTTATATTTATTGCACAATCCCCGGATCAATCCCATGACACCAAATGTAGTAGAAGTGTATATTACTTCTCCCTATATATCGATTATCGGATTATTTTAGTAATAACCTGAGCGGTTTACGGGAGGTTTTTCAAATTTCCCCGAAAAACTGCTCTGATTATCGTTAAATACGGCGAAATTGTGATACTTCCTTGCATTGCGCCGTATAATTATAGTATGGTATAATCGCATCTCATAAAAAAATTAGTATAAGCGAGTAATAACGATGAATAAAAATAAAAACAACCCGGCAGATTACTATAAACATGCCTTTAGCAGTCTGCTGCCTGAATTCCTGGACGAAGTGACAGAATCGGGAAGTGATATAGATGCTCTTTCCGCCGTAATTGCACATTTATGTGAGAAAGTACTTGAACTCTCAAAAACCACTCATAGTTTTGCTGTATTGCTGCTTGATTTTACAGCCTTCAGCGAACGGTTTGATACACATTTCTTCGAATCAAATATTGTTTCGGAAAATGAGTTTCAGCAAGTACTTAAGCCACTCACCGCATATCTATCCGAACATCCGGTTAATACAAACGAGTATTTTTCTTATGACCAAATATACGCAGGTGAAACAAAGAAAACAGACGGGGTAAATACTCCTGATGCAATTCTTGTTATACCTATCCATTCAAAATCTGCTGTTTACGGATATACTGTTGTTTTTTATCACGGTGAAAATAACCGGTATGAAATTGAAAGCCCGCAAATTAATTTCATTTCAAAGTGTTTGTTTATTATTTCACTTGCATTAGAGCGGGAATTTAATAAAGCTGTACATGAGCATCATCTTATTAATGATTATTTAACAGGTCTGCCGAACCGCGATTATGTATATGAAGCGATAGTTTATATGCTGCAGACTGCAGAGGCCTTTGACCACAAGTTTGCATTAATGATTGCGAGGGTAAACGGGCTCAAAAATATCAACAACTCACTTGGAATAATAACAGGAGATTTGATGCTTAAAGCCATGGGGTCAATTATAGAATCGGCGGTTAAAAAAGCCCTTGGATATGACTCATTAACGGGAAGGCTCAGCGGTGTTGATTTTGCGGTATTGATTGAGCTGCCGGGCAGCAGCGGCAGTGCCGAGGATGATATAAAAATTATCAACGACTGTTGTAATATAATTATTGCCGAAACAGAAAAACATGTTGAAATCAACGGATATAAACTATATCCGTCGGCAAATATAGGAGCATGTATTTATCCGCTGCATGGAGAAACAGCCGAGGAGTTACTCAGAAAAGCCGAGCTTGCAAAAAACGATGCAAAGCTTATAGGTCCCGGGACGTTTCGTGTTTATGAAAGTTTTATGGATGGCAGTGCAGAAGAAATATTATTCTTAAACAGTAATCTTCCGACTGCTATATCTTCAAACCAGTTCGAAATGCATTATCAGGCACTTGTTGATGTAAAATCAGGTCTGGTCACTGCAGCAGAGGCACTGATTCGATGGAGGCATCCGGAAAGAGGGTTAATAAGACCGGACAGTTTTATTCCTTTTGCCGAAAAAAATTCATATGGTGTGCAAATAGACCTGCTGGTACTTGATATGGCATGCAGGCAGATTAATGCCTGGCATGAAAACGGTTACGACATTACTATCAGTGTTAATACATCACCAAAGCATTTTATTAACGGGCTTATTTATGACAGTGTAAAAAAGGCTCTTGAAAAGCACAACACAAACCCGTCGTTTTTACGTCTGGAAATTTTGGAAACAATTCTGCTTGATGACTTCAACTCGGCAATCAGAGTAATAAATGATTTGCGTTCGCTTGGTGTTGGTATTGCCCTGGACGACTTCGGGTCAGGATATTCATCACTCGAGTATGTGTCAAAATTGCCGATGGATTATCTTAAGATTGACAGAACGTTTATGATTAATCTGAAAACAAATCCGGATAATAAAGTTATACTTGAGACAATAATGACTCTTGCAAAAGGAATGAAAGTAAAAACAATAGCCGAAGGAGTAGAGTGTAAGGATGGTTTTAATTTTCTAAGAGAGATTAACTGTGATTTTGCGCAAGGTTATTTTATTAATAAACCAATGGAAGTCACTGAGTTTCAAAAATTCTTAAAGAGCTGGCAAAATATATAAGGGGCTGTTACAGCCCCTTATATTAATGTATGTGTTTTAAAACTTTTTTCTGAACATCGGCGGGAGTGATTGGTTTCATTATGAACTCTGCGACTCCGGCCTCCATGTACTTAACCATTTTATCTTTTTTTATCTTGCTTGCCGTGAATAAAATAGGGGCAAGCTGTCCTGTTGCACGGATGATTTTTATAAGAACATAACAATCTGTGCCGGGCAAATCTTCATCAATTATGAACATGTCGGGTTTTGCCGTTTTAAGATATCCGATTGCCGACTCTGCATTTGTGACACCGATAAGCCTATGACCTTTATCACCGAGGGCGTTTTTGAAGCTGTTCATAAACATTGTCATTTTGTTTATTATCAAAATTGTCTTGGCATCGGGCGATGAACCCGGTGCAAGAAGCTCCACGTCAACTGAAATATGTTCCTCGGGACCTCCCGGTATTTCGGAGGGTTTTTTTGTCATATCCTTTGGTAATTTGAGTGCTTTTATATCGGATGAAAGCATTGACATCGACGAAAGCAGATAATTTATGAAATATTCCAGTTTTTCATGGTGAATATTATTAAAATCCTTGTTTATTGCAATTTGGTCTTTACAATCACTGAGCAATTGTGTTGCATGAAGTTTGGTCAGGGTCTGTTCGATTGCTGTTAACCATTGAATTACAAAGGCATAGTGCTTAATTTTAATTGCGCCTTTTAAACCGCTCTGCTGGGTTTGGAATTCTGCTTCAAAGCCGTTTAGGATTTTAACATAGTCGGCAAGCTCGTCTTCATGTATTTGCTTTATAAAATCTGCATCTAAATCACTGAGTGTGAGAATTTTTTCTATGATAACTTTCGTGTCGATTCCATCTTGCTTTGTTGTGTCCACATCATCCAAAGCGTCCAAATCTTCAAGGACGTTATGAACGTCGGTCACAAATAAATCCAGAGTCGGGACAAAGTAGTCAAGAAATACTTTTACCCTGACATGCCGGACATTGGAAAGATCCTCATTCAGTTTTATGTGTTTTTCGCATTCACCTGCAAGCTTATCGGCATGCATCTGAGAAAGACTGCTGCTGATTACCTGTAGCCATTGAAATACTGTTGCATAATCCTTTTCGTTAAAGGCTTCGACCAATTGGTCTTTTTGCAGCGGAAAAGAAGCGGTTGTAACGTTGAGTGCCTGAACATAACTGAGAAGCTGAGTATCTGTCATATTAATAATAGCTTCTGAAGTGATTTCAGTAAGTCCTGACAGTTTATCCTTAGCTACAGCACTATCGTTTATCACGCTGCTTCATTCCCCCTAAATATAATGTAGATATATTATCATAACATGATATGTTCTGCAACATTATCTGTTTCCAAAAACATGAATGATTTCTGCAAAAAAATCCTTTTCCATTATTGCGTAACTCTTGTTATACTATATGTACGATGACAGGTCAAGGGAGTAAGAGATGAACCTTAGTGACAAGCAATTCGAAATGTATTCCCGCCAGATAAAAATGAAAGAAATCGGCGAGGAAGGTCAAATAAAGCTTGCCGAATCATCGGTTTTGATTATCGGCTGCGGCGGGCTTGGTTCAGCCGTTTTATATTATTTAACGGCAATGGGTGTGGGACATTTGTGTCTTTGCGATAATGATACTGTTGCACTTTCGAATCTGAACAGGCAGATTTTATACACATATGATGATATCGGGAAGCCTAAAGTAAATATTGCAAGAGAGCGATTAAATGCACTGAACCCCGGGCTTAAAATTACTTTATATGATAAACCTATGGATGAAATGCTTGCAAAAAAGATAATAAAGGATTACGATATTATTATTGAATGCCTTGATAATTTCGAGACAAGATTTATTGTAAACGATATATGTATTTCATCGGGAAAACCTTTAATACATGCAGGAGCGGAAGAATTCGGCGGACAAATGATGATGATTATACCGGGGCGGGGTCCCTGTCTGCAGTGCCTGTTTCCCGGCGGGGTAAATGAAAAGGGACTTGATGTAAGTTCGGATACTGATATAAACAGCGAAGGAAGCAAAAAAACTTTTGGTGTGATAGGAACCACTCCGGGATTTATGGGTATCCTGCAGGCAACGGAAGCGGCAAAATATCTTTTGGGACTTCAAACATATTCAAACGGATTAGTTACATTTGACGCATTGACATTATGCCTTGACAAGGTTGAGATAATACCTGCAGCAGATTGCATCTGCAGAAATCCGGTATAGTGTTTCAGAGGGAGGTAATCAATGACCATTTTTGTTACAGGTGGTGCGGGGTATATAGGCAGCCATACTATTATAGAGCTTCTTAATAACGGGTATGATGTTGTTGCCGCAGATAATTTTATTAACAGCAAGCCTGAAGCGGTCAAGCGGATAAAGGAGCTTGCGCAGCGTGATTTTGTTTTTTACGAAATGGATGTACGCGACAGCGTAAAGCTTGAAAAAGTTTTTACCGAGAATAAAATAGATTGTGTTATTCATTTTGCAGGCTTAAAGGCTGTAGGCGAATCTGTAAGTAAACCGCTTGAGTATTATGAAAATAACTTAAACTCAGCAATTGCATTATGTGAAGCAATGAAAAAGCATAATGTCAGCAGAATTATCTTTTCATCCAGTGCAACCGTTTACAGCGGTGATAATACCATGCCGCTTACGGAGGACTCGCACACAGGCGGGTGTATTAATCCGTACGGTTGGACAAAATACATGTGCGAGCAAATATTGACCGATACGGTTAACGCAAACGAAGGTTGGGCGGTTGCACTGCTTCGGTACTTTAATCCTATCGGAGCACATGAAAGCGGAAGAATCGGAGAAGACCCGCAGGATATACCAAATAATCTTATGCCGTTTGTTGCGCAAACAGCAGTCGGTAAGTTCACGCATATAAATGTAAAAGGCACAGACTATGATACACCGGACGGGACATGTATCAGAGACTATATTCATGTTGTTGACCTTGCAGAGGGGCATGTTGCAGCTGTTAAATATATTCAAAATCAAACCGGTGTAAAGATTATTAACCTAGGAACCGGCAGAGGTGTAAGTGTTCTTGAGCTTATTTCTGCCTTTGAAGAGGCAACCGGAGTGAACATAAAAAAAGAAAACGCTCCTCGCCGCCCCGGCGACCTTCCTGTAAGTTATGCTTCAACAGAAAAAGCAAAAAAAGAACTCGCCTGGTCAGCAAAAAAAACACTAAAAGAAGCCTGCGCCGACTCATGGCGCTGGCAAAAAAGCAACCCAAACGGGTATGAATAATACTATAAAGAGAGTGTATTGTGTTTTGTTTTTGAGGGAGGGTTAGGGTTTGTTAAATTAATTTTCGCACACCGAGGCATGGACGCCGAGGGGCGCTCTGTTGAAACACGACGTTTCATCTGAGCGAAAGGAAGTTAATTTAATAAACCCTAACCCTCCCTGAACAAAACACAACACTCTCTGTTTTTATTTTTTACGTCGTTTCTTTGAATCTACTGTGTCGCCGCCGGCTTCGGCGTATTTTATTAGGAGGTCTTTTTGTTCTGCGGTAAGTGAGGTTGGTACTTTTACGTTGACTGTTATGTATTGGTCGCCCCGGCCTGAGCCGCGGAGGTTGGAGATACCTTTATTTTTGAGTCTGAAGACTGTTCCGGTTTGTGTGCCTGCAGGAACGGTGTATTTTACTTTGCCGTCAAGGGTGGGTACTTCAAGCTCGGCGCCGAGTGCGGCTTGAACAAATGAAACGGGTAAGCTGAGAAGAACGGAAGTGCCGTCTCGTTCAAAGAACTCATGGCGTTTAACCGATATTGTTACGAATAAATCGCCGGGTTCTCCTCCGTTGACGCCTGCACTGCCTTGACCCCGCATGGAAATCGTCTGTCCGTTATCAATGCCGCCGGGTATGTTGACTTTTATTGTGCGGTTGCGCCTGACCATTCCGAGACCTTTGCACTTTTCGCACGGCTGATGGATGATTTTTCCGCGGCCGTTACATTTCGGGCAGTCTGCAGTGCTTTGCATAACACCGAATGGTGTTCTCTGCTGTGTTGTGACCACGCCTCTGCCGTTGCAATCGGTGCATTTTTCGGCGGTTGTTCCTTTTTTGCATCCGGAACCCATACAATCGTCACATGTTTCAACACGCTGAATGCTTACATCTTTTTCTGTGCCGAATGCAGCTTCCTCAAATGTTACGGAAACACCTGCACGAACCCGCTCACCTTTTCTCGGTGCGTTACGGTTACGGCTTGTTCCGCCGCCTCCGCCGCCGAATATCGAACCGAAAATATCTCCAAGATCGAAATCCATGCCGCCGAAGCCGCCGCCAAAGCCACCACCGAAAGGGCTTCCTCCGCCGAAATTCGGATCGACACCGGCATGACCGAACTGGTCATACCGTGCCTTTTTATCGGAGTCAGAGAGAACCTCATAAGCTTCGTTTATTTCCTTAAAGCGTGCCTCTGCTCTCGAGTTTCCCGGATTTACATCGGGGTGAAACTTTTTTGCCTGTTGACGAAAAGCTTTCTTTATATCTGCGTCGGACGCATCCTTTTTGAGTCCGAGTGACTCATAATAGTCTTTTTTATCAGCCATTATTCCTCGTCCACAACTTCAAAATCAGCATCATAAACACCGTCGTCGCTTGCGCCGCTGGGAGCCGCACCGCCGAAGTCCGCTCCGTTAAAATCGGGACCGGGAGCGCCGTCTCCGGGGCTTGCTTGACTGTAAAGTTTTTCACTAACGGCATGAAATGCTTTTTCAAGCTCTTCAACAGAGTCCTTGATAGCCTGGGTATCGGTTCCGCTGAGTACGGTTTTAACTTTTTCGACTGCTGCTTCGATATTCGACTTATCATCGGCATCAATCTTGTCACCCATTTCATCGAGGGTTTTTTCGCTTTGATAGACCATTTGGTCTGCGTGATTGCGTGTATCGACCTCATCTTTGCGTTTTGCGTCTTCTTCCGCATATTGCTCGGCTTCTTTTACAGCTTTTTCGATATCTTCTTTAGAAAGATTTGCCGAGGCTGTTATTGTTATATTTTGCTCTCTGCCTGTACCAAGGTCTTTTGCGGAGACATTTACAATACCGTTTGCGTCAATATCGAATGTGACTTCGATTTGCGGTATTCCTCTGCGGGCAGGAGCGATTCCGTCGAGGTGGAATCTGCCGAGGGATTTATTGTATTGAGCCATTTCGCGCTCGCCTTGAAGGACATGCACCTCAACCGAAGTCTGATTGTCTGCGGCTGTCGAGAAAACCTGGCTCTTTTTGGTCGGGATTGTTGTGTTGCGTTCGATAAGCTTTGTGCAAACGCCACCCATTGTTTCGATACCGAGCGAAAGCGGGGTTACATCGAGAAGTAAAATTCCCTCTACATCGCCGCCAAGCACGCCGCCTTGGATTGCCGCACCGGCTGCAACACATTCGTCGGGGTTGATTCCGCGAAACGGGTCCTTGCCTGTGATACTCTTAACAGCATCTTGAACAGCGGGGATTCTTGTTGAACCGCCGACGAGAAGTATCTTGGATAACTGACTTGCGTTTAAACCTGAGTCTTCTATTGCCTGCTTGACCGGCTGCATTGTTTTCTCTACAAGGTCGGCTGTAAGTTCGTTGAACTTTGCTCTTGAAAGAGTATAGTCCATGTGCTTCGGACCTGTAGCATCTGCAGTAATATACGGCAGATTGATTGTGGCTGTTGTCATGCCGGAAAGGTCTGTTTTTGCTTTTTCCGCTGCTTCTCTGAGGCGTTGGATTGCTATTTTGTCTGCTGACAGGTCAACACCTGTGTCCTTTTTAAACTCTGCAAGCAGATAGTTCATGACACACTCGTCAAAATCGTCACCGCCGAGGCGGTTGTTGCCTGCTGTTGCGAGAACTTCAATAACACCGTCGCCGATTTCAAGAATCGAAACGTCAAATGTTCCGCCGCCAAGGTCATAGACCATGATTTTTTGATCCTGCTCTTTATCAAGCCCGTATGCAAGCGCAGCGGCTGTAGGCTCGTTGATAATACGCTTGACATCAAGGCCTGCGATTTTGCCGGCATCTTTTGTTGCCTGACGCTGTGAGTCCGTGAAGTATGCCGGAACTGTTATAACCGCTTCGGTTACTTTTGTTCCGAGATATGCTTCCGCATCACTTTTGAGTTTCTGCAGTATCATTGCCGAGATTTCCTGCGGTGTGTACTGCTTGCCGTCGATGGTTGTTTTAAATGCACTTCCCATTTCGCGTTTGATTGATGAAATTGTGCGGTCGGGATTTGTGATAGCCTGACGCTTTGCGACATGCCCGATCATTCTTTCACCTTCGGCTGTAAATGCAACAACTGACGGTGTTGTGCGGTTGCCTTCCGCATTTGCGATTATAACCGGCTCGCCGCCTTCAATAACAGCAACGCACGAATTTGTTGTTCCTAAGTCTATTCCTATAATTTTACCCATTTTATTTCATTCCTTTCTGTAAATAGATGTAATTTATTTTTTATGATGTCATAGCATTTAATTTGCTACAACCACTGTTGAGAACCGTATAACACGGTCACCAAGCATGAATCCTTTTTGATATTCCTCGGCTATGATATTTTCTCCGAGGTCGGGATTTTCTATGGACATTACCGCATTGTGGCGATTCGGGTCAAACGGCTGACCGATTGCAGGGATTATTTGAACACCCATATCGCCAAGGGTTTCAGTCAGTTGTGTCATTATCATCTCGACACCTTTGTAAAATGATTCGTCGGCACATTCCATTTTTAATGCACGTTCCAAATTATCATAGACAGGCAGCAGCTTGCTTATAACATCGGTACGGGCATTGCTGTATGTCATTTCTCTCTCTTTTGCACTGCGCTTACGGAAATTATCGTATTCTGCTGCAAGTCTGAGATATTTATCCTTTTCTGCGGATAACTGATCACTTAGTGACTCGTTTTGCTCTGTATCCCGAGTGTCGTTATCTGTCTGTCCGGACTCTTTTTCATTGATACTTTCATTTATATCAATGCTGTCTGCATCATTTATATCTTTATTAATTTCAGGCGTATTTTTAGTTTTCGCCAATATTATCATCTCCTGTCTTATTAATTATATTTGCGGCATTTAATTGAAGCGAGTCGCTGCCGATTCCCCCAAGGAGCAGGCTTAAACCCTGCGCCATATATGAAAGGTGTGCCGCTACTTTTGAGTAGTCCATTCTTGTCGGGCCGACAACACCGATTAATCCCTGAATATCGCTTCCTGCATCATATTTAATTGCCATAACACTCGAATCACGAAGCTCATCTGCGAGGTTTTCCGGACCTATGGTGATTTTTATTTCACCTGCGGATTCCGGAGAAGGAAGGCGTGCAAGTTCCTTTTCATCGGAAAGATAACGGATTATTCGCTGTGCCTTATCAACATCCCGAAACTCGGGGTGATTTAGCAGGTTAATTGCTCCGGAAACACGTGTTCCTATAGTTTTGGCTTCTACAAGAAGCTCTATCGTAAATCCTGCAACTACCGCTACAATTCCGCTTGAATCACCGACCGCACGCTCTGTTGATGTAATCAGTGCCGGGGTGATGCGTTCCTCGGCAATGCCTGTGAAACTCGCATTTAACACCGCCGACAGCTTTGTAAGCATAGGCGGTTCGATGTTTGTCGTAAGATGAACCAGTTTGTTTTTTACTGTGTCATTGCTTAAAAGTGCTACTATTATAAATGTCGAGCAATCAACGTATATCAAGTCAAACCTTGCAATACAGACAATTCCTGTTGCAGATGCCATTGCATATGCGGGGTATGTTGTGAGTCTTGATGTCAGTCTGCCGACTTCATCCAGGAGACGGACCTGTTCGATTGCATGTCCGTCCAGCGTGCTGTTTATCATTTCGGCATCATCGTTTGAAATATTCTGATTTTGCATTAAATCATTTACATACAGACGATAACCGTTTGATGACGGGATTCTGCCGGCGGATGTGTGAGGCTGTTCGAGTAACCCGAGTGATTCAAGCTCTGCCATATCACTTCGGATGGTAGCAGACGAAATTCCGGACCCCAAGGCTTCTGCAACCGCCTTGGAACCCACAGGTTCCGCCGCTTTGACGTACAGCTCGACAACCGTACGTAAAATCTCTTTTTTTCTGTTGCTGAGACTCATCGCGTGATTAGCCACGTTTCCCTCGGTTTTTTATAATTAGCACTCTCGACCATCGAGTGCTAATTATAATGTAACACTACTCTTTTGGTTTGTCAAGTACTTACTGTCATAAATTGAAAATATATTATTATTAATGCTCAGCCCCCATTACCTTGACAATAAAGCACATGTTTCTTATATTTAAACTAATTAATAAACATAAAAAATTGGAGATACAAATGAATAAAACAGAACTGATTAATGTCCGCTTAAATGATGAAGGCTCGGCAGTTATTATCCTTGACCAGACACTGCTGCCGAATGAGGAAAAATACATTGAACTCAGCAGTGCAAAAGCGCTGTTTGAAGCAATTTATACGCTGAGAGTCAGAGGAGCGCCTGCAATTGGTATTTTTGCGGCATATGCGCTTTACGTTCTTGCACGGCAAATAAAATCAAATAGTTATGATGAATTTACCGGGGAAGTGCTGAAACAAAGCTCTTACCTTGAATCATCACGTCCTACGGCAGTTAATTTAAGTGCACAGCTTCGAAGAATGGAAAATCTGATTAAAAATCCGCCGAGCCGTAATATACCGGAAATTCTTGATTTGATGAGGGAAGAAGCGGATAAAATATATAACGAAGACGTTCAAATGTGCCGTGCCATATCGGAGCATGGGCTTTCTCTTATAAAAGACGGCTTTGGAATTATGACACAATGCAATGCAGGACCGATTGCAACATCAAAATACGGAACTGCGCTCGGTCCTGTTATTCTCGGACATGAAAAGGGTTTGAAATTAAAAGCTTTTATTTGCGAAACACGCCCGCTGCTGCAAGGTTCAAGACTGACGGCTTTTGAACTGGGCAGAATCGGCATTGACAGCACTCTTATATGCGACAATATGGCAAGTATTGTAATGAGTGAAGGAAAAATAGATGCTGTTTTTGCCGGATGTGACCGCATAGCCGCCAACGGTGATGTTGCAAACAAAATCGGAACAAGTTCTCTTGCGATACTGGCAAAGCACTACAACATTCCGTTCTATATTTTCGGACCGTCAACAACAATTGATTTAAATTGTGCAACCGGTGACGATATTCATATTGAGCTTCGGGACAGCACAGAAATAAAAGAAATGTTCTTTACAAAACAAATGGCACCAAATGAGATAAAATGCTATAATCCGTCATTTGATGTAACAAAAAACTCTCTGATAACAGCAATAATAACTGAAAACGGTATTTTCAGAAACGGTTTAGCTCCGTAAGCAAAGATTTGCGTAAAACGCTAAACCTATTGATATTGCAATTGTTGCTCATGCACCCAAAGCAACAAAGTAAAACTTTTTACAAAACTTATGAAAAATATACAAAAAAAGTGTTGACAAAGATGTATTGTTATGCTATATTGTACATGAAATCGGATTCGGGTCGTGTTTTATAAGCGACTGGTCCATGGCAGACAGGGTCATTAAGACCAATAGCACAACCGCGGAGAGAGACCGCCGGTACCCTAAGGGGATTGTATGGTGTGCATGTGCTGCATCGGAGACGAGTGTTAAGGAGCAGGCCGGATTCGTATAAAGAAAGGTGGTTAAACTCTATTGTTAGTTGAATACCACGAGTAGCCCCGCATTCACGCTGGATGGATGCGGGGTTGTTTGTTGTTATCACTTATGTCTTTTCTTTCATAATAGCAGTGAGCAGTAAAAACAGCGGGACACTTGCGGCGCAGACGGCGAGAGTCCAAAGTACATTACCGCCCTGCAGCAAGCTCAAAAGTACAAATGTGTCGGGCAGAATATTAATTACTCCGCTGAAGAGCAAAAACCCGATTGTGAAGCCGACAAATATCGTAATGATTAGAGCAATGCGTATTGTGTTAAATGGTTTACACAGACGAAGTATCATCATTAAACCGACAAATGTAATGCAAAATACAGACATTGTCGACATTTCATTAAGCGGAATGTCAAAGTTTTTATATAATACAAAAATCGCCACCAGTGCCGCAAAGCTTGTTAGTCCGGAGGACATTGCATTTCTAAACACATTAATCAGGAATTTACCGCGGACGATACTTTTATTCGGCTCCATGGCAAGTACAAATGACGGAAGTCCTATAATCATCATATTATACAAAGTAAAATGCAAGCCTGCCATCGGGAATAATGATTGGAACGGAATTGTAATAAATACGGCAAAAAGGAATGAAAATATATTTTTCATAATAAACAAGGAAGCGGAGCGCTGCAGATTATTTATAACACGGCGGCCTTCCATAACGATGCTTTTCATTGCGGAAAAGTCGGAGTCAAGCAGAACAATATCGGCAACCTGACTTGCGACTTCACTTCCCGATGCCATTGCAATACTGCAGTTTGCGTCTTTAAGCGCAAGGACATCATTTACACCGTCTCCGGTCATTGCAACGGTTTTGCCTGCGGCTTTTAACGCTCTTACAAGCTTCCGTTTCTGGTCGGGTGTTACACGCCCGAAAACGATATATTCATTTACAGCACGTTTTATCTGCCTGTCGGTGGTCAGCTCGGCAGCGTCGATATATCTGTCAGCTCCTTCAATTCCCGCTTCAAGGGCAATTTGTGAAACGGTTATTGGGTTATCACCGGATATTACAATAATTTTTACACCCTGTTCGGCAAA
This sequence comes from Oscillospiraceae bacterium, assembly GCA_009784725.1. GTDB lineage: Bacteria > Bacillota > Clostridia > Oscillospirales > Oscillospiraceae > WRMH01. The sequence continues at coordinate 19,785 of WQXS01000031.1, forward strand.
GAACTTAAAAGTACCCGGAGCTTCCGGACGTATGCGGTTTGATAAAAGAACCAATGCAAGCGGCATAACTCTTTTTGAATCAATTGCACCTTTAATGTCTCTGTCATAAAGAGCAAGCAGCAATACACGGTAACCCTGTGCGGAGTATGAGTCAATTGTTGTCTTATACTTCTTAAGTTCAGCTTGAAGTATTCTTTCTGGTGCTCCTAGCAGGTATGACTCTTCTTCATGGAATGAAACACCGCCGTATTTAACGGCAGAGGAAAACGGCATCGACATTCTTGCACGCCTTTTAGCGGGAGCGTTTATAAAAGCCTGAATCGCTGCCATTGTTTCGTTTTCGGGCGGCATGTTTCCTACATAATCGGCCATAATACCGGTTATATCATCATTATCGAAGCGGTCTTCGCATAACAGAGCAATACCTTTTACCTGCATGCTCGGCTCGGTGATGGTTCCTGTTTTGTCAACGCATAATACATCAACACGGGATAATGTTTCCACGCATCCCATTTCCTGTACAAGCGTTCTTTTGTTTGCAAGCCTCAAAACACTGACCGTAAGTGTAATTGAAACAAGCAGGTACAATCCGTCGGGAATCATTCCGACAAGAGCCCCTACGGTACTATCTACAGCATTTTGTGTCGGATAAACCTGAGTTTGAATTATAAACATGGTAATACCGAGAGGTACGATAATGATGCCGATTATCTGTACAAGTCTTTTAAGCGAGGAAACCATACTGCCCGATGAAAGTTTATTTTTCGTTTTCTTTGCAGACAGTGTAAGCTGCGCAACAAATGAATCCCGCCCGACCTTATCAAGGCGTGCAAGGCACTGACCCGAAACAATAAAACTTCCGGAAAGAAGTGTATCTCCGGGTTTTTTAACTATTTCATCGGATTCACCCGTGACCATTGCTTCATTAACGTTACACTCACCTTGAAGCACAATGGCATCGGCATAAATCTGCTGGTCACCGGAAAAAACAGCAATATCATCAAGAACCGCTTTATCCGTCGGAATCACTATTTGATTACCGTCACGAATAACTGTGGCATTAGGAGCGGAAATAAAAGAAAGCTTGGCCAAAGCGCGTCTTGACCGAAGCTCTTGAACGATACCGATTATTGTATTAATTATAACAACATTAATAAAGAATATATTCCCGATTCCACCCCAAAAGAGTGTGCATAATCCCAGAATAAAGAAAACAAGATTAAAATACGTGAAAATATGCCCCTTAAAAACCTGAGCTACCGTTTTTTCGGCAGAATCGGGTTTAAAGTTGGCATACCCGTTTTCCTGACGCTCACGCGCCTGCTGGTATGTAAGCCCAAAATCAGCGGAAGCTTCAACCCTGGACAGAACTTTATGAAGTCTATAAGATTCGGTTTTTGCAGCCAAAATGAAGTCCAACCTTTTTGCTTAATTACAGAGAGTCATTTTACCACACATAAATAATAATTACACATATTTTTTTGCAGCACAAAAAACGCATTGACAGGCAAAAATCACACAAACAAGAGGAGAAATCGCACGGACAGGCAGAGAAGAGGCAGAGGTACAAGATTTATATTGACAGAGCCGTATAAAATAAGCTTAAATGTTAAGCATGTACATGAGATAAATTAAAGGAGTTTTAATCATGGATGAGCAATATCACTTAATTTCCGAAAGAATCCGTGAACTGCGGGAGATTTTCGATCTTTCCGAGGAAGAAATGGCAAAGGAAACAGGGGTTGACTTATCAACTTATGTGGAGTATGAAACCAGCGGGAAAAACATTCCGATAAGTGTGCTTTATCATATTTCTCAAAAATTCGGAGTTGATTTGTCCGAAATCCTCACAGGTGAACCTGCGCGTATCTCAACAATGCAGGTGTGCCGCAGGGGAAAAGGGCAGACCATCGACCGCTATCCGGGATATATGTTCGAAAGTCTTGCTCCGAGGTTTAAAGGTAAGATTATTGAACCTCTTCTTGTGACACTTATGCCCGGGCAAAAAGAAGCTCCGCTTGTCACACACGGAGGACAGGAGTTTAATATCGTTCTCGAGGGTGAAATCGTTATAACTTATGATGATAAGGAATATACGCTTGGTGAAGGCGATGCTGTATATTTTGACCCCTCTCATCCCCACGGGCAAAAAGCAGTCGGAGAAAATAAAGCAAGATTTTTGACTGTGATAACGGAATAGGAGAAACAACGAATGCTGGATAAGTATTTACCACAGAAGGATTTTTCGTCCTACAAGGATTTTATAGATAATTTTAGTATAACAGTACCCGATGATTTTAATTTCGGGTTTGACATAGTTGACGAGTGGGCGCGGACCGAACCCGAAAAGCTTGCTTTAATGTGGTGTGATGACCACGGTGAGGAGCGCAGGTTCACATTCGGAGAGCTGAGCGGTTTATCAAACAGAGCGGCAAATTACTTTCAAAGCCTTGGAATAGGCAAAGGCGATGTTGTTATGTGCGTTTTAAGACAGAGATATGAGTACTGGATTACCGCAATTGCGCTTTGTAAAATCGGAGCAATTATCATCCCTGCAACAATGCAGCTTACTTCAAAGGATATCATATACAGAGCAAATGCGGCTAAAATAAAAGCTGTTATCTGCTACAGTGATGCTGAGAGATTTATAGCGGAGCAGGTTGAAAAGGCTCTACCCGATTGCCCGACAATAAAAATACGGATTCTTACACCGGGGAAAAAAGACGGGTGGTTGCAATTTATCGATGTTGATAATAAAAAAGATGAAAAATACCCGGATACATTTATACGTCCGGCAGATAATAACCGTACAGTCAGCACAGACCCAATGCTGATATATTTCACATCGGGAACTACCGGAATGCCGAAGATGGTACTGCATGATTTTTCACATCCTCTCGGACATATTGTAACAGCTAAATATTGGCAGCAGGTTCGGGAAAACAAACTGCACAACTCAATGTCAGACTCCGGCTGGGCGAAGTTCGGCTGGGGTAAGATTTACGGGCAGTTCATATGCGGCGCTCCGGTTTTTGCATATGATATGGAAAAATTCGTCCCCGATAAAGTTATGGAAAAATTGGTAAAATACCGCATTGCTACATTTTGCGCACCTCCGACAATGTTCAGGTTTATGCTCGCTGAACTTGCAGGGCGTGATGAAAAATACGATTTTAGCGCAATAGAGCATTGCGGGAATGCGGGAGAGCCGCTTAATCCCGAGATTTTCAATAAAATAAAAGAAATATGGGGGCTTTCGATGCATGAGGGTTTCGGACAATCGGAATCGACTGTTCTGATAGCAAACTTCCCATGGTTTAAACCGAGACCCGGTTCAATGGGAAAACCTGCTCCTTTGTATGATGTAGACCTTGTAGACGCAGACGGGAATACCTGCGAGGACGGGGAAGAAGGGCGGATAATTATCAGAAATACAAATGCAGTAGGTCTGTTTAAGGGTTATTACCTTGATGAAAAACTTACGGCAACAGCTTTTACAGCAGACGAAACCTCCGGCGGCGGGAAAATATATGATACGGGTGATACAGCATGGAGAGACCCTGACGGATATTACTGGTTTGTCGGCAGAAATGACGATATGATTAAGTGCTCGGGATACCGCATCGGACCGTTTGAAGTGGAAAGTGTATTATCGGAACATGATGCGGTTCTTGAATGTGCGATAACAGGTGCTCCCGACCACAAAAGAGGGCAAGTAGTCAAAGCAACAGTCGTATTAAATAAAGGCTTCAACCCCTCGGAGGACCTGGCAAAGGAACTGCAGGATTACGTAAAAAAAACGACGGCACCGTATAAATACCCCCGAATTGTCGAATTTGTGGATGAATTGCCTAAAACAATAAGCGGAAAAATAAAAAGAGCGGAAATCAGGAAGGATGCCGGGAAAGATTAATTAAAAGATTAACTGATTAATTTTCTGCGTACTGTAAATTAATCTTCTGTTTTTTGCTCGGGAGAAGTGAGTACAATACGTCCGTCATCATCCATGTGTATGTGCAGGCGGTTTTTGTCGAGGTTCATTTTTTCAAGCAGCTTACCGGGAATCTGAACACGTCCTGCACGGTCGAGAACGGCAAGCTCGACCTGTTCACCGTGGCGGAACCCTTCAAGATTACTGAGTCTGTTGGCATAACTGTGACTCATGACAAGCTCGCTTGATACCTTACCGTCTCTAATAGCTGCAACTCTTTCAACCTTGCCGGAAAGCTCTCTGTCGTGAGTGACAATAACAATGGTTGTCCCATACTCCTTGTTGACGGTACGGAACAAATCAAGGATTATTTCGGTAGTACGGGTATCGACATACCCGTCGGCTCATCGGCAAGAAGAACGGTCGGGTTGTTTGCAAGTGCAAGCGCAATTGCAACTCTTTGCTGCTCACCTCCCGAGAGCTGACCCAGATGATGATTTACACGTCCTCCCATTTCTACAAGCTCAAGCAGCTCGAGAGCACGTTTTCGTTTATCATCAACCGGAGCGATTGCATTAAACTGCATAGGTATCATAACATTCTCTATTGCAGAAAGATAAGGAATCAAATTGCGAGCGTCATTTTGCCATATAAACCCGACGGTTACGGTTTTGTACTCAACAAGCTGCTGCTCGTTAAGCTTGAATAAATCCTTACCGTCAACAATAAGCTTGCCTGCAGAAGGCTTGTCCAGACCGCCGAGCAAGTTGAGCAGGGTTGATTTACCGCTGCCGCTGTTGCCGATGACTGCTATAATTTCACCTCGTTCGATGGTCAGATCGAGTCCTTGAAGCGCCAATACCTCAATATCCCCGGCCTTATATATCTTAACCAGACTCTCGGCAATAATAATATTGTCGGGTTTTGAATTTTCGGTTACTTTCTCATCAGTGTTCACTAATAATCTCCCCGTCTGCAAGCTCATATACTTTATTTGCAACATCCATCAGCTCCGGGTCATGGGTTGTTACAACAACTGTAGTGCCTTCACGCTCTATTGTGTCCATAAAAAGCTTAATAACCTGAAGTCCCGTGTTTGTATCAAGCTCGGCGGTGGGTTCGTCGGCAAAAATGATCCGGGGTTTGTTTGCGATAGCCCGGGCTATTGCAACACGCTGCTGTTCGCCGCCCGATAGTTCTGACGGCAGATGGTGCATACGGTCTGAAAGCCCGACGGTGTCAAGGCAAAACTCTGCCCGCTCTCTGCGCTCTTTTTCGGGATATTTGCTGACTCTGAGGATAAACTCCACATTTTCATAAGCTGTAAGCATCCCAACGAGTGCTACGGATTGAAAAACAAATCCCATTTGTGTACGTCTCAGGCAGTCACGCTTGCTTTCAGTCATTTTTGTAAGAGATTCACCGTCAAATAAGATCTCCCCTTCGGTCGGATAGTCCAAAGCTCCAAGCTGATTGAGAATAGTAGTTTTCCCGCTGCCCGATCTTCCTTTGAGGATTGTCAGGCTCTTTTCGTCAATAGACATGGAAAGTCCCTTAAGCGCCCATAAGGTACTGCCTGCAACGGAAAAACCCCGTTTTATATCATTTGCCTGAACTAAAATCTTGCTCATATTTTAATCCTCTCCGAGCTTAAGCACCTGTGTAACATTCATCCGCAGAGTATATCTGACAAGAATGATGACACTAAGCACAAGCATAAAACCGGAAATACCGTAAATTGTGATGAAATCCATAGCTGACCTTACAATCATCAAAGGTATGACCTGATCGGCTGCAGTATATGAGATTTGTAAAAGCGGAACATAAAATTGCGACGTTACTTCTCCTATGACCCCGCCGATAACAAGCGCAATTACAGTTATCAGAATCTGCTCGCCAACAAGAATGCCTATAATGCCGCGCATACCCATTCCCATTGCTCTGAATACACCAAACTGCAGGAGACGTTCTTTGATTGATAAAATCCAATAAATTAAGAACCCGGCAAAACAGAGAATCATTGTCATGATAAACCCGATGGATAAAAACCCGTTCGTGCTTTGTATTACAGGATCGGTCAGGATTTTTAAAAGTGAACGGTCATTATCGTGTATTATCCTGACAAATGCGACGTTTTCTTCTGCAAAGTCATATATAAACTGATGTGATGAATCATCTGTTTTCATCCATACCTGATACGGTCTGACACCAATGAGTGAATTGAGGTGTTCGATATTTGCTACTGCAAGATAATTATCAACAAATACCACCTCACCTGTTTCAAGTCGCTCTACTTCAGTCGGCTTGAATGAAGGCCAATAATCAACGAATCCTACTATTTTAAATTCTCCGACCATAGAAGGGCCATGCTTCTGAGGGGCCGTTATTATTATATCGTTATCAATGTTATATCCGAGCTTGCGGAAGTTTGATGAAAGGATAACACCGTTGGGGTTTTGCGCAAGAGCATTGAGAAAATAATTAATATGAATAGGAGACAAACCTCTTCTGAACCATACTGTTTCGCCGAATGTATCTGTTTCTATTCCCAGCAAGGTTGCATCCTCTACTCTGGAAATACCGTAACGGATTAACGCGAGTTGCTTTAATACGCGAGTTGCGGAAACTACCTCCTCATACTCTAAAAAACGGTTGAAATCAGGTTCTCTGTACACAAGAAACTTTGGCTGAGAAAAACCCATTGCTACATGTATCTCTGATATCATGTTATCCATCCAATCCTCCAGGATTGTAATGTCGGCGCCTCCGGTATACCGTATGCGGTGTTCGTTATTACGGTTAAGTGTCCTTGCTGTCTGTGCCGAAAAAATCCCGACTGCAACAGTAAATACAAGAAACAGCATTATAAGCTGCTCTCCACCCCCGCTGCGGCTGACTTTAACTATTGATGTATATATGGACGGGCCGAACTTGTTACGTCCGACAAGTAATATAAGCTTCATGAGATAGGGGTATAACCGCAGCAGTAATAAAGCGGTTCCTATAATAAACAATGACGAGCCAAAGAACATAACCGGGTCAAATGCTCTTTCATCTTGAAAGGTCGTCGCTATATTCCAGCGTTGTATATGAAAGTTATATAACATATACACCGATACGGCAAAGGCAATAACATCGAGAAAATACTTTTCCCATAAAGGTTTTTTGTTTCTGTTACTTTTTAATCTTTTGCTTTCAACTATTCCGATTTTTGAAAGCCTTATAACCGGAAGCAGCATATATAAAAATGAAATTATTATTCCCACCGCACCAAAAAGCACGGTACGGTCAGTGATACGGACACTCAGTGAGGCTCTGTCCGCAAGCTCCAAAAA
>WQXS01000032.1 GCA_009784725.1 Oscillospiraceae bacterium
ACCATATCTGTCTACTGCTTAATCCGTAATCCCGCCCACCGGGCGGCGTACGGGCGGGGGGCGCGGGCGCGCGCAGCGCGGGGGCGTAAAAAAGACAGACGGAAAAATGGGGAAACTCAAATAAAATCTATATTATTTACACATAACAATATATATGTTAAACTGACCTATATAAAAATGTAAAGTAGGTAAAGTTATATGCCAAGTTACAAAAACGTTTTCGATGGACTGATTGATTCAGCAATATCATATGATACCGTTAATGCCCGAGAGGTTTATGAAACAGTGTTTCATAAGGATTATCAAGGTAAATGCGAAGCTGTGCTGAGCCTTGGTAATGGTTATATGGGTGTCCGTTCATCTCTCGAAGAAAACTATACCGGGCAAACAAGAGGTTTGTTCGTAGCAGGCACATTTAACCGTTTTGACGAGGCAGAGGTTTCCGAGCTTCCGAATGCTGCCGATATGATAGCAATGGACATACGCCTCCGTGGTGAAGAATTTAACCTTGAAAAAGGAGAAACATCCTACTACCAAAGAAGCCTTGATTTAATAACAGGCACATTAAACAGGGATGTTACATGGAAAAGCCTTAAAGGAATAACAACGAAATTTAATTTCAGCCGCTTTGTATCAATGGCAGAGCTTCATACCATAGGACAAAAAGTTGCAATTACACCGGATACGGACACGGAAATTCTATTCAGAACCGGAATAGACGGCACAATGACCAATACCGGTACACAGCATTTTTCCGAAGGCGAAAAACGTTTCTATGAAAAGAAATACATGCAATATGTGCAGACAACAGGTCAAAGTAAAATTAACTTTGTTTTAACCTGCGGAATAAATGTAACACTAAACGGAAAACCGGTTGAAGCCGAACCGTTTATAGCAATGGACAGACGCAAGCTGTTTTCTGTTTATACAATCCCCGTCAAAAAAGGTGAAACCCTGGAAGTTACTAAAATATCATATGTTACAACCTCTCACGACTTGGAATATATGGATAAAGACGTTAAAGAAATCCAGGAATTAAGCCTTGGCAAGCTTAAAGAGCAGTATGCAAAAGGATTTGAAGCCCTACATTCCGAAAGCATTAAAAAGTGGGATGAGCTTGTTTGGGGGAACATTCCGGTTACTATTGAGTCCGAGGACAACTTTTATCAGCTCGCAATGAGGTTTGCACAGTATCATTTGCAAATAATGACTCCCGCGCACGATGCGAGAATGAGCATTGCGGCAAAAGGCTTATCAGGTGAAGGGTACAAAGGGCATACATTTTGGGACAATGAGATTTTTACATTACCTTACTTCATTTTCACGCAGCCCGAAGTTGCACGAAGTCTTTGCAAGTACCGGTTTTTATCTCTTCCCGGAGCGCATCAGAAAGCAAAAACCAACGGATATAAAGGAGCTATGTATCCATGGGAGTCAGCCGGACTGAGTGACGGTGAAGTGACACCTGTTTGGGGAGCAGCAGACATAGTAACAGGAGAGCGGATAAAAATCTGGTCGGGCTTTATTCAACAGCATATTTCATCCGACGTTGTATTTGGAATCTGGCAGTATTATATGGTAACCGGTGACAAAGAATTTATGTCAAAATACGGTTATGAGATTATTTTTGATACTGCAAGCTTTTGGATTTCACGTCTTGAATATGATGAAAGCGATTCGTTATATCATATTAACGGTGTTATGGGACCCGATGAATATAAAGAGCATGTAGATGATAATGCATTTACAAACTATATGGCACATTGGAATATTTCCAAAGCGATAGAATTTTATAACATACTTAAAGAAGAAGATAGTGAGATATTTAAGCGGTTAAACTATAAACTTGACCTAATCGGACAGTACGAAAAATTCACCGAAGTAATAGACAAGATATATCTTCCGCAGCCGAGAAAAGAGGACCTGGTTCTTGCACAGGCAAAAAACTATCTTGAGCTTAAGGATATTGATCTTACAAAATATAAGAATCAAACTCATGTAGGAGAATTGTTCCGTGATTTTAATCTGGTTCAGGTTAATCAAATGCAGGTTTTAAAGCAAGCAGATGTTCTTATATTATTCCTGCTCCTTGAAAATCTTTTTTCACCCGAGGTAAAAAAAGCAAACTGGGACTATTATGAGCCGCGGACTTTGCATGATTCTTCTCTGTCGCTTTCGACTCATGTTGTTCTTGCAGCAGACATGGGAAACCAGAGCCTCGCAATGGAATTGTTTAAGCGTTGCATAAAAATAGACCTCGGAGAGAATATGAAAACCTCTGATGCCGGTATTCATACAGCTTCAATCGGCGGTATATGGCAGTCGGTGGTGCTTGGTTTCGGAGGGGTCAGAATGGTAGGCGGTAAGCTCAGAATATCACCGCTGCTGCCCGAAGCATGGAAGAAACTCAGCTTTTTTATCTATTGGAAAGGTCAAAAGCTCTCGGTTGAGATTATGAAAAACGAGCTATTTATTAAGAATCTCACAGGAAATGAACCGGTTACAGTCGAAATACACGGAGACGAAGTAACGTTTGATGATCAGCTGCGCAAAAACCTATAAAAGGTATAATATATTTATATTTAGAAAGGACGAAAAAATGAAAAAGATTAGCATTATCCTCGTATGCGCAATGCTGCTGTTTTCACTGGCAGCATGTGCTAGCAACGACAACCCCGGCACACCCCCACCCGCAGGAGGCGACGACAATCAGACGCAAACAGGCGGAAATGACACCAGTGGCGGCGGCGGAACAGATACTCCACCGGCTGCCGGAGTTATCGAAATAACTATCCCGCATTACAAAGTCGGTGCAAACGTAGGCGCATTATTTTTCCTGCCCCAAGTAGATCGTTTTAATGCAAAATATGAAGGTGTTTATAAAATTAACATCGAAGAGGTTCCGCAAGATGACTATGCTGACAAAATCCAACAGCTTGTTCAGCAAGGTATGGCTCCGGCTCTTATAGAGGGCGGACCGCAAACATGGCTTGAAGAAGTGGTAATCCCCGAAGGTATGTTTTATGACCTTAGCACATTTCTTGCAGGTGCACCGGATATAGCAGATTTTTTCCTTCCGGAGAATATCGCTCATAACTCCCGCTCCGGCAAGCTGTTTTCTTTGACATATCCGGTTGTTCGCCCGATGACGATTTTCTATAATGGCGATATGTTCAGCCCGTCAAAAAGTTTTGCTGAATTATCATGGGACGATGTTATCTCTGAGCTTGGCGACAATAAAATTGCATTTATGACATCCGAGAATGCATGGACAACAATGCTTACACTCAGCTCAATGATAGCTGCAGAACCGGGCGGTGCCGAACTTTTAACAAACGGCGTTGTAGATAAAATTACAGACTTCAGTCATCCTGCAATAGTAAACGCAATGACAAAACTCCAGACACTGCTCCAAAACCATGCATCATCAAATACAATCGGTGCAGCATATGCAGACGCAGCAAACTCGTTTATGTCAATGAACTCTGCACTCATAGCTAACGGCCCGTGGATGGTCGGTGACTTTATGCCGGATTCCGAAGATAAATGGTCTAACGGATTTAACGGCGACATGGTGCGCGGCGATGTTCTGCCGGGTAATGTAGGTCTTGCCAATGTTCTCGGATACGGCTGGTGGATTCCGTCAAGCGTTCCCCAAGAGCAAGCCGAAGCAGCATGGGCGTTTATTGCCTTTATGATGTCAGCGGATGAACTTGAACAATATATGCTCGCCGAAGGCGGCACAGCACCAAGAGTTCCGGTAAATGATGCTTTCCTTGCAGCTCGTGCGGATAACAGAATACTTGACGAACTTATTAATGCTGTAAACGCAAATACAATTTTTGCACCTGCATTTGCAGACGCAATACCAAGCTCGGTAGCAGACCCCGAATTCGGGAAATTGCTTCCAAAGCTGATCGACGGTTCACTCACGGCAGCAGAATTCTGTGATGAGCTTACAAGAATAGCTGCAGAAACAGCAAACTAACATCAAAGCACGTTGAAAATGGGGAGATTTATATCTCCCCATATTTCACAAAAGCTATTTTTATAAAGGGGGTCTGTGTATCGTGGATACTAAATCAAAACTGGGACGGCGTAATTTGCCGTGGGTTTTTATTTTTTTATTGCCTACATTAGTAATGTTTGCGATGTTCTATTTATGGCCCATAATTGAAGTGTTTTATACAAGCTTTACAAGATACCGGGGTTTCGGGTTGCATACTGCAGAGTGGCTTGGGTTTGCCAACTTTACCCGTTTATTTAATATGCAGAGCTTTTTAATTTCAATAACAAATATTGCATTATGGTCTGTCCTTGCAATTGTCTTGCATGTAAGCTTCGGTGTTGTCGTTGCGTTTATTTTTTACAGAGGAATTCCCGGCTGGAAATTCGCCAGAGCAGCATTTATGGTTCCGGTCGTAATATCCTCGGCTGCATGGGCGATGATATACCGTTTTATCTTTAACAATGATTTTGGACTGTTAAATAATATAATCCGTATATTCAATCCGGATTTTCAATTAAACTGGTTCTTTTCATCACCTGCTGCATTTTGGGCAATTACTTTTACATGGGTGTTTTATGCCGTAATTGTAACAATGGTTGTACTTGGAGATTTAATGGCTATCCCGTCGGACCTGCTCGAAGCCGCTTCCATAGACGGAGCATCTTCATGGCAGAAAACCTGGTTTATTAAGCTGCCGCTGTGCCGTTTTTCAATAGGTACGGGAGTAATTATGTCGGTTACATCCCGTATCTCAATGTATGAGGCGATAGCACTTACATCAAGAGGCGGTCCGGGTGACGATACAATGAGCCTTTCGCTGATATTGGTAAGAGCAATCTCGGATAATAATTTCGGTCTTGCCAATGCCACAGCGGTAATCATGTTTATTATGGGTATCTTAACCATGGTAATAGTAAACAAACTGTTCCGCATGAATGACAGTGTTTATTAAGGAGGCGGAAAAGTGATTAAGAAAACTATTTCAATGACATTTATGTATCTCGTTCTTATTTTTGTTGTGGTTGTATCCTTGTTTCCGCTTGTCTGGGTAGTTATGTCATCGTTTAAAACAAATGCGGATATACTCTCAAGTCCTTTTTCACTGCCGACTTCATTTGATTTTGAACCTTATCTGCAGGTTTTAAGTACGAATAACTTTCTTACGTTTGCAATAAACTCATTTACTATTGCGAGCATCGCAACAGTTGGTTCACTTTTAATGTACAGCATGGGTGCATATGTTATTGCAAAATATGACTTTTGGGGAAGAAACATTTTCTTTATAATCTTTGCTATGACACTGCTTGTACCCGGACACACAAAAACACAACCGATTTTTTCACTGGTTGCAAATCTTGGACTTTATGACACAAGGCAGGGACTAATCCTCGTATATCTGTCCGCCGGTCTTGCAATGTGTATGTTCCTTATGCGCAGTTCGTTTACCGCTATTCCGAAAGAGATAACAGAAGCAGCAACAATTGACGGAGCGGGGTTTATCCGCATATTTGCACAGCTCCATCTGCCGCTTGTTAAATCCGGTCTTGCTACAGCGGGTATCTTATTGTTTCTGGGTAATTGGAACGAATACTACTTTGCAATGCTACTGACGGCATCTGCAAGAAACAGGACACTGCCGTACGCACTTGCGTTCTTTAACGAAACATTTGCTTATAACTATACGCGAATGTTCGCTGCGTTGACGCTCGTAATAATACCGGGTATTCTTATATATATCATTACACAAGAACAGGTAAAAATGTCGCTGACTGCGGGAAGTGTAAAGGGATAATAATGCATAACAAAAAACGGCAGCGGGTTAAATCGTTGCCGTTTTGCGTTAGCCTGCCTTGGCTTGACAAGCATATTGTTTTGAGATATCTTAATTTACAAATGCGTGTATAACCGAATACGGAGGGGTGTCCGAGCGGCTTAAGGTGATTGATTCGAAATCAATTGTGCAGAAATGTACCGGGGGTTCAAATCCTCTCCCCTCCGCCAAATTTTTGTAAAGCCATCCTTTGGGGTGGCTTTGTTGTTGCAAGAGTTTATGGTTTTTCTTAAATAGAGTTTTACTTTGTAGTTAACTTTCATAAATTATGATATAATGATTACTGCGCAATCATAATATACAGATTTAAGTCCATTTGCTCCTTGCTAAAGCAAGAACCGCAAAAGATGACATTTATATCATGTAAACATGATATAATGATTACTGCGCAACTATATAGAAGAGATTATTACGAAAGAAGTGAAGTATAATACAAGCGATAATAAAAACCGATGATTTGATTTGTACGGGGTGTAACAGGTGTGTCAGGGGCTGTCCGATGGAGACGGCGAATATTACATATCTTGACAAGGCAGGGGATATAAAGGTTAAGGTCGACCATAGCCAGTGTATTGCCTGCGGATTATGCATCTACACATGTCATCACAATGCAAGATACTATACCGATGATACCGATAGATTCTTTAAAGATTTGGCATCGGGTATTCCCATATCCATTATTGCTGCACCGTCAATACAAGTAAATATCCCCGAATACAAAAGACTTTTTTCTTTCCTCAAAAAGAAAGGAGTCAAAGAAATTTATGACGTATCTTTCGGAGCGGATATTTGTATTTGGGCGACAATCAGATACTATCAGCAATCGGAGCATGTACGGCTTATAAACCAATCATGTCCGGCGGTTGTTTCGTATTGTGAAATGTACAGACACGAATTGCTTGAATATCTTTCACCTGTTAACAGTCCTATGGTTTGTACCGCAATATATATAGACAAATACAAAAAATCGGAAACCAAAATTGCGGCGCTTTCGCCCTGTGTTGCAAAAACCAATGAGTTTGCCGATGTCGGAATGCCGCATTACAACATAACATTTACCAAGTTAATGGATTATATTAAACAGAATAAAATCAAGCTTCCCACAAAAGAAACAGATTTTGACTGCAGCAGCGCACTTGGCTCATTATTCCCTATGCCCGGCGGATTAAACGAAAACCTTGATTTAATATTAAACAAAAAAGTTCGTGCATATAAGGAAGAAGGCCCGTCTGTATATAAAAAGCTTGATATCTATTCGGATACTCCGGATGAAAACCGTCCGGAGATGTACGATGTTCTTAATTGTGCAGACGGTTGTAACGTAGGAACAGGTTGCTTGCATAACAGAAACCTTCTCGAAGTCGAAACGATAATGCATGATCGGAAAAAAGCCGCATCACTTAAATATGATACTGACTTTTTTGAAGCGCTGTATAAAGAATACGACGAAAAATTTACTCTTTCAGATTTTATGAGAGAATACCGTGTAATTGATTCAACCTTAAAAGCATTAACACAGGATGATATAAAAGCGGCATTTTCATTACTTCTCAAAGATACCGAAGAAAAACAGATTATAGATTGCGGTGCGTGCGGAAGCGATACATGCCGCGATATGGCAAGGAAAATTGCACTGAACGTCAATATACCGACAAGCTGTATTGTACGGGATATGGAAAAAATGCGCGAAGCGGAAGAGCTCACAAAAATAATGCTTGATTCAACACCTATGTGTGTCAGTATCTGGACCAGAGATTATGAAATAATCGATTGCAATCAGGAGGTTGTGAATTTATTTGGAGTATCAGACAAGCAGGAATATATCGATACATGGCAAACCAGATTCACACCGGAGTATCAGCCGTGCGGAAGATTATCGTCAGAAATGGCAAAAGAACTCATTGATGGTGCTTTTTTAGACGGCTATCGTAAGTTCGAATGGATGCATTTGGACGCAAACGGAGAAAATTTACCATGCGAAGTAATCCTTATACGGGCAAGATATCAGGATGATTATACACTTGCATGTTATGTAAGAGATTTAAGAGAACATCAGAAATTGATTGAAGAAATGCGTAAATCCGAAATTGCTACGGAAGCAAATAAAGCCAAAAGTGATTTCCTTGCAAGCATGAGCCATGAAATCCGCACCCCGATGAATAGTATTATCGGGTTTTCTGAGCTTGCGCTTGATGATGAAGACCCTATAAAAACAAAAAAATACCTGATGAATATTTTGGAAAATTCCGAATGGCTTTTGCATATCATCAATGATATTTTAGATATTTCTAAAATTGAATCGGGTAAGATGGAGCTTGAAAATATCCCATTTGATTTACATGATTTGCTTGCAGCATGCCGCACAATGATTTCACCAAAAGCAGACGAAAAAGGACTGATGATGCATTTTTATGCCGAACCTTCTGCACAAAAAATCCCGCTCGGGGATCCGACAAGGCTTCGTCAGATTCTTATCAACCTTCTTTCAAATGCCATCAAGTTCACAAACTCCGGGATTGTTAAAGCCCATGCAGTTATAAAAAGTATTGGTGATAATGATATAACTATGTACTTTGAAATAAGAGACAGCGGGATCGGCATGACTCCGAACCAAATAGAAAGAGTGTTTAATCCTTTTATACAAGCTGAATCCGGGACAACACGCATGTATGGCGGAACAGGACTCGGTCTTACCATTACAAAGCATCTGATTGAAATGATGGGCGGGCAGCTGATGGTGGAAAGTATGCCGGGAGTCGGAAGCAAGTTCAGCTTCGAGCTGACTTTTGAAACGATCAATGCAAACAGAGACGATATGGTTGAAGCTAGAATTGTTTTGCATGAACTCGATAAACCGACCTTTATAGGTGAGGTTTTGCTCTGCGAAGATAATACAATGAATCAGCAGGTTATATGTGAGCATCTATCGAGAGTCGGATTAAAAACTGTTGTAGCCGAAAATGGAAAAATCGGCGTTGATATGGTGCGTAAGCGAATGGAAAAGAAGCAAAAACAATTTGACCTCATTTTTATGGATATGCACATGCCTGTTATGGACGGACTTGAAGCTGCCTCGATAATCCTCGGATTTAATACGGGTACTCCGGTGGTGGCGTTGACTGCAAACATCATGTCCGATGACCAGGAAGTATATAGAAAAAGCGGTATGGTTGATTATGTAGGCAAACCGTTTACTTCGCAGGAGTTGTGGCGTTGTTTGATGAAGTTTTTTACACCGGTGGACTGGAAAAAAGAAGATATTTCAGAGCAGGCACTGGAGGAAACCAAGCTAAAAAACAGGCTTATAAAAAGCTTTTTGAGAAATAATAAAGATATTTATAAGAATATAGCAAACGCTCTTGAATTAAAAGAGTTTAAGCTGGCGCACAGGCTTGCGCATACACTAAAAAGTAATGCTGCGCAGCTTGATAAAACTTTTTTGGCGCAAGCTGCAGAAGACATTGAAGAGTGCCTTAATAACAGAAACAATCAAATTACTGCCAAGCAAATGGATAGGCTAAAAAGCGAACTAAATGTAGTTATTGACGAGTTTAAACAAGTGCTCAGCGATACTAAAAAACAAAAACCGGATGGAACAGAGACGTTTGCAGATGTCAATACCGCTTTAAACCTGATTGATCAGCTGGAATTATTATTAAATGATAACAACACGGACTGTGTTGAATATATTGATAAATTGGATATATTACCCGATAGTGATATGTTGATTCAACAAATTGAAGAGTTCGATTATCCGGCAGCACTTGAGACACTCGCAAAAATAAAAGCAAAATTCATATAACATTTCGGGAGGTTATTCAATGAAAACGGTTGTTCTATATGCTACAAAACATGGTGCGGCGGCTGATATCGCAAAGCGGATTGCTGCGCAGTTTGACGATGCAGGTGCTTATGACATTAAAAATGATGAAATTCCAAATCTCTCCGATTTTGATTGTATAATTATCGGGAGTGCAGTTTACGCAGGAACATTCCGCAATGAAGCAAAAACCTTTCTTATTAAAAACGCCGATGAACTGATTGGTAAAAAACTTGGCTTTTTCACCAGCGGTATGAGCCCGAGCGAATCAACATCGGTATTTAAGGCAAATATTCCCGAAAAAATATTGCAGGCGGCAACTGCCGTATGTTCACCCGGCGGAGCTTTTAACCCCGAAAATGCAAAGTTTTTTGAAAAACTCATAATGAAAATGGTAACAAAGCAGTCAGGTCCGATAAACACAATAAGTGATGAAAAAATAATCGAGTTTGCGGAAGCAATGAAAGAATAATTAATAAAGGGTTGATAATTTATATGTCCGTTATTACTATCGGAATAGTTGTAATAGTCTATGCCGCTTTGCTTGCTTACTATATTATGCTTGAAAAACAGGAGAAATTCCGAAATGCTACAATCATAAAGGTTGTATTATCTGCAATAGCTTCCGGCTGTGCAATTTTCGCTGCAATCATTATAAACAGCTATGTTTTCTACATTTTTGCTCTTGGAATGATATTTGCTGTTCCGGCAGATTATTTCCTGCAGTATATTAAAATCAACTTGATGAAATACCGTGTAGGTATATTTTTCTTCGGACTAATGCATATTTGCCTGCTTGTATCTTTTTACATTCTTTACCCGGTTTCTATTGTTGAGTTTATTATTTTTACTGTATTTATCGGAATATTGCTTGCTTTTCAACTTATCGGAAAATGGCAAATCGGTGAAGAGAAGCTCCAATTAACAATTTATACGGTTCTTGTGGTATTAATGGCATCTAAAGCAGTTTCACTATTTTTTACAATCCCAAACCCGCTGTTATTTATATTGTTTGTCTCTCTTGGGGGTCTGTTTTTCTTTGTATCCGACCTGTTTCTCGGGATATGGGCATATTCAAAGGAAAAATTTGTTTATCTTGCGCTTAACAGAATAATTTATTTCACGGGACAGCTCTGTCTTGCATTTTATCTTGTGTTCATTTGGTAAAGATGATAAACTTGTACATAATTTATACATAATTACACCTTTTACGGATTGGACTGAGCTTTATTAATGGAAAAAACTAAGAAGTTGTCTCTTGGAAGAATGCTTGCTTTTGCGTCGGGCGATATTTTCGGCGGCGGTTCATTTAATATCACTAACTTTTTATATCCCGGATATGTTGCAATTGTTGTAGGTTTACCTCCCGAAACAGCCGGGCTTATTATGATGGCTGTCGGAATTTTTGATGCTGTTACAGACCCTATCATGGGGTTTTTATCGGATAAAATGAGAGTCCGCTTCGGAACAAGAAGGGGAGGCATTATTGCATTTGCCCCGCTAATTATCATTTCATTGTTTGCTGCATTTTACCCTTACACAACCGCCGATGATACAATGCGGTTTTTTATTGTTCTTGCTTCATATATTTTCTTCACAGCTGTGCAAACTACAATAATGATTCCGTATTTTTCCCTATCGAGCGAAATGACCGACGATTATACCGAACGTGCCCGTATGACAACGGTACGGCTTGGATTTTCGATTTTTTCATCAATTTTATGTGTCGCCGTACCGGGAATACTTGTCGATATATTTAGCGGGCCAAATGATTATAACGGATACATTGTAATGAGTTTATCCTTTGGTGCGTTATTTGCATTGTGCGTAATAATAACCGGAATTTTCGCCAAGGAGGGTATTCCTCCACCCAAGCATACGACTCCGTTTTCTATTACTAATTTTCTTAAACCGTTTCAAGTAAAGGCCTTCAGGCAGTATCTTTATTTGTTTTTATGCTGCCAAATGACAATGGCAATAATGAGCGCATTATTTTTCTTTTATGTCGACTTTTATTTTTACGCCGAAGCAACTGCAAGAGGAGAGGGCAATATTGCAGGAATGATTGGTGCCGCACTTATGTTTAGTATGCAAATTGTAGCATTGCCTGTTTATATGAAAATAATTAAAAAGTACGGTAAAATGGCAGTATATATTATCGGATCTGTTATTTGGATTATCAGCGCACCAATTCTATTGCTCCTGCCATCCGGCTCCAACCCCATCTACCTTTATATCCTTGCTGCCGTGATGGGGTTTGGCATCAGCGGTCCGGGACTTATTCCCCATGCAATATTCGGCGATGTTGTTGATGTCGGTCATTTACAGTTTAAGACACGGGTAGCAGGTGCATTCTCGGGAATCGCAAATTTTGTAAATAAGATTGCTCAGGCAATCGGACTGGCAGTTATTATGGGAGTGCTTAGGCTTGCTAATTTTAAAAACCGCGATATTACCGTAGAAAACTGGGAAGCGATACAACCTGAAAGTGCTCAAAATGCAATTGTTCTGTTAATGGCGTTTGCTCCGCTTATATTTATGTCAATCGGGATTTTTGTATGCACACGTTATAAACTGAATAAAGAAAGACATGAAAAAGTTCTGATTGCAATAGAAAGCGAAAATGACGATGAACGCAGCGAGGTTCTTGCGTCGTTATAATATTTTAGTAAAAGAGAAAAGCATGAAAGTAAAGAAGCCAAATCCGGTAATATATTTTTTCGTTTTTATCCTTATATATCCTTTACTGAAAATTCTGTTCCGCTTAGAGGTTGACAAAAAAAACTTTTCGCCGCCCGACGGGCCGTTTATAGTTGTATGTAATCATTCATCTTTTATGGATTTTCTTATCATAATGCTTGCACTTTATCCGATAAGAGTAAATGCAATTACTGCGCAGAAATTTTTTCTTTATAAACCGCTGCACAGGCTGCTCCCAATGATGGGGTGCATTCCAAAAAACCTGTTCGACCCCGATATACGGTCAATAATAGGAATTAAAACCGTTCTGAAAAGAGGCGACAGGGTTCTTCTGTTTCCCGAAGGACGCTGTGCATATGACGGAGTTTATGCAGGAATGCATAAGTCCACCGGAAAGCTTATTAAAAAACTTGATGTACCCGTAATAAGCGGCTCTATTGACGGAGCATATAAATGTATGCCGTTTTGGCGTGACGGGATACGAAACGGACATGTGCGAATAATAATATCCGATTTGTTTTCACCCGAACAGTTGAAATCACTTTCTATTGATGAAATAAATAAAGCAATTGATAAACGTCTCTGCAGAGAAAATGACCCTCCTCCGAAAAAACCGTTTTATACTACCCGCTCGAGACAATTGGCTGAAGGTTTGCAGTTTATTCTTTATTGGTGCCCTAAATGTAACGGGGAGTTTACAATGGAAACAAAAGGCTGTGGTATTCGCTGCAGTGCCTGCGGAAACGCTGCCATTCTCGACAGAGAAATGAAACTGATTCCCAATGGTGATAGTGCTGTTCCGGAGGATATTCCTGCCTGGTATAAGAAACAAGCAGAATATGAAGCAGGTAAATTGCACGAGGATATGGAGCCGATAACCGAAAAGGTAAATGTACTTTTACCCTCCGGTATTCCGGGTGGCGGAATGAGTCTCAGCGGTTCGGGAGTGATTACCTTAAATCCGAAAGGATGGTATTATGACGGAGAACTAAAAGGCGAAAATGTAAACTTGTTTTTCCCGATTGATACGGTTCCTGCGTTACCAATTGACCCGAATGATGTTTTTCAAATTTATGCTCACGGTACATTTTATATGTTTTCACCCGAGGATAAGCAAAGATGCATAAAATATTCTGTAATCGGCGAGTGTGCATATTGGAAATTCGCATCCCCTGTTCAAATGACAGAAAGCGCAACATTTAATAATCAGCTTTGCAGCAATTAACAATTCTTGTTTTCTGCAATATCGGAAGGAGTAACAGTTTAATTAATGAAAATTAAACGCCGGATCAGACTTAAAAAGTTAAGGAAATTCAAACGCCCGTTAAAATTAAAACGTTCAGGCTCTGTTAAACACCCAAATGCAGCGTTATACTTTGCTGCATATATATTTATTTATCCCTTTTTAAAGATTCGTTTCCGTTTAAAGGTTCAGCGCAGTGAGCTTGACTTACCAAAGGGTCCTTATATATTATTGTCCAATCATGTTTCAATGCTGGATTTTCTTATGGTAATGCTCCCGTTATATCCAAAACGCTTAAATGCGGTAACTGCGCAAAAATGGTTTTTATCAAAGCCGCTTAATAAAATACTGCCGCTTATGGGATGTATTCCCAAAAACATGTTTGACCCGGATGTACGCTCCATCATAGGCATGAAAACCGTAATAAACCGGGGGAACGGCCTTCTTATGTTTCCCGAAGGCAGATGTTCAAGCAGTCATGTTTATGTCGGAATGCATAAGTCCACCGGAAAAATGATAAAAAAATTCGGTGTTCCGGTAATAAGCTGCTATATTGAAGGCGCCGAAATCTGTCTGCCTCACTGGAGAAAGGGACTGCGTTCCGGACGTATACGTGTTACATATAAGAACCTTTTTTCTGCAGAGGAAACAAAATCGCTGAGCGTTGATGAAATAAATTCCGCAATAGACGCAAGATTAAGCGGTGAAGAAGGCGCTGAGCCCATTAAAAAACCGTTTCGGACCCTTCATTCAAATCGGCTTGCAGAGGGGCTTCATTATATTCTCTATTTCTGTCCGAAGTGTAAAAATGAATATACAATGGAATCAAAAGGAAATATACTGCGTTGCACAGAATGCGGCAATGAGGCAGTCCTGGGTAAGGACGGAAAACTTACACTTACCGCAGACGGTGTAGGCGAAAGCGAGATATCCTTATGGTATAAAGAGCAGGTTCAACATGAAATGTTGTCGCTTTATGAAGATATGGAGCCGATAACTGAAAATGTAAAAGTAAAAATACCGTCATCTGTACCCGGCGGAGGAATGGTGGATAGCGGCTTTGGTACAATACGGCTTGATATTAAGGGATGGCATTTTAACGGTGAAATATCAGGCAAAAAAGTCAGCCGTTTCTTTCCTGTCGAAACTGTTCCCGCAATGTCTTATGACCATGATGATAATTTTCAGATTTACTGCGGCGGTGAGTTTTTTATGTTTATACCCGAGGATATCCGAAAATGTTTAAAATATGTGATACTTGCAGAGGGTATGCACATAAAGTTTTCCCCGACAGTACTTATGACTCCGGGGAAAAACAGCGGATTTACGAATTAAGAGGGTGCAAACGCACCCTCTTAGCTTATTGATTTTAGTACATTCCGCCCATGTCGGGTGGACCTGCGGGCATTGGTGCCGGCGGTTCCGGAATATCTGCTACGAGTGATTCCGTTGTAAGTACCATTGCGGCTACAGATGCTGCATTTTCAAGTGCACTGCGGCAGACCTTTGTCGGGTCTACAATACCGGCTTTTATCATATCGCCGTACTCTTGTTTTGCTGCGTCAAAGCCGAATGTTGCTTCGCTTGCGTTTTTAATCTTATCAAGAACGACTGCACCTTCAACTCCGGCATTCATTGCGATTTGCTCTACAGGGCATTCAAGAGCTTTTGCGATAAGTGACATACCGGTTTTTTCATCACCGGATACGCCGTCGAGCATCTTGTCAACTGCTTTTGCTGCTACGGCATAAATCGTTCCACCGCCTGCAACGATGCCTTCTTCAACTGCAGCGCGCGTTGCGTTAAGTGCATCCTCAAGGCGCAGTTTCTTTTCTTTCATTTCGGTCTCTGTTGCAGCACCGACTTTGATAACTGCTACGCCGCCGGAAAGCTTCGCAAGACGCTCCTGCAATTTTTCCTTGTCGTAATCGGATGTTGTAATTTCGATTTCCGTGTTGATTTGCGCAATTCTTGCTTTAATATCTTCGGTTTTTCCGGAGCCCTCAACAATAATGGTGTTGTCTTTTGATGCTTTAACCTGACGTGCTGTTCCGAGCATTTCAATTGTTGCATCCTTCAACTCCATTCCAAGTTCGCTGGAAATGACCTCGCCGCCTGTAAGGGCTGCTATGTCACGGAGCATCTCTTTGCGTCTGTCGCCAAAGCCGGGGGCTTTAACACATAAGCAAACGAATGTTCCGCGGATTTTATTGAGAATAATCGTTGCAAGTGCTTCGCCTTCTACATCTTCGGCAATAATAACAAGCTTTTTACCTGCTTGAACCACTGCTTCGAGAACGGGAAGAATTTCCTGGATGTTGGATATTTTCTTATCTGTAATAAGAATATGCGGGTCGTCAATAACCGCTTCCATTTTTTCTGCATCTGTTACCATGTAAGGGGTTATATAACCGCGGTCAAACTGCATACCCTCAACAACTTCAGAATAAGTTTCGGCTGTTTTTGATTCCTCAACCGTAATAACTCCGTCACGGGAAACTTTTTCCATTGCTTCTGCAATGAGGGTTCCGATTTCTTCATCACCTGATGATACTGTACCGACACGTGCAATATCCTTTGAGCCTGAAACAGGATTTGAGTTCGCTTTAATTGCGTCTACTGCAACAACCACTGCTTTTTCGATGCCTTTTTTCATAACCATCGGGTTTGCGCCTGCTGCTACATTTTTGATTCCTTCGCGAATCATTGCCTGTGCAAGCATTGTTGCTGTTGTTGTTCCGTCACCTGCAACATCGTTTGTTTTTGTTGCAACTTCTTTAACAAGCTGCGCACCCATGTTTTCAAACGGGTCTTTAAGTTCAATTTCTTTTGCAATTGTAGCACCGTCGTTTGTGATTAGCGGGGAGCCGTATTTTTTATCAAGGACTACATTTCTGCCTTTTGGGCCGATTGTAAGACGTACCGTATCCGATAGTTGGTTGACTCCTCTTTCTAAAGCCCTGCGGGCTTCTTCGCCATAAATAATTTGTTTCGCCATTTTATAAAGTTACCTCCTATACTTTTCTACGATACGATTGCGAGGATATCGCTCTGACGGACAATTGTCAGTTCCTCACCGTCGATTTTCACTTCGGTTCCGCTGTATTTGCCTGTAATAATGCGGTCGCCTTTTTTAACGACCATGGTCACCTCGTTACCGTCAACAATACCGCCGGGTCCGACTTCGATAACTTCAAACACTTGCGGTTTTTCTTGTGCCGCACTTGTAAGAATTATGCCTGCCTTGGTTGTTTCTTCGGCTTCAACTTGTTTAATAATAACGCGATCTGCCAATGGCTTTAATGTCATAATAAATCCTCCTTAAAATATGTTTGCTGTGATATACCTCTTCGGTATTTGAGACATTTTACCTTCTCCCGCTCTTTAAAATAAAGAGCGCAGACAGTTTGGTTGCGTTAGCACTCTTTGACCATGAGTGCTAACGCATCTTTAATAATAGTCTATGCCGGGTTATTTCGCAACAAGGATTTCGTCCATAATCATAATATAATTGCCGATTATGGGCTATTATTTGATATTATCGCCCTAAATCTCCTTGGATTGCTGTTTTTCTACGTTTATTGTAAAATATCTATGCTTTTGCCGTTAAATAACTCAATTTTGCAGGAAAAACGAAGTTTAACCCCTTAGGAACCAGCTTAAAACTGATTTTCTTTGTATAAACTGCCTCTCCGTCAATATTGACAACAAATTCATTTTCGCATTCGATATCCATGCCGCAGCCCCGGATATGTGTAAAAATACTCGGAAACTCCTTAAATCTGCCTTTTGCATATCTGCCTACAATTTCCGCAACCTTAAAACGTGATACGGGTTCGACTATGAGGCAGTCAAGGATTCCGTCATCGGGGTATGCATCGGGAACAGGATTAAAACCGCCTCCGTAATAACGCCCGTTACAAATACATGCAAGTGTTATTTCCTTTTCGATATTAATATTTTCTGCCGATACACGGAATTTTTGTGTTACACCTTTAATCACATTTATAACCAATGAAACAATATATCCGGTTGCACCGCCGATGAGAGGGATTTTACTGTACTTATGAACATCCGTTCCGATTCTTGCATCTATGCCTACAGAGCAAATATTAATGCCGTATCTGCCGTTGCAGTCAATAAGATCAATTTCCCGTACCGTACCTGTTGCAAGGGCATTAAGGTCGCGAAACATGTCAATATTTTCCTTGCCGAAGGTTTTAAGAAAATCGTTTCCTGTTCCGCACGGAAAATGTGTTATTGCAACGTTAGGCCGGTTCGCGGCACCGTTTGCACATTCGTTTAATGTTCCATCACCACCGCAGGCATATACACGTAAATCATCGGTTAATTTTGCATCCTCGCTAATTTTACGGCATGCATCCATCGGTTCTTTTGTTATATAAATTTCATATGGGTCTTTAAGAGTATTTGCAAATTCCTTTATTAAGCGCCCGACATCTTCACCTTGATTTTTGTTTCCGCCCGCAACCGGGTTGATGATAAACAAATGTTTCATAGACAGCTCCCTAATAATACATAAACAAATCACATTTTATCATACCGTTGTACAGCTTACGTTTTTTAACTGCGGTTTTTCCGAATGTGCGTTCAAATTCCGTGTGAGAAGAAAGTATATACATCTTCCAATCCTTTTGCTTTCGTACAGCAGCACCGAATTTGCGGTATAGTTCCTCTGCTTCGTTTTGCTGCATTACACGCTCGCCGTAAGGAGGGTTTGTTACTATTAATCCGTCACGGTTAACTGCGGTCTTGTCGAATCCGGTTGCGTCCGATATCTCAAAGGTTATGTATTCCGATACGCCTGCCCGCTTTGCATTATCTTTTGATATCTCTATGCACTTCGGGTCGATATCGCCGCCCCATATTTGGTAATCCCCTTTAAACTCACGGCTTTTTGCTTCATCCTTTGCATCGGACCAAATTTTCTTTTCCGGCCAAGGCCATTTTTCCGCTGAAAATTCTCTATTAAGTCCCGGTGCACGGTTTATTGCTGCAAGTGCCGCTTCGATTGCAATTGTACCCGAGCCGCAAAACGGGTCACATACAAGCTCTTTCCCGCGATACCTGGAAAGTTTAACCATTGCTGCGGCAAGTGTTTCTCTGAGCGGAGCATCATTTCCGACAGGACGGTAGCCTCTTTTATGCAGTCCCGCTCCCGATGTGTCAATATAAAGTACTGCGATGTCATTCATTATTGCAAACTGGATTTGATATTTTTCAGCTGTTTCGGGAAGTGTTTCAATTTTATGTTTTTCTTTAAGTTTTTCGACTATTGCTTTTTTGATTATTTTCTGACAATCCGGAATTGAAAACAGCTTTGAACCAAGTGAGTGTCCCTTAACCGGGAAAGCTCCGTCTGCTGTAATATAACGCTCCCACGGCATTGCCCGCACGCCTTCAAAAAGCTCGTCAAAGCTCTCTGCTTTTGTATCGCCGACGGTTAATAATACCCGCTCTCCCGTCCGCAGATTAATATTGACCTTTGCAATATCGCTCCGTCCGCCGGAGAAGTTGACTCTCCCGTTTTCGGTTTTTACATTTTCTATTTTAAGTCTTTTCAACTCATCTGCACAAAGACCTTCAAGCCCGAACAGGCAAGGAACACAAAAAAGCAAATCCATATCAGCGGGTTTTAAGCTCCTCTACCATTTTTGCGATCTCGGGTTTGGCATCTTCCATCATTTCATCCCAATCGCCGTCGTAATCATACGCCAAATCACCGCCTGCTTTTATACGGCGTACATATCCGTCAAACATCTCATAATCACGCTCATATACATGAAAGCTGTTTGCTCTGTGAGTATAAGTACCCATAGTAAGCCCAAGTGCGTCTGCTATACGCTTTTGTAAAAATATAAGCGCAAATGCATTCATAAATGTAGCTTTTGTTGAATCGTTTGAACGGAAAAGCAGCTTGCAATGTAAAGCATCATTACGGATAAAATATTGAATATGCTGCAAACACGCCGGTGCGTCTGTTGTCATGTCATAATCTGTCCGGATAAGCACAACGGCTCTGCGTGATTCTTTGCTTCGTTTAAGTTCCTCTATAACCCAGGGGATTTGTTTTTCCATACGTTGGTGATATGTATAATCCCACTTACCCTTTTCAACTTCAAAATCCAGTATGCCGTCGAGCATTTCCTGTCTGTATTGTTCAAGAGAACGGGGGTCTCCGATAAACATTTTACTGATCATAGGTTCGGCAAGCGGCTTGTCAACAACAAAAGTAAGTGAAGCCTCTTTTTGGCGGGTATTATAGTCCGGGCACGGCAGCTCATCGTGGTTTTCATGAAGAGCAACAAGTGCGTTATGGTATGCCTCGGGTAATGTTTCGCCTTTTACAAATAGTTCTGTCATTAAAATTTTCCTCTCAATATACCGAGTATTTCGTGTATAGTATATCCCTTGGAAGCAAAAATAACAATAGTGTAATTGCAACAATATCGGGTGCCTGCTATTGTTATTTTTTTCGTCAAAGTATATACTGTACGGGTAATATCTATTTATTTTTACAGGAGTGTGGGCTAATGATACAAAAGAAGTTGGAAGCGGTAATATTTGACCTTGACGGCGTAATAACGGACTCGGCGGAGTTTCATTTTATGGCATGGAAAAAACTTGCCGACAAGCTCGGAATATATTTTGACAGAGAGATAAACGAGAGACTAAAAGGTGTTCCGCGCATGGACAGCTTAAATATAATCCTCGAAAGGGACAGTATTCCTGACAGATATTCGCAGGAAGAAAAAGAAGCGCTCGCAAACGAAAAAAACGACGATTATGTCGATCTGATAAAGACCATCACACCAAACGACCTTCTGCCGGGGATTTCAAATCTTCTCCATGACTTGCAAAACCGTAAAATAAAAACAGCTATAGCATCTGCAAGCAAGAATGCATCTATGATTGTAGAAAGGCTTCAGGCCGGTCATTTATTTGATTTTGTAGCGGATGCGGGAGCAATAAAAAACCAAAAACCCGCACCGGATGTTTTTCTTGTATCGGCAGAAAATATATCGGTACCTCCCGAGAATTGTGTCGGAGTAGAGGACGCCGCAGCAGGGATAATTGCAATTAAAGCAGCAGGAATGGTTGCTGTCGGTATAGGTGATAAAAACATCTTAAAAGGTGCCGACCTTGTGCTGCCTGATACAGCTGCACTTACGTATGAGGTAATTCAAGAGGTGTTTGGTTAAGCCGGATTTTTTCATCATTAACATAAATATCAACCGGTTGACCTTTTTCCAGAGAAAGTTTTGATTTATCCCGTTCCATTTGAACATTAATAATACGTCCGAGATAGTTTATTTTAAAACATGTACGATTCCACATTCCGGGTTGCATAAACTTAAAATGCAACCCTTTTTCATTAAGCCGCATACCTGCAAATCCCATGACTGTCACCATCCAGCTTCCGCCAAGATTTGCCGTATGCAGGCCGTCTTTTGTATTGCCGTGAGTATTTTCCAAGTCCGTTATTAAAGTATCATAAAAATACTCATAAGCTTTGTTTTCCAACCCAAGCCTTGCCGCCATTATTCCGAATGCACACCTTGAAAGAGAAGAATCATGTGTAGAAATCCGCTGATAATAATCAAAGCTGTTTCTTTTGGTGGAGTCTTTTATTCCATCTTCAAACAGTATGTGCGCAAGAACCGTGTCTGCTTGTTTACATACCTGAAAACGGTATAAATGCATTGGATGATGGTGAAGTAAAAGAGGAAATTTATCATTGGGTGTTTTAGCAATATCCCAGACGGGTTTTTCGAGAAAGCTGTCATCTTGCGGGTTTATATCGAGAGCCTCATCATATGGCAGCCACATTGCATCAGCCGCTTTTTCGAACAGGTTTATTTCTTCCTGTGTTATGCCGGTTGCTTGCTCTGCATGACCTGCGGCATTTTGTTGCCAAAGCATTTCGTAAACAGTCACAGCTCCTTTGAGATTTGCCTGTGCGCAGCGGTTTGTGTAATAATTATTGTTAATCATGCAGGTATACTCATCAGGCCCTGTTACGCAGTGGAGCAGAAACCGTCCGTCAGCACTGTAATGCCCGACATCAAGCCACAGTCTTGCTGTTTCAATAAGAACCTCTGCTCCTTTTTGCGCCATAAATTCAATATCCCCGGTTGCATACCAGTACTGCATAAATGAATATGCAATATCCCCGTTAATATGATACTGTGCCGCTCCCGACGGAAAATATGACGAGCATTCACTGCCCGATATTGTTCTCCACGAGTATAATGCTCCGGATTTATGCCCCATTATTAGTGCATTTTCACGTGCCCGGTTTATAATGCTGTGGCGGTAGGTTAGCAGGGCTTTTGCAATTTCCGGTTTTGTAAACAGGAAAAACGGGAATATATAAATCTCGGTATCCCAGAAATAATGCCCTTCATACCCTTCTCCGGAAATCCCCTTTGAAGCAGTTGAAGTTATTCCGTCACGTCCTGTGCTTTGAAGCAGTTGAAACAGATTAAATTCAAGGGTATCTTCAACTTCTTTATTGCCCTCTGTTTTTATCGCAGCGACATGCCAAAACTCATCCATATAATCTTTTTGCTCTGCAAGCAACGCACCGGCACCTGCTTTTATGTACTCATCTGCTGCCCCGAGAGCGTATTCAACGGGTTTTGGCTGTCTTATAGAATCACTTAAAATCGAATATTTTTCTATTGAATATTTTTTGTTGGTATTTATATGGGTTGTGAGATTTATTTCTACACCGGTTGCAGTTGCCCTGGTGCTAATATCCATGCCGGTTGCTTTATACCTTTGCAATAGAGCAACTTCCAGCTCCGATGCAGATGTGCTGCAGCAAACATACCCGCCGTCATCCAATGTTTTTGCGTCATCCATTATAATATGCCTGACTGATTCTGCTGCAACCCTTGGGTCATCCGGGTTTGTATAATTACGGACATCGCAGTTGATACCTGCTTTTAATTCCAGTTTTCCCGACAGATTTTTACTCGTTATCTCCAATACAGTCAAAAAGAGTTCCGGTCGGCAAAAGGATGCCATTCGGGTATAAATAACACTTAAAGTCCCTTCACCGACAGTATAAATAAGATGCCTTTTTGCGATTCCTTCTTTTGTATCGAGTGTTCTTTCATATTCTGCCGGCTTATTTA
Organism: Oscillospiraceae bacterium; assembly: GCA_009784725.1. Taxonomy (GTDB): domain Bacteria; phylum Bacillota; class Clostridia; order Oscillospirales; family Oscillospiraceae; genus WRMH01. The sequence goes on from WQXS01000032.1 coordinate 22,768, forward strand.
TTAAGGGGGATAATTCATTCCCGTCAAAAATAATTTTAATTGTTTGAATATCGGGCAAATTAATCATTCTTTGCGCCTGTACAGGAAATCCATAGAGCCGCTCAGGGTATGATAAATCGACAGTGTCGTAGAATCCGTTGATATAAGTACCCCGGATTGATTTCGGGTCATCAAAACCCTCCTCCATATTTCCGCGCACACCGAGGTATCCGTTTGCGGTGTGGAAGAGTGTTTCTTCCAAAAGTAAAGCTTCTGTGTCAAGTTTTGTGCTTTTTAGTACCATAATTAATTAGCCTTTACAAAATTATTTGATTATTATTGTTGTTTATTAGTTTATCAAATAGAAAATCCCATGTAAATCATTTCCGTGGTATAATCGGTTAAAGTATATCTTTTAAATGGAGTCGGAAGATGAAAAAATATTTTGTACCATTAATATGGGTCTTTATTACACTCTTATTATTTGGTTGTGCAAAACAGAACGGAGGTATTTCATTGTCACAGGAAGAACTTAATGTATTATTTGATGTACCGGCAACTCTTATTAACCCGAATGCCGATGAAAATGCTTTGCGCCTTATGAGGTTTCTTACAGAGCAGTATGGCAAAAAGATGCTGTCAGGTCAGCAGTCTCAAGGAGACTGGAACAGAGACCATGGTTTATTCGGCGGAGAAGCACAGTTTATTTATGAGCAGACAGGAAAACGCCCTGCAGTAATCGGACTCGATTTCATTGACTATACTCCGTCACGCCGGGAGCGGGGTGCACGTTCATATAATGAAACGGAAGCAGCACTTGTGGCATGGGATAATAATGCCATTGTTACATTCTGCTGGCATTGGGGAGCGCCTTCGCCGTATATTGACGGCACATGGTACAGTGCATTTTATACCGACCATTCAAAAAAAGGGTTCTTTAAGAAAATCATGGACGGAGATGATCCCGAGGGTTATCAGATGCTGCTTGATGATATCGATGTTATCGCTGCCGAACTGACGATTTTACGTGATGCAGGTGTTCCTGTTTTATGGCGGCCGCTCCACGAAGCAAGCGGCGGATGGTTCTGGTGGGGAACAGACAAGGATTCGTACTTGAAATTATATAAATTGATATTCGACCGTCTGACAAATCATCATAACCTTACGAACTTGATTTGGGTCTGGAACGGTCAGCATAAGGACTGGTACCCGGGTGATGAGTATGTTGATATCATAGGCGAGGATGTTTATGCCGAAGCACGAGACCATTCATCCCAAAAAGAAAGATTTTTTCAAGCTGTTGCATATACCGATGCCAAAAAAATGGTTGTCCTTTCTGAAAACGGCACACTTGTTGACCCCGGCCTCGCAAAAGAAGACGGAGCAATGTGGGGTTACTGGTGTGTATGGAACGGCCACTTTGCCAACACAGAGGAGTTCACGACCTTTGAAACCTTGAAAAAGTTCTACGGCAACCCTCTGGTTTTAACCCTCGAAGACCTCCCGGACCTAAAGACATATTCAATTGATTAATTTAATTCGATTATTTTATTAAGGGGACGCTCATTTGTAATGTGGATTGTTTTAGCTTTTGCATCGGCGTTTTTTGCCGGAGTTATGTCAATAATGGCAAAAGTAGGTCTTAAAAATACAGATTCTAATTTAGCGACAGCACTTCGCACTGTCGTTGTACTCGTTTTTGCATGGACAATAGTTTTTATTACGGGTTCATATATAACCCTTAAGGATGTTGAAATCAAAAGCGTAATTTTTCTCGTTTTGTCCGGTTTTACCACCGGCGGAGCGTGGCTGTGCTATTTTAAAGCCTTAAAAACCGGTGATGTAAACAAGGTTGTCCCTATTGATAAATCAAGCGTTATTCTTACAATGCTGTTATCGATGTTTTTGCTTGGTGAGGAGTTTTCAATAGTTAAAGTATGTGCCATGATTTTGATTGGTGTAGGCACATACTTAATGATAGAAAGAAAGCAAATTGCATCAGATGAGTCAAAAGGAAATAAATGGATTATTTATGCCATTCTCGCAGCTGTGTTTGCAAGCCTGACAGCAATATTGGGAAAAGTCGGGATAGAAGGAATCGAATCAAACCTCGGAACAGCTATCCGTACGATTGTAGTTTTGATTATGGCGTGGTTTATTGTATTTATCCAAGGAAAGCATAAAGAAATCAAAAATATCGATAATAAAAGCTGGTTGTTTTTAGGTTTATCGGGACTTGCCACAGGGTTATCCTGGCTATGCTTCTACAGCGCATTGCAGCAAGGCCCGGTAAGCATTGTCCTCCCGATTGACAAACTCAGCATTTTAGTAACAATCGCCTTCAGCTATTTCTTCCTAAAAGAAAAACTAAAAAAACTCCCCCTGCTCGGCCTCACCCTAATAATCACCGGAACCCTCGCTTTGCTTTTTTAAGATGGGGGAATGTGTTCTATCAAGTTCTATGCAACGCCGGGTTCAAGCTTTTCAAATACAGGACTATTCATCGTCAGGACTAGAAATCATATCACATAGTTTTCTTATTACCGGAATAACATCATTCCAACTTGCATCTGCGGCATAATCAAATTTGCGTTGATAATTATCCCACAGTCCAATCATAACAGTGCTTTTTTCAACCTCATCAATAATCAAGAACATATCTTGCATAACTATGGATGATCCGCGCTGCACGCTTGTGTTGTGAACTGCTGATTTTAAGACATCGATATCCAAATCAGGCATGAAAACGTTATACAAAACAAAAATATCATAAAAATCGCGCATTCTTGAGTTTGCTGTTCCGCGAGCAATAATCGTTTCAAGTTTTTCAGCCAACACGGTTTCAAGATTGTAAGCAAGAATGGATATAGTGCGTTCTTCAAAAAGCAGCTTAAATGAATATGTAATCTCACGCGGTGTGATTATATCACCTGTTGAAAAATCAAGTTTTAATGGGGTGCGCATATTATCTATTTTCGTCTCTAATAAAACACGGATGCCGGGATAATCAGCATCGTCCATAATCGGTGCTATGTTTTGTATTTCGAACGTCATTCCGTCGTCAAGTACGACATTTACTATATTTTCAACCATTTCCCTCGCACTATCTACTGTTAATGGCATACTCTTAATTGTTGTATCCATATCCATTGTTGAGCGTTTATCCAGACCAACCAACGCTGATATCAACACTCCACCTTTTAGAATTAGGTTGTCGCGGTATTTTGAAACAGAGATTCTCTCAAGGAACCTTTCCATTACGTAATTTCGTATAATCATTTGCGCTTTTGTGCTGTTACCACCAGACAAATTTCGTACAAGATCTTTTAATTGTCGAGAAGATCGAATTATAAGAGTACCTCCAGATACTGTCGAATAATTTTTTCGACAGAAAATAAACCAGCATATCGCATTAGCATAGGAATGTTTTTTTCTTTAGATCTTACATATTCTTTGAGAGCAGACTGTAAATCTTGAACCTCGATATTACTCCTGCTACGAATTAAATCACAAATAGTTCGCTCGGCATTATATGTTCTCACATTATGTCCGGCAGGAGTCTCCGCATTGCATAGACCTTCTTCGAATAATTCTGTTTTTACTTTATAGACTTTGGTTCCGTTTTTTGTTAATCCCATGGCATTAGTCCCGGCTTTTAAAGTAACAGCATACCGGAGTGGCTCACGTTCAGCAAGATTGAGAAGATAGAGAGCGGTTTCGTGTGAAAACACAGCATTAGGGTAGCGGACTTGAACTATATACATACCATCATCCCATGCATCTTGTGACATGTACAGACCATGTGCAACTCTATAAAGCTCACGTTTGCTGACATACTCTCCAAAGTATTGTTTGGAAACTCCTGCTTTAATAGCTTCGGAGGTAGTAATATACCCATTGTTCTCTTGAACTAGTAAATCAAGTGCATCAACCTTTTTCACACACAACACCTTACCTTTACGCCCTTATTATAAACAATTAGGGCACAAAAGTAAAGAAAAAATATCTGATTAATAAAAAAATTCATACAAACAGTAAGTTCAAAACAGATTAATTACAAGTGCGATAAGAAAAATAAAGGCTTAATACCCTGTAGTTTCAAGCCTTTGCGAGAAATTGTGGCGGAGGGTGAGAGATTCGAACTCTCGTGAGGCGCAAACCTCAAACGGTTTTCAAGACCGCCGCGTTATGACCACTTCGCTAACCCTCCACGGATAAATATTCAATTATTTTGGATA
>WQXS01000033.1 GCA_009784725.1 Oscillospiraceae bacterium
CCACAGAGTTTCAAAGATGATTTGAAGAAACAGGCAGAAGCATTTTTAAGCAGATTATAACCAAGTGTTTGATCAATAGAAATTTATCCCAATCTATTTATTAACTCTTGGATTTTATCTGCCTCTAAAGCGCCATTCAACTCATCTTGCGATATAACAAGCATCCCATTCTCTTCAGTAATTTCATGTTCTTCATAAAGCTTCTTCTTGCGTTCCCAATCTTTACGGTAATTATAGTCTCCAAGCATGCCAAGATGCTCCCAATAAACGGTTCCGTGAGCTGTTTCAATTGTAAAGTCCGGATGTACTGTGATTTCACCCAAACGAAGTTCTTGTTCGTAAATGGGTGATTTTTTTGCTTCCAGCAGCATGTGATAAACAATCATTTCAGATTTAGACTTAACACGAGTTCCATCCTTTGTAATAAATACGTTTTTGCTATCGTACCATCCATTCTTAACTTGACGTAAAATCGTATTTCCGAACAGGTTTGTTTTCCTATGTGCTAAATCAGAAAGTTCAACATCTCTATATTTTGCTATTTCATAAGGATGCTTGTTATAAACAATAAATACTTTATCACTTTGTCTTGTAAGAGCAGTGTAAAGCATTTCCCGGGTGATAAGAGGATTAATGCCTTTTTCAGCCTCCAACAGTATAAATATAGTTGCATTAAATCCCGAACCTTGTGCTTTATGAACGGTTAAGGCATATGCAAGCTCAAGTTGTGAATCGTCTTCAGATACACCACTGTGAAACTTATATTCATATCCTGATTGAGAAGAAAATTCAACAATGTGATACTTGTCCTTATAATCTGACTTATTTTCTTTATAACGGTTTTGAGCATCTCTTTTTAGCTTTGATACAATTCCGATTTCACCGTTTGCAATATAATAATCACAGTCTCCCATTGAATGTATTGGCGACCAAACGCTCCAAGCCCAGCGCTCCGATGACCTGTTGTGGTTTTTTACATTGATGACCTTTTCACCATATAAAATGCCATCAGAGCCAAGCGGCGAATATGTTTCTTTTCTTTTCCCGGGACAAGACAATCTATACTGCTGTTGTATAGAAGCATTAATACTACGAGTTCCCATAATCTCTTTGTTTTTATATGGTGATAGGACTTGCCAATTTTCAACAGACTTTACATTAGTAAAACTCATTCCCCATTTAGAGTCTATTTCACCTCCAAGGAGTTCATCAAAACTATTAACATCAGTTATCCCGATTTTTTCAAAAACACTTTCAATTGCGTTGGGTAAATTTCCAACATCATCGCACTTTATAAATTCAATATTGTCTGTGTCATCAGCAATTCTTTCAAATAAATCATCACCAACACAGCTTGCAAGATCCTCTGTGAACATCTTAGCAAGCTCAACATCAAGTCGCCTTGCCAATGTATCTCCTTCTTTTTGACGGTTTGAAATAAGTAGTGTTGCATAATGTGGCTGTCCGGTTTGTTCTTTCATTTTTTGAACGAGTTCATAAAAAGGTTTGCCGGTTCCTATGGGGGGAAGCTGATTTGGATCACCTACGAAAATTACACGCTTCGCTTTTCGTATCGCTTCTAAAAATGCTCCAAACATTTCCTCTGTCATCATAGAACATTCGTCAATAATTACAGTTGCAGGCGTTTCGTTATCAAGTTTTCCTGAAAGGTAATATGACCATGTGTTAGTATCACAATGGTTGGTATTTTGTAAAAATTGAAAAAGAGTTTTTGCATTATGTTTTATTTCATACTTATTTAGTTTACTCGAAAGAACAACTCGCGCTTTTCCTGTTGGAGCCATAACAAGTATACCGCCGTCTTGGATGGCATCACTTAAGCAGAGAGCCGCAAGAGTTGTTGTTTTCCCGGTTCCGGCACCACCTGTTAAGACAGATATATGCGATGTTGCCATTTTTCTTATCGCAGAAACCTTCTCCTCACGTGCTGCTTTCTCACGGTCTTCTTCAGATTGTTGTTCTCCTCCAAGTACAGTTGCTAAATGTTTCTCCCAATCGTCTTGAATATCAATAAAACCGTCTACACGTTCTTCAATAAATGACTGAATGACTCCACTTACTTTTTGTAGCCGAACCAATTGTACTGCAGTTTCATCCCTTTCATCTCCACTATCAGGTATCACACGTATTTGTAATTGGCTAAACATTTTGTCAAAAAAGCTTTTTCTCCGCTCGTTTTGGATACTTTTCAAACGTATGCTTGGTTCAATGTCCGGCACATCGGAGCGAAATTTCCCAACGTTATTAATAACATCGCTAATAAGCATCAAACTGCTTCCGCTACCAGACTCCCCTGCTTCTCTTTCAAGAACAGATACTATTATTGCGCGTAGTCGCCGTTTATCATCCGGTTCAAAAATGTATTCATCATCTGTAGAGAAAAATCGTTTTTTCATAAATTCCGGCGGAAACATCGCAAGATCAATTTTACTTATACCAATTTGGTACTTCGATTCCAGTTGGTATGTTTTTTCATATAAAAGATATGGATTTTCAATAATATCTTTTGATAAATCTTTATTTTGAATATCTGTTAAAAAATCTGCATAATAACAAAGCTTTCCAGATGAACGAGTTTTTTGGTCCAGTAACAACATCGCTTGTGGTAATGACAGGGTAATACGAGATAGTAGTTTTAAGTAATCTTTTTGTGCATCTACTTCATCTGCGATATCTTCTCTTTGTGATGTGGTAAATCCGCGAAGTATATCTTTTTGCTCATTTGAGAGTAATGAAGATAGTTTATCTATACCATCGGCAAGATTATCCCACAATATATCATCGTTATATTGTGATTTAAAAGTATTTGCAACATCAAATCCAAACGGCACACCTAAAGCTGATAATACAGCCCCCAATCCGGGATATACACCACGGTCATCCCATATTTTATAAAGCTGTGCTTGACACCACTCGATACAATCATCCCAGTTTGCTCCATTTCTATATGGCAACTTGATATCTTTATATTTTTTCAACACTGTAATCGTTCTGTTTAATGTTTGAATTAGTGCATCATGAGATAAATGCTCTGTAGCATAAGAAAACTCATCTATATACTCCTCCGGAGCAAAAACAACAAGATCATCCGGATTTTGCTGTGGATTATTTTCTAAGTATGATTGGATTTCGACAAAAGGAAATAGGAATCCATTACTTCGATCACAACGAATGGAATGTTTTATACTGCGTTCCCATAAATGAGCTGTTACAAGCTTTCCTACAGGAGGAGTTGAATAGTTATATTCACGAGGTTCATCCACTGATTCAACATAACCAATACCCATTACGATTCGCCCTGGGTTTTCAATAAATGGTACCGCCTTAGAGTAAGCTACAATTATTGATTCTTTTGATTTCACGTTGCGATAAAAATAATCAAACACTCTTTTTTGGTTTATCCCATTTGAAACCCATGAATTATTCTTAGATACATCCAATTCAATTGATTGATCAAATCCTGTAAAAAATCTACTGTTTGGTGAATCCCCATCTTTTAATTTGTCTTTTAGTGTCCAGTTAAATGGAATACCAATAAACGAATATGGTTCGATATTTAACTCAGTATCAAGAATATGAGTAAAACTTTCGTGATATGTATAAGGATGACTTCTCATGCTTTTTACGATATGCTCTGACATAAAATGCCCGGATTCTGTAACACAAGGCGGAACAAACTCATCTGTATTCGTGAGTTTTTTACATGTATGCTCCACACATTGCGGCACATTGATGTCCGCACGTTTTAACGCGATGTTTTTAAGTACACGACATGCTTGATTACGATCAGGATTATTGCACACAAATCCATTCCAACCGTTATCATGCCATGGTACACGAACCGATATATGTTGCGCCATTTTATCCACTCCTTGAATTATTGGTACTTTTTGCTTTTTCATGAAAAACTGCTTCTATTATATAAAATATCTTCAATATATTATGCTAATTATACTTAGTATAATTTATAATCGCAAGATTTTTCATCTTGCTTTTAATTGTTGACGGCAAGGGAATATAATGTTTATGCGGATTATTTTATTGTAATATTGATATTTTAGTGTGGTATAATATGCAACACTAATCAATAAAGGTGTAATATGAACGCACAAGAATTACATTATTTTCATCAACTATCTGAACACAGGTCCGGGTTGGCTGATGCTCTTGATGATCCTGCATTACGTGGAGTTAAAAGCAGTGTAGTTGAAAAATATTCAGACCAAGCTCATTTTGTATATGAATTGCTTCAAAACGCCGATGACGCAAAAGCAACATCAGCCCGATTTGTATTATATAAAGATAAGTTGGTTTTCGCTCATAACGGAACACGCAGATTTAATGTTTCAAACCCTTCGAATGAAGAGGAAGATTCAATATGTGGCAAACTAGGCGACATCAACTCAATAACTTCAATAGCAAACTCAAATAAAAAAGAAGCCTCGATAGGTAAATTTGGAGTTGGATTCAAAGCTGTCTTTCAATATACAACTACCCCACACATATATGACCCAAATATTTGTTTTAAAATCGAAAGGTTCATTGTTCCTTCTCATATAGAATCTGATTATCCCGGTCGAAAAGAAGACGAAACATTATTTGTCTTTCCATTTGACCACACAGATAGAGGAGCCGATGAAGCATATGAAGACATCTCTGAAAAACTAAAAGCGTTAGATTACCCATTGTTGTTTCTATCATGTTTACAAGATATATCATTTGATGTTGCTGGGCATTTTGGATTATATGGTAAAGTAATTACACAAACACATAAAATTAAAGATACTAAAACACAAATTGATCTTATATGTTTATCACAAAATGATGGTGATGATATATATGAGGATATGCTATGGTTATTTTCACGAACCCATGACTCGGCACTCACTTATTCGATTGGTTATTTTGTAGACGACACCGGAACTTTAATACCAAAATCTCACGCTGCATATTGCTTCTTTCCGACAAAAGAAAAAACAGGTTTGAATTTCATTATACATGCACCTTTTTTACTAACAGACAGCAGAGAAGGAATAAGAGCCGGAGTTGTACACAATAAAAACATGATAAATTTGTTAGCAGATTTAGCCGCTGACAGTCTGGTGTATCTAAAAAATATTGGGTTATCGAATAATAGGCAAGTGATTAATGACGAAATATTTGACATTATTCCATACGACGAAGGTTTGTTTCCCGAAGGGAATGAACGAAAAGAGATATCATTTAGGCCATTTTATAGTGTAATATTAAATGTAATGGGAACTGAGGAATTATTACCTGCTGTGGACGGATATATTTCTTCAGAAAATGCATATTGGGCAGATGTGCCACAGATTGCAAACCTATTTACAAATGAACAATTGGCAATGATGTCAAATAACAATAAAGCAAAATGGACATTTACTTCTTTCGGAAGACAAGAGACATCACGGAAATATCCGTCATTAAAAAATTACATAGATTCAATTACAAAGACATGGCTCGATGAAGATGATATTATTAACGGATGGTCATTAAAAGACAGTAATATATTTTATGGCGGTCTAAATAGCACTTTCATTAATAATCAATGTCACGAATGGTTGCATAAACTATATAAATGGCTTTCTGAAACATCTCATAGAACCGAATTATCAATCGACAAACCAATATTTATCAATCAAGATAATAAAGCTGTTGCAGCATTTGATAAAGATAGAGAAGCAATACTATTTCTACCAACCGATGATGATACCGGTTACGATACGATAAATGAGGCCTTATTAGATAATAATGACACATTATCATTTATTAATAAGTTAGGTATCAAGACACCATCACTACGAGATGAAATATACAATAAAATACTCCCTTTATATACGGATGGGAAAGGTGTAAATACCGCACCACATTTTAAAAAGTTTTTTAGTTATTATCTCGAATGCCTTCATACAGAGGTTGACTCATTTCTTCATTTAATATGCGACTTGAAGTTTGTATTATATAGAACATTGAACGATGAAAAACAATATCGTGGCGAAGCTAGTAGTATTTATTTCCCAAGTGAAGAATTAAAATTATGGTTCACCGGTAATGATAAAACTAGATTTCTATCATATGATGATTACCTTGATATGGTTGGAAAAGATAAAGAAACAGAATTACGAAGATTTTTAACTGATATCGGCATCAGTAATACGCCACGCGTTATACAACGTGATATTGATTACCGGGAAGCTATGCAAATCAATAATTCATGGCCTCATTCAACTCGAGGTAAACGTTGGACAGAAAGATATATCGACGGTAGTAAAGAGCTGTTTGATATAATAATAGAACAACACAGAAGCGATTTGTCTATAACTGCTTGGCAGATATTATCAGAAGTTGCATCAATAGGGTACCTTAATAATAATAGTTGGTCATATAAATCTGTATTATATGGCAGATATGAGTATTTTTACCGTTCGTCATTATATGAAGCATTTGAATCAACCGAAGCAAAACGGTTGCGCACTGCCCCGTGGTTATTAGACACGAATGGAAACTTTACTTCTGCGACGTATTTAACCATTGGAACATTGAACAAAAAGTATAACACTTCAATTGATGGTACCGCAGAATTATTGGAAATACTAAGAATCAGTGAAAAGCATAATGACACAATCGAAGAACACGATGATAACTTATCTGATGAGCAAAAAGCGAAAATTGAATTTGCTAATAAATATTCTGATGTACCTGCGGAAATTCTTGAAATAGCTGCTATGAAGTATCGTAGCAAAAACCTTAATGATGAAGAACAAAACCAAGATATAGATGAAAATGTAAATAATGATGTGAATCCTGATGAACCGACAGTTTCACGCTTAATTAAAGATATAGAAAAACGAACAATCATTCACGGAAACATTGATGCTAAAGATGCTAATATAAGTCATTCTTCGGATGAAGAAAATAATGATGAAGACGATTATACAAAGCCAATAATTGATTATAACAAGAAGATTGAACAGGCAAAGCAAAAAAGTGCTAAAGAAATAGATCAAATCCTGCAACTTGAACAACTTACACAAAAAGCATCTTCCTGTATAAAATACACCTATGAATGGTTTATGACATTACTGGAGCTTGAGTCGATAAATAGTGCAGATGGAAATTCAAGAAGCAGAGAAATTTCAATAAGCTTTTCTAAGGTAGAACGTGAGCCGGATTCTACACGAACATTAGTATTAAAGCACCCAAACAGACACATCCCTAATTCTATGGAAGAGCTTGCAGATATACCACTTGAATTGCATTTCCACGATTCACCTCCAAAGAGACTTGCTATTGAGGTTGTTAGTGTAAAATCATATACGCTACGTGCAAAGCTCAAGACAAATGCAGAGGTAGATGGAATAGACTTATCTTTAGTAAAAGAAGCACGTATCGATGCAAAGAATCCTATATTTTTATTAGAAGAACTAAAAAAAGCTCTATCACAGCTTGAATATAGCAATAATTACAATATGCAACGTAATCTTTGCAAAAATATTAATTTTGTGTTTGGTCCTCCGGGAACTGGAAAAACAACTTATTTAGCAACAAATGTAATTATTCCAATCATGCGGGATTATGAAGATAAACGCATTCTCGTGTTGACACCAACAAATAAAGCTGCAGATGTACTGGTAAGCCGTGTTATGGATGTAATGGGTGATGATAATAGCTATGTTGACTGGCTAATAAGATTCGGGGCTACCAATGATGATGAGATTGAACGCAGTGGAGTGTTTCGCGACAAAACATTTGATATTCGTAATATGCAAAAAAATGTTACTGTTTCTACCATTCATCGATTCCCTTATGATTATTTTATGCCAGATGCTGATACCCGGCTACATCTAGATGCTTTGATGTGGGATTTTATTATCATTGATGAAGCTTCTATGATACCAATTATCAATATGATTTACCCACTATTCAAAAAAACACCGGAGAAATTTATTATTGCCGGGGATCCATTTCAAATTGGCCCAATTACTACGGTTGATATGTGGGAAAATGAAAACATATATACAATGGTCGAACTGGAATCATTCGTAGAGCCTGCTACAAAACCACACTCTTATCATGTAGAATTACTAACAACACAATATAGAAGTATACCAACAATTGGTGAAATCTTCAGTAACTTCGCATATGGTGGTGTTTTAAAGCACAATCGTACTGAAGATAGCAGAGTTCATCTTGGTATAGATAACATAATCGATGATAATTCAATATGTATAATTAAATTTCCTGTAAGTAAATATGAAAGCATACATAAACCAAAGAAACTAAAAGGAAAAAGTAACTATCAAGTTTATTCAGCTATTCTTGCTTTTGAATTTGCACAATACCTATCAAATAGTTTAAAGAAGCCAGATGATATTAATTTATTAAGAATTGGTATAATTGCCCCATATCGTGCCCAAGCTGACTTGATAGATAAGCTAATGAAATCTGCAACACATGTAGATGGAGTTGATATACAAGCAGGTACGATTCATGGCTTTCAAGGCGATGAATGTCATATAATAATTTCTGTTTTCAATCCACCACCGTCAATAACAACATCACAACAGATGTTTCTCAACAGGCGTAACATAATAAATGTATCGATTAGTCGTGCAAAAGACTATCTATTTATTATAATGCCGGATGATAACACTAACAATGTTAATAATCTCAAACTAATAAAATATGTAGAGGCGTTGAGCAAACGTAACAAACATACACTTATTAATTCAACAGACATTGAAGATGTGATTTGGAATAATAGCTCGTATATAGAAGATAATTCATTTGCTACCAGCCATCAAATCGTTAATGTTTACGGTGAACCGGAACATCGATATGAAGTCAGGAGTGAAGAAGATGCGGTAGATATTCAAATTCACAATACTAATGAGACACAGAAAGTTATAGAAACTGTTCCTGCCGACAATAATCATATGATTAATAATACAAGTAATGCTCAAGTTAATATATCCAACAGTAGTATACCGCAACCGACAATTACTGACCCTGCACAATTAAAAATAAACCATAAAGGTGTCAACATCGAAAAATTCCGTAGTTGGGATAAATATGGTATTTTAAATCCAACTGTTAAAAAGCTATATGAATATCTATTCTCTTTTGCCGATGATCAAGGCTATATCACAAATTTTCCCGATGGGTTTTCTATAAACACAAAAGATGGATTTCCTCTCGTTTGGGATTTTGCTGGTTCAGTGAACGGCACCCGGAGAATTGTACCACAAATAAAGCGTTTGTATAACAAGTTAAAAACACATCCAGGTGTAAATCAAGTAAAATTGGAAAGACTATTTCGCGAATTAAGTGGAATATCAAAAACATGGAATATTACAGGAGTAACAACAGGAAAGCAAATGCAACAACTAATAGAATTTATTATACTAATTGATAATCGTATTCAATCCGTTTATGATTTGTAATTTAACAGAACGCACGGATTAGCACTTAATGGGTTAATTAGTTAAAAGATAAAAGCAGCTTCCAAAAACGTTTTTCGGAAAGCCACTTTTATTATTCATGGAGCTACTGGTGAGAATCGAACTCACAATCCCATCATTACGAGTGATGTGCTTTACCATTAAGCCACAGTAGCTTGTTTTTCTTCTCCCCTTTTTCTCCCTTTTTTCCGGAAAAGTTGCGAAAAACGGGGAGATTTTACGAAAGAGCGCGAAAGGTATATCATAGAATATCTTGTGTTACCAACGGTTAGCGAGGTTTGCGGAAATCTGCAACGGTTATGCCGTATAATTACGAATGCGTTGCTCTACCAACTGAGCTACAGAAGCAAAAAAATTAAATTTGTCGCAAAATACTACAGTCTTACGAGGGTATTACGAATGAACTGCTCTACCGAGTGAGCTACGGAAGCATAGTCACCTTGCAGGAGCCATTTAGGCTCAGTATATCGTATATTGGCTTGCGTTGTCAATTTGCGGGGATGTGTGGTATTATTGTTTTCAAATATTGGTTTGAGGTGTTTTTATGAGTAAAAATGCTATGAGTATCGAAGATATGCGGGTGTCTGCTTTGTTTGAAAGCGGGAAGTCGATAACGTGGGATTTATTAAAAGAGCTTGAGTGGCCGTGGGAAGCGTTGGGTTTGATTTCGGCTTATATTAATGAGCTTGGTGCTAAGCTTGATGCGTCAGAATATGACATTAGGGAGAATAATGTCCGGATTCACAAGTCGGCAAAAATCGCACCGTCCGCTTTTATCGGTTCCAATGTAATAATCGGAGCGGATACCGAGGTGCGTCACTGCGCTTTTATACGAAATGACGTTATTGTCGGAAACGGTGCAGTTATCGGTAATTCAACGGAGCTGAAAAATGTTATCCTGTTTGATAAAGTTCAAGTCCCTCATTATAACTATGTCGGTGATTCAATCCTTGGATATAAGTCGCATTTCGGCGCAGGTGTCATAACTTCAAATGTCAAAAGCGACAGCTCTCTTGTATCGGTTAAATACGGAAGCGAAATAATTGATACAGACCGGAAGAAATTCGGAGCAATTGTAGGCGATAATGTTGAAATCGGCTGCAATGCGGTCCTTAACCCCGGAACGGTTATCGGAGCAAACGCAACTGTTTATCCCCTGTCAATGGTAAGAGGTTTCGTTCCTGCAGACAGTATCTATAAAAAACAAGGCGACATTGCTTCAAAACGTCCGCTTTAAGAAAAATAAAAGTGTCCTGAAACAAATGTTGAAAATCCGCTAATACACGAATAGCATAACAATTAAACCGATAAAAATAAAATGTTGACGATATTTTTATAAAAAGGTAAGATATACATGAGTACAGTATCAATGACGGAGCATGCGGAGAATTTAACGAGCCATCCGGAAAACGTAAGTGTTTTCAGCTTCAATTCCGACCGCCTGTCACATGCATATATAACTGATGAATCTGTCGCAGAAACCATTGCTATGGCAGTCGTTTGCAGTGAGCGCAAAAGCAAAAGGCCCTGCCAAAAATGCTCAGATTGCAGCAAAGCATCCCGCCGAATTCACCCCGACATTATTGAAGTAGGTAAGCTTGATGACAAGCTTCTTATAACGGTTGACCAGATTAGAGCACTAAAAAAAGACGTCTACATTGTCCCGAACGACTCAATGCAGAAGGCATATATAATAAAAAGCGCAGACACAATGAACACAAATGCACAAAACGCACTTTTGCAAATCCTTGAAGAACCCCCAAAGCACACCGCATTCATTCTCTGTACAGACAACCCCGCCGCACTTCTCCCGACAGTCCGCTCAAGATGCGTCGAGCTGAGAGCACATCCGGGCGATATAAAAACAGCAGATGAGAACGAATTAACCGAAGATGATTCCGGCGGGATTTTCGCTCTTGCAGACAGCTTCATCGATGCCGTTAAAGGCGATAACATAAAATTAATGGAATGCATGTTCCAAATCGATAAACTTGACAGACAGGACCTCGGCATCTTTCTGGAAACAACACGTCAGCACATTATAATAAAAGTAAAAGAAAATCTCGGCACAAACTCACAAGATTACATAAAAACATTAATAAACGCAGAGGAAATCCTGCAAAAAGCAGAAGAAATGCACTCCCTGAACGTCAGCGCAGGCAACATATCAGGGTATTTATGTGCAAGTATGATAAAAGTATAAATGGGATTTGAGGTATTATGACTGAAATAGTTAGTGTCCGTTTTAATCAAAGAGGAAAGGCTTACTTCTTTGACCCTTCGGGGAATGCCGTAAATAACGGTGACATGGTGGTGGTGGAAACCGCCAAAGGGCTCGAATACGGGGAATGTGTCAGAGGAAACCATAGTGTAGACGATGATGTTGTAGTGCAGCCTCTCAGACCTGTTATTCGTATTGCCACCGATGAGGATAACGAAAGCGCAAAAGCCGGTAAGGAAAAGGAAAAAGAAGCCTTTGAATACTGCAGGGAAAAAATCATAGATTTTGAGCTTGAAATGAAACTCGTAAGCGTCGAGTACGGATTTGAAGGCAATAAAATATTGTTTTTCTTTACATCCGACGGACGTGTTGATTTCAGAGAGCTTGTTAAAGACCTTGCGGGGAGATTCAAAGCACGTATAGAGCTTCGTCAGATTGGTGTCAGAGATGAAGCAAAAATGCTTGGCGGTCTGGGTGTTTGCGGCAAGCAGTTCTGCTGTTCGCAGTTTTTAAACGAGTTCCACCCTGTTTCCATTAAAATGGCAAAAACTCAAGGCTTATCACTAAACCCGACAAAAATCTCAGGTACATGCGGGCGGCTCATGTGCTGTCTTAAATATGAAGAAGTTGCATATGAAGACCTCGTTAAAAAAGCCCCTAAAATCGGAGCATTTGTCGAAACCCCCTACGGAAAGGGTTCTGTAATAAACATTAACCTTCTTCGAGGGCTTGCAAAAGTAAGGCTTGAGGATGGAAATGACACTACGCTGAAAGCCTTTACATTTGATGAACTTGATATCCTCGGCGGCAAAGGCCGCAGGGCCGAGTATATTACGGCAAGAGACGAAGGCAGGCTTGAGGAAGCGGGATTCACCCCCTCACTACCGCCGAACATAAATAAGGTTCAGGAAAATACACAAGCCAATACACAAGCAAACACAAATTATTCGACTTTCCCGACATCAAATAGCGAGCTAAGTAATACATACAGTACTTACAGGCAAAACAATACTGAATCAAACCAGCAGCAATTTCATAAAACTAAACACGCAGGCAAAGATAATCACAAAGACAACCACCACAAGGACATTCACCAAAAAGACAAGTCGCAGCACGGGCATAAAAACGACCGGTTTTCCGAAGAAGGTACATCTTCATCACACCCTGCACCGCTCGAGGGTGCAAAGAAAAAGAAACCTCACTACAAACGCAGAAAAAAGCGCAACAACAATAAATAGGGAGAAAGTTTTATGTTTGCCGGACGCCAGAATGAACTTACAAAGCTTGAAGGTATTTATTCAAGCGGTAAATTCGAATGCGTAATTTTGCACGGACGGCTGCGTACGGGAAAAACAGCACTTCTGCGCGAGTTTATTAAAAAGAAAAACTGCATATACTTTGCAGCGCAGGAAACAAGCGAAAGAGAAAATCTGGAAGCCCTTGTAAACACCGTGGAAGCGTATCCCACAGCGCTTGCCGGCGAGTCAAGGATGAAATACTATTATGAAGAGGTTTTTGACAGGCTGGAAAAGCTTGCAAAAACCGAACGTTTTATTTTCATCATTGATGATTATCAGTTTCTTGTTGCATCAAATAAAAAAATCTCGGAGCTTATCTGCAGGCATATAGGTCAGAAATTATCGAACGGTCAGTTAATGATTATCTTATGCGGTTCATCAGAGGCTGTTATGGAAAATGAAACATTGGGTTATGCATCCAAGTTTCACGGACACAGAACAGCTGAGTTAAAGCTTGAACCGTTTACTTTTTTCGAAACAAAAAGGCAGTATTCAGGGTTTTCTCCGTTTGATATTGCAATTATCTACGGGCTTACAAGCGGGATACCAAAATATCTGAACATGATGAATCCCGAATTAACCGTTGAGCAGAATATAAAAAATACATTTTTTAACCCTTCCTCGGAGTTGTTTGAAGAACCTGCAAGCTTCCTGCGCCGGGAGGTAAGGGACCTTGCATATTATAATGCAGTGCTGAGGGCAATTGCTTCGGGTCTTACAAAAAACTCGGAAATCGCCGCAAAGGTCGGGCTTGAAACAAGCGCATGTACTGCATATTTAAGAAACCTCATATCCTTCGGACTTGTCGGCAAGTATACCCCCGTGACCGAAAAAGCAGGCAAAAAAACTATCTATGAAATCGAGGACAGTATGTTCCGCTTCTGGTACCGTTTTGTTCCCGATAATATGTCACTTATTAAATGCGGTATGGTCGATAGAATTTGGCGGAGTGTCGCAAGGGAAATCCCGTCATTTATGAAAAAAGTATTTGAAGATATCTGCCGTCAGTGGGTGCATCAGCGCAATCTGTCGGGTAACATGCCTGTCAGGTTTGTTGATGTCGGACGCTGGTGGGGTTATAATCTCGTTACAAAAACCGATACATTCATTCCGATTGTTGCATATTCGGACGATAACCATGCCTTTTTCGGTGATGCAATATGGTCTGATGAGCCGACGGACGTTGATTCGCTCAGATCACTTGAGGAACGAAGCCGTATTTTCCGTTACCCGAACCGTCATTATTATCTATTCTCCCGCTCCGGATTTACCGATGAATGTGCAGACCTTGCAAGAGTATACGGCGCAAATCTTGTTGTCTTCGAATGAGCCGGTTTAAACCAGCACTTTACAACGAACATTTTAGAACAAACACTCTAAAACGAACACCCTAAAACACGCATTATAAAATACACAAAAAAACGAAAATTAATATAAGGAAATAAGTCAAAATGAAAATTCTTGCCTTGGATGATAGCGAACCTGCATTAAAGCTTCTTGCCTGTACAATTAAGGAAGTGCAGCCGGGTGCCGATGTTTTCTCATTCGGTAAACCCTCCGAGCTGCTTGATTTTGCAAAGAATAATACCTGCGATACCGCTTTTTTGGATATTCAGCTATGGGGTATCAGCGGTCTTGCTGTTGCAAAAAAGCTAAAAGAATATAACCAAAAAATCAACATTATTTTTGTAACTGCTTTCTCCGAATACGCAAGCGAAGCATTTGATTTATATCCGAGCGGTTATGTATTAAAGCCTGTAACACATGAAGCGGTTAAGAAAGAGCTTGAAAACCTGCGGCACCCTGTCGACCGTAAGAGCAATGCATTATTATATGCGCAGACCTTCGGCAATTTCGAGGTGTTTTCATACGGCACCCCCATTAAGTTCTCTTACAGTAAAACAAAAGAGCTTTTCGCCTACCTTGTCGACCGCAACGGTGCAAGCGTCAATATGAATGAGCTTTGCGCAATTTTATGGGAAAACGAAGAGGATTCATCCAATTTAAAAGCATATCTGCGTAAGCTTATCAGCGATTTGATAAAATCCTTCAGCGCTATCGGAGCAGAAGATGCAATAATAAAACGCCATAACAGCATTGCAGTTATTCCCGAGAAAATAACCTGCGACAGCTACGGCTTTCTAAAAGGTGACCCGATGTTTGTAAACACATATTCGGGCCAATATATGACACAATACAGTTGGGCGGAAAGAACAACCGGTTTTATCGATAATCTGACATACGACAAACAATAAACGACCCGTATTCACACAACATACAGGTACACTTTCAGCACTATTTTGGTACGCAATTGGTACGCTTTGTGTGGTATTTGTATGTTACAAGTTCCGTTTTTTACTTTACGTAGAACTAATGTTCTGCGATTTTTTTCGGTAATCATTGATTTATATACCTATGAAAAGAGGGAAGATATGAGCATTAGAAGGAAAATCCTGATACCCATGATTATACTGACTATTGTGGCATGTGCCGCAGTTCTTGTAACTTCAATAATTCTGTTTACCAGAGAGCTTGAAAATACTATGCTTGAGAAGACAGGTATTGCCGAGCGTTTTGTTTTATACGAGCTTGAAAGCATAAAGTCTAACGCAAGCATGGCAGCTTCGGGTCTTGCAATGAACCGCGAGCTTGTTTACGCTCTTATGGAGGGTGACAGGGAAAAAATCGCAGAAATTGCAATCGAATACAGTATTGCATCCCGTATTGACTACAGCTCGATATCCGATGCTGACGGAAATGTTTATATAAGAACACATGACCTTGACAATTACGGCGATAATATCGCACATCTGACACATATTCAAGCCGCTCATTCGGGAGATAATGAAGCACATATCATTCAGGGTGTAACAATAAAACTGGGTATATCGGCAGGCGCTCCCGTTTATGACCCCGATAACAATATTATAGGTGTCGTTTCACTCGGATACAGGCTTGATACTAATTATGTTGCACTTGAAGCAAACTACCGTACCGGTTGTGAAATCGCTTTTTTCAAGAATGACGAGCGGGTAGCATCCAGTCTTACCGGTGAAGACGGTATATTTTCACTTGGAGAAACTGCTCCCGAAAACATAAGCAGCAAAGTTCTCGCAGGCGAAACATATATCAGCGACGTTGAAATAAACGGTCATGAAATGCTTATAAAAGCCATTCCTTTATATGGTGCGCATGAAATTGTGGGAATGGTATTTATCGGGCATTATACGGCAGAGGATTCGGCAAAAATCACGTTTTTCATCATAACAGGAACCTTGATTACCCTTGCGGTTCTTGTTATTTGCTTATTTATATCAATGTATATATCCAAGGTTATTAATGAGCGCCTTGACCGTGAAAGAGAAAAAGCAGACGAAGCAAACGAGCGTGCGGCACTGATGCTTGACTCTTCTCCGCTTTGCACTCAAATATGGGACAGGCAGCTTAACACGATTGACTGTAATGAAGCGGCAGTCAGATTGTACGGATTTAAAGATAAAGAGGATTATATCAGCAGATTCATAACAAGCTGCTCACCCGAGATCCAACCCGACGGACAACGTTCGGACGAAAAAGCCGTCACTCTTGTTAATAAAGCCTTTGAAGAAGGAATATGTGTTTTCAGCTGGACTCATAAAATGCCCGATGATGACATATTGATTCCTGCCGAGGTAACACTTGTACGCGGTAAGTATAAGGACGATGATGTTGTATTCGGATATACCCGTGATTTACGCAGCTATCACGCAATGATGCAGGAAATGAACGAAGCAAACGAACGTGCAATGCTGATGCTTGATACTTCCCCGCTTTGTACTCAGATATGGGACAGAGAGCTTAACACAATTGACTGTAACGAGGCAGCGGTCAGATTATACGGATTTAAGGATAAAGCAGAGTATGTCAAAAGATTTATCAGAAGCTGTTCGCCCGAGTATCAGCCCGATGGACAGCGTTCGGATGAAAAAGCTGTAACTCTTGTAAATCAGGCGTTTGAAGACGGTTATTGTGTTTTTGAATGGATGCATAAAATGCCCGACGAAAATACTCTTATTCCTGCCGAGGTTACTCTTGTCCGCGGCAAATACGGCGGTGATGATGTTGTCATCGGATATACGAGAGATTTACGCGACTATAAAGCATATCTGGAGCAGCTTGAAAAAACTCAGGAGACCCGTCTTGCAAAAGAAGCCGCAGAGGCAGCAAATAAAACGAAGTCACAATTCCTTGCCAACATGAGCCACGAAATCAGAACACCGATGAACAGTATTATTGGTTTTTCGGAGCTTGCACAGTCCGATGATATTCCCGATAAAACCAGAACTTATCTTGAAAGCATAAACGAAAGCGCAGAGTGGCTGCTTAGTATAATCAATGATATTTTAGATATTTCGAAAATTGAATCGGGAAGTATAAAGCTTGAAAAAATCCCGTTTAACCTGCATGATATTTTCTCGCGTTGCCGTAATTCGATACAGCCGAAGGCCGATGAGAAGGAAATTATGCTGTATTGCTACGCAGAGCCGAATATAGGCAAAAAACTGCTCGGTGACCCGACAAGGCTGCGTCAGGTACTCATAAACCTTCTTTCAAATGCTGTTAAGTTTACAAATATAGGCACAGTTAAGCTCCTTGCAACAGTTACAAAATCGGATGAAAACCATATTTCGGTTCTTTTTGAAGTAAAGGACAGCGGTATCGGAATGAGTCAATCTCAAATCGACAGCATTTTCGACCCCTTTGTCCAGGCCGACGACAGTATCACCCGCAAATACGGCGGCACCGGGCTTGGTCTTACGATATCAAAAAGCGTTGTTGAGCTTATGGGCGGAAAAATCGGCATAGACAGTGCTCAGAAGGTCGGAAGCAGGTTCTATTTTGAGTTGACATTTGAAGTTATCGATGATGACTCCGTTGATTTATATGAAGATGATAATGAAGAAATGGAAATGCCGAACTTTACGGGAGAAGTTTTAATTTTCGAGGACAATAAGCTTAACCAGCTGGTTATATGCGACCATCTTGAAAGAGTCGGTTTAACAACAATGGTTGCAAATAATGGTCAGGAAGGTGTTTTAATCGTTGAAGAGCGTATCAAAAATAAGGAAAAACCATTTAATTTGATTTTTATGGACATCCACATGCCTGTCATGGACGGGCTTGATGCAGCGTCGAAGTTAATTCAACTCGGAGTGACCGCACCAATAATCGCACTTACTGCAAATATAATGTCACATGATATTGAACTGTATAAAGCCAACGGAATGATTGATTGTGTCGGTAAACCCTTTACAACACAAGAGCTTTGGAAAATCCTGCTTAAACATATGTCAGAAGAAAGTTTTACTTCTGTTGACTCTGCTGACAAGAAAAAACAGGTACAGCGCGAAACCGTAACGCTTGATAAACTGCGAAGCAAGTTTGTTTCATCAAACCTGGATACATTCAGCATTTTCTCTGAAGCTCTTAAAAATAATGACATTAAAACAGCTCACAGAATCGCACATACCTTAAAAAGCGGCGCAGGCCTTATCGAAGAAAAAGAACTTCAATCCGTTGCGGCGGAAGCTGAGAGTAAACTCGAAAACGGCAAAAGCAGTATTTCCGAAAAACAGGTTGAGGACCTTGGAGTCAACCTTGAATCAGTATTAAATAAACTAAAACCGTTAGTTGAGTCAAAATCAAATGAAACGCCGATACTCTCTGCCGCTTCGGAAGAAATACATGAAATAATTAAAGAGCTTGAGCCTTTGCTCAAAGGTAAAAGCACAAAATCCCAACTGCTCCTCGAAAAAGTCCACACAATCCCCGGAGCCAAAGAGCTTGCCGCCCACATTTCAGATTACAATTTCAAGATGGCATTGAGCACACTGAAGAAGCTTAAATCCGATTTGGGTATTGAATAGAACACAAGGGGGCAGGTACAGTGTTTCACTAAAGTGAAACACTGTACCTGTCCCCCTGTTTCCCTGTCCCCCTGTTTCAAACCTATAAACTTTTCAAATATTTAATCGCATTTTCGGCGCTTGACATTGAGGAGACTTCGTATTCCTCCTGTTCGAGGATGAAGTGTTTTATGCCTTGTGCTTTTGAGCGTTTGATTATGTCGGCAAAGTCGATGAGGCCTTTGTCGACTTCTGCGTTTTCTTTGTTTTTGCCTATTTGCTTGATGTGCATCAGCTCAAGACGGTTTTTGTGTTTTTCCATGTAGGCGATTGAGTCGACTCCGGCGTATTCAGACCAGTAGATGTCAAGCTCCATAACGCAGCTTTGCGGGAGATTGTCGAAGAGAATATCAAGCAGATATTCACCGCCGTCAACGATAAATTCATGGTCATGGTTGTGGTAGCCGAATGTCATTCCGGCTGCAGATATTTTTTCGGCTGCGGTTGTCAGCGTTTTTGCAAGTTCAATTGTATCTGCTTTTGTCGCTATATCCGACATAGGACAGATTATATATTCGATACCGATTGATTTTTGATACTCCACTTCCTCGTCCAGAGCATCTCCAACAAGACGGTGCACAGGTGTGTGGCTAGCAAGCGGCCTGAGACCGTTATCCGAGAGAGCTTTTTTCATATCGGCCGCCGAAATACCGCCGAAGCCCGCAAACTCGACACCGGCATATCCCATGCCTTTATTTCCGAGCGTTTCCAGAACACCGATAAAATTGTTCTCCATTACATCCTTGACGGACCAGAGTTGAATATACAGTTCATTTAACAGTTTCAATTTACTTCTTACCTTTCTTTATTAATCAAATACAACGGGTTTGCCTGTTTTGCCCGATTCGTATATTGCTTCGAGAATTTGTGTTACAACAAGGGCCTGCTCGGCTTTAACGCGAAGCTCTTTTCCGTATAAAACCGCATCATAGAAGTTGCGGGCTTCTTTTTCCTGCGGCTGAATGATTTTACCGCCCGGCACAAACAGAACTGCACCCTCGTCAAAGTTCGGATAAGTATCAATGAATTTTCCATTTTTATCGGAAACAATTCGAAGTCCGTCCTGCATGTCCGCACCTGCTTTTGTGCCGCAAAGTGTGCATTGGGCTTCTCTTTCATCTGCTATATTCAGCGCCCAGCTTGATTCGAGCACAACAGTCGCTCCGTTTTCCATGGTGATAAACCCAAAGGCGGAGTCTTCAACCGTAAACTCCTCTGTGTTCCACGGACCGAAAATATTGCCGCAATCCGGTTTGTCTCTCAGCTTTTTATATACTGTTCCCATTACGGATTTTGGTTTGTAATTGTTCATCATCCAAAGGGTCATATCAAGAGCATGAGTTCCGATATCAATAAGCGGCCCTCCGCCCTGCTCTTCTTCCTTAAGGAATACACCCCATGTCGGGACACCTCTGCGGCGCAGCGCATGTGCCTTTGCATAATAGATTTCGCCCAAGTCGTCTTTTTCGCAGAGTTCTTTGAGATACAGCGGTGCAGGCATACAGCGGTATTGATACCCTACCGATAAAAGCTTACCCGTTTCTACAGATGTATCATACATAAGCTTTGCTTCTTTATATGTTGATGCCATCGGTTTTTCACAGAGAACATGCTTGCCTGCCTTAAGCGAAGCAACCGATATTGGTGAGTGTGAGCAGTTTGGTGTGCAAACATGTATTACTTCGATTGATTCATCCTTTAATAATTCATTGTAATCCGTGTAGGTTTTTGCTTCCGGGGCTTTAAACAGTTTACGCATTCTTTCTGCTCTTTCGGGAATAATGTCACAAAATGCAACCATTTCCACTTCGGGGATATATGCAAGTGCACTCAGGTATTTCCCTTCTGCAATCGCTCCGCACCCGATAATTCCAACCTTAACTTTTTTGCTCATAGAATACACTCCTTTAATTTCTTTCTTGCCATTCCGGGGACTTCAGTCCAAAGAATCTTTGTTATATTTAAGATCCTTCGTTATTACTCAGGATGACAGCATATTTTTATACAATCTCAAACTCTTTTTCGAGGTATAACCCGTCGCCGACGAATAGCTTGAACAGCCCTTTTTCTATAATTCTGTTGTAATCATGGTCGATTATGACAAGCTCGTCCATCGGGAGTTTAAATGATATATTTTTTGTTTCTCCGGCTTTTAAACAGACACGCTCCGAGCCTTTGAACTGTTTAACCGGAGTGCTGATTATACTTGAATACATATCGCGGAAATACAGCTGCACGACCGATGTTCCGTCTTTTTTTCCTTTATTTGTGACATCGATTGTGATGCTGATGTCTTCCTTGCTATCCGCACTTATTTTATCGGAGCATTTTAAGTTACTGAACTCAAACTCGCTGTAACTCAGACCGTAGCCGAATGTATAAAGCGGTTCTGTCGGAAGGTCGATGTATTTCCCGCCGTGCCAGCCCGGGAGCTGGTTATAGTATACGGGTACCTGGCCTGCAATTTGCGGAAATGTAATCGGAAGCCTGCCCGATGGGTTAATATCGCCGAACAGCACTCCCGCAATTGCGCTGCCGCCGTACATTCCGGGGCAAAATGCCCAAAGCATTGCATCGGCGTTTTCTTTTGCCCATCTGACTGTCAGAGGTTTACCTGAAATGCCGACAACAATCAGCTTGTGACCTGCTTCTTTTATTACCTCAAGCATTTTTTGCTGGGCGTATGGCAGGTCAAGGTTCGCTCTGTCCCGCTCCTCGCCGTTTAGTGTCGGGTCATCTCCGACTACGGCAACAACCACGTCTGCTCCTTCGCAGTTTTTCAGTATCTTTTCAAAGCATGGCACCTCAGGCTGTGCATCTGCATCGGATTTGCCGTCACCCGCTCTGAACTGACTTTGTATATCATTTTCATCCGCAGCATGCCATCTGCGGTATACCGATACCGGGCCGTCCCATTCTGTCAGTACTGCATCTATATTGTTCTTTTTTGCAATCCCGCTGATTCCGTCCCACACCGTAATGTTTACAGACTCGGGTTTTCTGGTAAAGTCGGGCAGCGGATGGGTATAAAATGTCCAATCGCCGTACTGTGAGGAAATATTATTTGCGTTTGGCCCGACCACTGCTATTTTTTTCATGTTATTAGGCAGCGGGAGAATATTGTTTTTGTTTTCGAGCATTACGACAGTTTGGTTTGTGAAATCGGAGTTAACTTTAAGATGCTCATCACACGCCATTTTCGATTCTTTTTTGTTGTTGAACTGTGTTCGCTTTTCACCGAAAAGCCCCATTTCGAGCTTGACCTTTAGTACTCTGAGAACCGCTTCATCTATACGGGATTCTTTAAGCTCACCGCTCTCCACCATCGAGATTGCTGCATCATAAAATCCCGGAGTACTCATAATCATGTCGTTTCCGGCTTCTATTGCGGATTTTGCGGCGTGGCGCATATCGGGTGAATAAAACTGCTGCCACATTAAACGTCCGGTGTTATCCCAGTCGGTTATAACAAAACCTTCAAAGCCCATGATATCTCTGAGAAGATCATCGAGCAGCCATTTGTTTGCCGTACATGGCACACCGTCGAGTGTGTGGTATGCGGTCATTATTGATTTGCATCCTGCGTCTATTACTTTTTTAAAGGGTGGTGCGAATGTATCGAGAACCTTGCGGTTTGTGATTGGTACATCGTATGAATCACGGCCGCCGGTGCTTTCGCCGTGTGCAAGATAATGCTTTGCACATGCTATAACTCCCGTGTCCTGACGCATTTCCCCGTCACCCTGATAGCCCTTGACCATTGCGGCGGCAAGCTCGCCCGAGAGGTATGGGTCTTCGCCGAAGGTTTCATCAACCCTGCCCCATCTTGTGTCTCTGCCGAGACAAAGGACCGGTGAAAAAACCATGTGCAAAGCGTCCTCGGTCACTTCGATAGCGGAGATTTCACCCGCCTTTTGGACCATTTCCGGGTTAAATGCCGCAGCCATCCCAAGCTGGCACGGGAAAACGGTTGCTGCCGGGTTCATCGCATGCCCTCTTACACAGTCTATTCCGAATATCAAAGGGATTTGATGTTTTGTTTCAAGTGTCATATCCTGGAATCTTTGAGCGTCACTGCCCATTACGTGCAACAATGAACCTATTCCCCTATCCATCCACATGAGTCTTTCTTCCTCACTCATATGAGCGTATGAAAGCTGCATTATCTGCGCAACCTTTTCGGGAAGAGTCATCCGTGAGAGCAGCTCATTTGCCTTAGCAGCAATTTGTTCCTGATTCATTCGATTTTTCTCCAATATATATTTATTTATTTAATCTACCATTATTCCGTAACCACAACAAAAAATATATCACGAGAGACACACATGCGTCAATTCATTTTGTGCACAAGGGGGACGGTTCTGCACAATGGGTGCACAAGGGGGACTATCAACCTTGTCAGACTTAATGCAACTATTTAATCTGGTGGGGGTTACACTTACATCGCAATAGTTTTATATAACAAACTTGTTAACCAATAACGCTTTAGGACATTTTTATACACTTTTATAGCAAAAAACACATGAACGCACGTTTTGTTGCATTTGTATGATAATTGCAGTATAATAGCATACAAATAAGACGAAAGGACAGGTAGATATGTCAAAAGCAATAACTGTTCGTGTAGAAGATAATCTGAAAGAGCAAGCCGAAATCATGCTTGATGACATCGGAATGAACATGACCACCTTTTTTGTTTCAAGTTTAAAAGCACTGGTAAGGGAAAGGAAAATTCCTTTTGAAATGGTTACATCACAATATCAGACGGATCAACTAATACTTGAAAAACTGGCTGTAGCCGAAATTGAAGCAAATAACCTAAATACAAAATGGTTAAGCCATGATGAAGTTTTCTCCAAATTCCGGGAAAAGTATAGTTATGAAGTATAAACCAATTTATCTGCCGATAGCCAATCTTGATATAATCGGAATTGACGATGCTCTTGCAGGGTATCCGGATAAAGCTAAACGTCTCTTTCAAGAGTTGGAAAGAAAGATTATAGATCTTGAAGATAACCCGTATATGTGGCCTGTTTACCAGGCAAGACCTGAGTATAGGCGTATGATTCTTGAAGATCATCTTTTATTTTATAAAGTTGATGAAGACGAGCAAAAGGTAAGGATTTATCGTATATTATATGCCAAAATGAACATACCGGAGCATCTTGAATAAAGCATACTCTTTTTGTAATTAAGTAAGCTATTAACTTACGCTATTTGCGAAAAGGGTATTTGTTTTGCATAGAGATTTTCAATTTATTCTCTTGAAATTCTGTTATAATTAAGTTCGTTATATAGCGATGTAAAAACATTTTTACACTTGTGTAAAAGAAATTTGGTAGATATACTGCTGATTAAGGATTAAACTCCCGATATAAAACAAGGGTTGGTGATATTATGAGCATTTGTGAAGTATTAAAACAAGCAAGGTCGGATGCGGAGCTGTCACAGGAAGCGGCAGCCGAAAAGGTTGGTGTCAGCAGGCAGACAATGTCTAACTGGGAAACAGGGAAGAGCTATCCGGATATTGCCAGCGTTATTGCTTTAAGCGATGCTTACGGAGTATCACTCGATTCTTTAATGAAGGGAGATACAAAAATGATCAAGCATCTGGAAGAAAGCACAAACGTAACAAAGAGTAACAAGCAAGTTATAGCAACAATTATTGCAATAGCTATAGCAATTATCGGCACAGCACTTATTATCCTGGCAAGCGGTGGAGATTATGGTGACTTTATCGACTTACCCTCATGGGTAGCACTTATAATTCCGATGTTAGCCGTTTTAACAATCACACGAAGCTTCAGGGTATTTGGTGCAGGCTTCAACGCAGCATTATTCCCTAAAAAGGAGATAAGTGATGAGCTCCGTACGAAGGCAGTTTCTTTGTTTAGATTATTATCTAAAATAGTAATATTATCTGCAGTTATTGTGGCAATGATTTTCCTCACAAATATGGCTTTTGGCATTGATTATAACGGTCCTCATTTATTTGAAAATCTTGTAATAAATATAGCAATTTGCGTGATGCCAATACTCTACAGTTTGTTTTTAATTGTATTCATCTTCGAACCAATCGTATATATATTACGAAACAAAACAAGCTAAAAAGACAGAAGAACCGTCCCCCTGTCTCTAAAAACACTCTGATGAAATCAAGCAGTACCAATCCGCTCATGCTTACCTAAAAGCACACCTCAATGGGTGAACTATTATACCGGAAAAGGCATGGAGAGATGAACGAAAATCATTAATCGCAGAAAGATTACCGCTTGTTGATGAATATTACAATTTGAAAGATGATGTTAAAAATATCGAAACCCTGCGGCGCAGTGCTGAGAATTTGATGAATGATATTACACCGGATCGGACATCACGGGTTCAGGAATTGGAATTATAACTAAAAGCAACAGGCAGACCGATTTTAAAGTCTGCCTGTTGTTAGTTCTGTAGATAATCTCAGTTATATAGAGTGCTTGCTTTTTCGCTTTATTTTTATAATGCTTATTAATATTATTAGTCGATTGCTTCAATAGCGAAGACAACCGGTCTAACACCGTCTGTACAGCATAATATCTGCATATTATCTTTATTATTCCATGGCGTGTATGTTGCACCTGCTGAAAGAGCACTCACGCTTCGGTAAATATCAATCCATGCCCATTGGCAAAATCCCTCCGGCATTACTGCGCTGCCTTTAAAAACGAAAGAGTCGCCTACTTTAAGTATGGGGCACGCTCCAATTGACTTTCCATCTGTTATATAAGAATCTGCTAAGTCAGCATATAATTCTTTCTTGATTACTGTTATTTTAACATTTTTCATACGTTTCTGCCTACATCCGTACTTAATATAAATACTGCAAATAATGCTGTTTTAGTCGATATATCAACTAATTTTATTACCTTAACGCAGTATATCAAAATTACCAAAAGATGTCACTACATACTAAAAACTTTCTGTTGTCGCAATGCTCTTGAGTATGTTATAATACACGTGAGGAAGGTGATTATTTATGAGTCGTATAATTTTGCCTGTGAAAAGCGATATCATATTTAAGCTCTTCTTCGCAGATGAACGTAACATTGAGTTTCTAACGGATTTCTTGAAATCTGCATTATCAATCCCCGTAGAAGATTATGATGAAATTGTGATTGTTGATCCACATCTGATACGGGAGCATAAAACTGATAAACTCGGTATAATTGATGTAAAGCTCAAAACTGTTTCCGGCAAGACAATCCATATTGAAATCCAAGTGGCACCTATGCCTTTCATGCGTGAGCGGATTGCTTTTTACGATGCAAAGATGATAACTGAACAGATTGGCAAAAGCGACAGATATGAAGCTATCAAGCAAGTTATCAGCATTATAATCACAGAAGATGAACTTATTATTAAGAGTCCGAATTACCATCACCGATTCACGATGTACGACAAGGTAAATGACGTTGAATTAACTGATATTGTGGAGGTTCACACCCTCGAACTATGCAAGATTAAAACCGGAACTGATAACAGCCGTTTATATTACTGGATGGAGTTTATTAAAGCGGAGGAGGAGATTGAATTGGAAGCTGTAGCACAAAGAGACCCGCTTATTAAGAAAGCAGTAGCCAGATTAATGGAACTATCTGCCGATGAACGAACCCGTATGCTTTTTGAACTAAGCGAAAAAGAACGGATGGACAATGAAACTCGAGAAGATTGGGCAGTAAAGCAAAAAGACATAAAAACCGCCAAAGCGATGTTAGCAGACAATGAACCCATTGAGAAAATCATGAAATATACCGATTTAACAAGAAAAGAAATCGAAAACCTAAAGAAC
>WQXS01000034.1 GCA_009784725.1 Oscillospiraceae bacterium
CTGTGCCATTTCCTTATTTGCAATTATTACTTCCCGGTTATAATCACCAAGCTCTGTACGGATACCACGCTTTTCCATTTGAAAAGCCTGTACTCCAAGATGGATAGTCGGAATATCTTTAATCGAACCTATTCCGGATTCTCATGACACGGGCTTAGAATCTTTACCCGCAATTGCTTCAACTCCCAGACCTACTGTGGATGATGTTAATCAGTCCATAGAATCGAATGTAGATAATATATATATCTTACATGATGATAATGTTATGACAGACTTACTAATAACTGAAGGAGAAGGAGCAAGATTGCATTTAAGAATTGAACCGTTTATTACAGAAACAGAGATTCTATGGGAGAGCAGCGACCCTAATGTTTTAACAATTACCAGCAATCCAACAGAAAATAGTATTTATATCCATGGTCTTCGTTCAGGATACGCAACTATTTCCGTCAGAGTAAACAATTCTGTTGAAACATGTATAATATATGTTTCAGAAAACATAACACATGCTCCTCTTCCTGCTGCTCACAATCCGTTAAGCGATACAATCCAAAATACAACTAACCATGTACACCTCACAGCAACATGGAACGAGGGTCAGTATAGAGGGAAAAGTACTGTTTTTGAAAGAGTGGAAGGTTCCAGCCAGTGGACAATGGAGAGTCGTTCGGGTGGTGTATCGCCAATAGATGCGGGTATTTCGTATGAAAACGGAGTTCTGACTATAATAGTTTCAGGGCAATCACCTTGGTATTACTATTTTCAAGAAGACGGCACAGGATATATGATACACCCCGATGGCACAACACGGGAAAATTTCACATGGAGTGCTAACAACGCAACTAATTCTGACTTCATTTTACCCTTTAGCTCAACACGTTTGTTAACAGATGATGATTTAAAAGATTTATCAAAAGAGAATCTCAGAATTGCAAGAAATGAAATATATGCACGTTATGGCTATCAGTTCAGCAGTCAAGATTTGCAAAATTATTTTAATAATAAATCATGGTACACCAATTTAACAAAGCTTCCTAACGGCACAGCACCATCTTTTTCTACATTAGAATATTCAAACTTAACATTAATATTGGAATACGAAGCGAGGGGGTAACCTTTGCAGTATCTCTAACTCATACACTCCGTATACAAAACCCCCCGCACCTTAACGCTGAACTCTCCGGAACAGCTCGGCAGGGGGAATTACTTGTAAGTGAATACTAGTACAAAGTATTGGAAAAGTAAAGTATTATTTGTGTAATTACAATGTTGAAGTAATAACCGTTAAATAATCCCCGACCAGATGATGTTTATTGTGTTGAACATGATTCTTTTGTGCCATGTGTATAAATCATAAAATTTACCTTCCTTTGTTAAGTTTAAAAGGAGTTGTATCATTATGATACAACTCCTTAAATATAAGGATAATTATACCTTTTTGATATCTAACTTTCGTGTCTTGGGCTTTTTTTGACGAGCTCGCAGGCCTGGCTCATGATGGTCATGAAGTCGATTTTGTTTTGAGGTTCAAATTCTTCGTCCATCTGTGCATATAATGCGCCTTTGTCGGTTACTACGTATTTTGGTTTTAAAGTATTCATCATGATTGCCATTACATCAAGACGGCATGTGTCGCATTGACATACATCGGCCTTAGGGTACCATTGGTCCATGTAGATTTTTACGGCTTCTTCGGTGTAGTTTCTTAAATATTTCATTACTTTTGCCTTTCTCTATGATACAAGTTCAATTGCTTTGCTTGCTGCGGAACCTGCATCGGGGGTGTATGCGTCTGCGCCGATTTGGTCGGCAAAATCCTGAGTGACCGGAGCGCCTCCTATCATTATCTTCACCTTGTCTTTATAACCGCCTGCATGAATTGCTTCAACAGTGTTTTTTAATGATTCCATTGTTGTAGTAAGAAGTGCAGAAGCACCGACGATTTTACAATCGGGATGTTCATTTAATGCTTCGACAAATTTTTCGGGAGGAACATCAACACCAAGGTCAATTACCTCAAAACCTGATGATTCAACCATTAGTGCTACAAGGTTTTTGCCGATATCATGCAAGTCACCTGCAACTGTGCCGATAATAAACTTGCCGAGCTTACCGAGGCTGCCGCTCTTTAGGTGCGGGCGGAGAATCTCTACACCTTTTTTCATGGTTTTTGCCGCTACCAGCATTTCGGGAACAAAAACCTCGTTTGCCTGGAATTTTGCTCCGATATTTCCCATTGCGGCAACCATGCCGTCATCAAGAATCGAGTTCGGATTTTCTCCGGAATCAATTGCATCCTGAACCAGTTCCTCTATAAGTTTTACTTTGCCATTCTCAATGGCGGTTGCTATTTCCTGTACCTTTGACATATGAGTTGAACTCCTTTGCGGATTGTCTTTAGATAATTATACAATAAAACAAGGGTCGAATGCAATTAATTATAATCGGCAAATAAATAAAATAATATATCTATTTTTCGAAAATACCCTCTCTGTATGCTGAAACGTATTCTGCACAGAAATCATCATGGCCGAGCATTGCTTCTGCGGCAAGAATCACTCCCCTTAAATCCTTGTTAAGCGGGTCGAGTACGGCACTGTCCATTCCCGCATTAATTGCAAGCACGGCAAATGCCTGATTTACAAGGCGGCGGACGGGGAGATTGTATGATATGTTCGAAATCGCCCCTGAAATATGCACCTTGGGAGATGCTTTCTTTATGTGCTTCATAACATCGAGAATCATAAATGCACCTTCGCCGTCGTCTGTTGTGCAAAGCATTTCCACGGCAGGGTCAACATGGATGCGGTTTTCGGCGATTCCGTAAAAAGCGGCTTTTTCCATTATTGTTTCAAAAACTTCAATCCGTTTTTCGGCTGTTTTTGGTATCCCTGTATCATCGCAAAGAAGTGCCATAATGTGCCACTTGGAATTTTCGGGTTTTGCAAGAACAGGAAATGCTGTATCGATTTTATTGCCTTCACCCGAGACGGAGTTAAACATCCCCGGTTTATTGCAAAGCGGCATCGAGTCAATGAGCACCTGTACATCAGGGGAATCAATAGAAATCGGACAGTCGGTGACGCTTTGGATTGCATTAATCATCCATTCCATTGTTTCAAGTTCGTTTTCAATAACAGACGCACAGCAGTCAATAAAATCAACCCCCGAATCCGCCTGACGTTTTGCAAGGTCCTTTATATAATCCTCATCCTTTGCTTTTATCGCTTCAGCGCAAGAGGGGATTGAACCATTTAATTTTTCTGCGATTAAAATCATGCTGTGGAAACTCCTTTATTTCTTATCTATTAAAGTCATGCCGGGGCATGTTAATAGATTCTTTCTTATCTATTAAAGTCATGCCTTAGGTATTCTTTGTTATCTGTTGATTTTACTGCGGCTTGTACAACATGTGATACAAGGACGGATGTTGTCACGGTCCCTACACCGCCGGGAACCGGTGTTATTGCAGCAACAATCTTTTCTGCCTCATCGAACCTGACATCACCGCAAAGCTTGCCTTTTTCTTCATTCCAGTGAATTCCGACATCTATGACAATCTGACCTTCGCTTAAATAATCTTTAGTAATGCTCTCAGACTGCCCCGATGCAACAATAAGAATTTCGGCGTTTCGGGCTATTGCTTCAATATCCGCAGTGCGTGTATGGCAAACAGTGATTGTTGCATGCCTTCCCATCAGCATCATTGCAACGGGTTTCCCCACAACAAGGCTGCGCCCGATAATAACAGCACGTTTTCCCTTGCAATCTATATTATAGTGGTCGAGTATTTCCATACATGCTTCTGCCGTACAAGGTGCAAACCCGTTGTTGCTTCCCGTAAAAACACCGGCGAGTGAGGCATCGGTAATTCCGTCTATGTCTTTTTCGGGTTTTAAAATCAAACGGACCGCTTCATCGGAAAGGTGAGCGGGTAAAGGACGAAAAAGAAGTACACCATGCACGCAGTCGTCGTTATTAAGCTCCACGATGCTTTGCATTAATTCATCCTGCTTGACATTTTCAGGCAGAACAATACTTTTTACCGCTACTCCGACAGCGGAGCAACGTTTGATTGCGGTTTTTTCATATGATATATCATCGGCTTTTTCACCGACACGGACTATTGCAAGTACAGCAGTTACACCTTTGTTTTTTAAGGCTTCCACCTGTGTAATTGCTTTTTTATTTATGGAATCAACAACATCCGCACCTTTTAATATATCAGCCATTATAACTTATACCTTTCAAAATACTGTAAATAGATTATTCTTTATTTCGTAATTTATCTGTGACGAAATTAAAAATATCATCTGCCATAATGCAGTATTTGCCTAATATCGCATCTGCCTCCGCTTCAATGCTTCTTGCATAATTATCATCTTTCATTGATTGAGTATTGATGTAAACGTTTAAGCTTGCTCCCTGCAGGGCTGCTTTACAGAACGTAACTCCGACACCCGCATCGCTGAGTGCCAAAGCGCTGCCTTTCTGTGCAAAACCGTCGTGCAGCTCAATCATTCTGGCACATAACCGCATAATGTCCATCGGGACAGTACAAGCAATCCGCAGAGCATCTTCCATCACCTGCTCCCGCATAGGGTCATCCTTTGGTATCGCATATGCTTTTGAAAGCGGTTCGAATACAACGGCATCCTCGTCAATAAGCCGTAAAAGTTCCTTTTGAATCGCTTGTGTTTTTCTCAGAAGCTCATTAATATCTGCTTCCACTCCTGCATATTTTTGCTTTCCTGTGGTAAGATTTCCTACCATTGCTCCAAGTGCTGCTCCGACAGCTCCGACAAGAGCGCAGGCACCGCCTCCGCCCGGGACAGCGGCTTTCGACGAAAGCACGTCAACAAACTCATTGCAGGGGATATTTACAAATGTCATTTTTTATACTCCTTGTGCAGCCGTTATTGATAAACCATAAAACAATAGATACACTAAAACAGTCCGGATACTCTTCCTGTTTCCGTATCGACATCGATGCGCCTGTATGCAGGGTTTGAGCCTGTTCCGGGCATCATGCTTATTTTACCCGCCATCGGGCAAAGGAACTTCGCACCGCCGTATACAAGAATATCCCGTATCGGCAGTCTCCAACCCTTCGGTACTCCTTTAAATGCCGGTTCATGAGAAAGTGAAAGGTGAGTTTTAACCATCATAGTCGAGTAGTCGGCATAAGCCGGGTCATTTTCAAACTGCTCTGCCTTTTTTTCGGCAAGCGGAGCCCAGTCAACCCCTTCGGCACCGTAAACCTCTTTTGCAATTACCTCAACACGCTGACGCAAGGGCATGGACAGGTCGTAAAGATATGTAAGCTCGGTCGGCTCCTCACATGCCTCGGCAACGATTTCCGCAAGCTCCAATGCGCCTTCACCGCCGCTTTTCCAATGATCACTGACAGCACATCGGACATTCTGCTCTGAGCATAGTTTTTTAAGCAATGCAATTTCCTCGTTTGTGTCCGAATGAAACTTATTGATGCAAACAACGGGATTAATACCGGATTTTTTAACGGTATCAACATGATGGAAAAGATTGTTTGTGCCTTTTTCGAGCAGCTCAAGATTTTGCTCCGTATACTCCTTCGGCAGCGGCTGTCCCGGAAGAACTGCAGGACCGCCTCCGTGCATTTTTAGAGCGCGGATTGTTGCAACTAAAACGGAAACATGCGGCTTTAGCCCGGATAAACGGCATTTTACATTCCAGAACTTTTCGAAGCCTATATCAGCTGCAAAGCCGGACTCGGTTACATGATAATCAAATAATTTAAGCGCAAGCCTGTCTCCGATTATTGAAGACTGACCTATTGCGATATTGGCAAAAGGTCCTGTGTGAATCAGACAGGGCTGATGTTCAACGGTATAACAAAGCGTTGGATTGATGGTATTTCTCATCCACGCCGTCATCGCACCGTCTACTTCAAGGTCGGCGGTTGTGACGGGTTCTCCGTTTTTATTATAAGCAACAATAATATTCCCGATACGCTGACGAAGGTCTTTTAAGTCGGTTGCAACCGAAAGAATAGCCATAAGCTCGCTGCCGACGGCTATACCGAATTTCGAATCCATTTCAAATCCGTTTCTTTCACCTTTGCCGAGACCTATTTTGATGCTGCGCAAGCCCTGTGCACAAAAATCAATAACCCAGCCAAGCTCAACACGCTCCGGGTCAATATCAAGACGTTTTATGCCTATTTCAGCGAGTTTTTCGTCATCATAATTACGCTCATGCTGCATACGTGCATTAAGTGCAACCATAGCAAGATTATGAGCGTTCATGATATCGTTTATATCACCGGTCAAACCGAGTGAAAATTCCGTCATAGGAATTAACAGCGCATTTCCGCCGCCTGCGGCTGTACCCTTAACATTCATTGTCGGTCCGCCCGACGGCTGACGCAGACAACCGCCTACGTTTTTGCCAAGCTTACCAAGCCCCTGGATAAGACCGAGTGATGTTGTCGATTTACCCTCTCCGAGAGGGGTGGGGGTTATTGCTGTAACTTCAATAAACTTACCGTCGGGTTTATCCTTCAGACGGTTCATTATTTTAATAAAATCAAGCTTTGGTGTTTTGCCGTAGGGAATTATTTCATCGGGTAAAAGTCCCATCAATTTGCGAAAATGCTCAACATCGGGGAGAGTCTTCTCCGCTTCTTCGGCTATCTGCCAGTCTTTGTAAATAGTCGGGTCAAGCACGGTCAGTTACCTCCTGTATTATAATTATCCTTCGGCATTCACTCTTTCATCTTTATTTTTGTCCTTGGATTTCCCTGCGTTATTGCAACTGTTGGCTTTGTTAGCTGCTGCCGCTGCTTTAAGTTCGGCTATTTCTTTTTCTTTTAATGCAATTTTTTCATGAGATGAAGTGATTTCCTGGATAATCTGTCTGAATTCGGAATTTTCATCATCCTTGAATTTATTATAGTATTTTGTCCCAAGCTCAACGCTTAGGCGTCTGATTGTTGCCTTATCGTTGACAATACCTGCTCTGAGCTTTGTTTTTCTCGCAAGAATTTTGGTTTTTTCCTCGGCGGTTTTGTACACATCCACCGATGCGTCTGCAAATGTCCCAAGTGCGTCTTTTGCTTTCTTTTTTAAGTCATCATAGTTTGCCATTTATATGTCCTCCTCATCATTTTCGTCTTGTACTTCTTCATTTGTTACTCCGTCGAGTGCGGTAAGGTCCTCGGTTGATTCGTCTTCACTTATATCTTCATCAATATTGTCTTCATTTAAATTATCATCGTCTTCAGGGTCATCATATTCGGTATCATCATCATTGCTATCGTCAGCGCGGTCATCATCCAACGAAACATCAGATTCTGTTTTTGAACCTTTGAAGTGATTAAACAGAAGTATTCCGATTGCAGCCAAAAATGATGCGGCGGCAAGCCATTGAGATGCGCGGAGCTGTGTTCCCCATATCATTAAGCTGTCTGTTCTTAAGCCTTCAATCATAAATCTGCCGAGACCATACCAGGCGACATAGAAAAGAAAATATTGACCGGGATATTTTGTCTTTGATTTCTTTGAAAAAATATGCATTACCAGAAGACCACAAAGGTTCCACAAGGATTCATAAAGAAATGCAGGATGGTAGTATTTTGTGGTTCCGCCGATTGTTAAACCCATTTTCCACGGAAGGTCTGTTTCTACGCCGAAAGCCTCGCGGTTGATAAGATTGCCCCATCTGCCGACAGCCTGACCGATGAATAAACCGAAACCGGCAGCATCAAGAAGTGAACCAAGCTTGATTTTCTTAAAATGACTGTAGAGAATAAATACCAGACCGGAAGCTATAATTCCGCCGTATACGGCAAGCCCGCCGTCTCTGAATCTGAGAATATTGCCCCACTGACCCGGTGCAAAAAAACTGTTAAAATTAAAGAGCATATAATACAGTCTTGCTCCGAGAAGACCGCAGGGGATAGCGATTAGGACAAGGTCGAGAATGTTATCCTTCGTCAGACCGAAGAGATCCCTGCGTTTTATCAGATAAAGGGCTGCAAGAACATACCCTGCTGTTATCAACAGCCCGTAGTAATAAATATTAAGCCCGAAAACAGTGAAGTATCTTGGAATGTCCAAAACGAAACCATCACCGAACATAGGGAATGTGATTGGAGAACTGCTCAATTCAACACCTCATTTAATTGGATTTATTATAGAAATAGCCATGTTGTCGGAGACTAAATTCTTTGATATGAATTCGGATATATCGTCAACTGTCAGCTTTGAGAGAATAACAGGTGCGGTAAACGGGTCAAATCCTTTGAAATGACCTTCCGAGATGCTTGCAGCAAGAACGCCGAACGAGTTTAAAGCTCTGATGTGACTGCCGATTGCAGCCTTCTTGATACGCTCAAACAATGCGGTGTCCGGTCCGTGTGAAAGTAAATTACTCAGTTCTTTTTTCAACTCTGCGAAAACACGTCCGGGGTCTCGTGTTTCTCCGCCGAACATAGTATAAGCGACACCGGCTGTTGAGTCAAATGAAGCAGAGAAATCGGCATTAATTAAACCCTCGGCATATAGTCTGTGATAAAAAGGTGATGAATGTCCGCAAAGCAGCTCAAGAGCGATTGCGCTTATAACCTCAAGCCTTAAAACATCCTGTCCGTGTGCTCCCGGGGTAAGCTTGCAGCCTGCAAGAAAAATAGGGAGACTGACTTCCATTTCTTTTGAAATGTTTGCAGTTACCGGAGAAAGACCTTCCTTCGTGCCATAATCACGCAGAGGGATTTCACTCTTTTCCGTCGGGAGAATTTTTTCTGCAATATCATAAACCATGGAAGGGTCAACGTCAC
The DNA here is from genome assembly GCA_009784725.1 of Oscillospiraceae bacterium. Lineage (GTDB taxonomy): Bacteria > Bacillota > Clostridia > Oscillospirales > Oscillospiraceae > WRMH01. Next base: position 8,819 of record WQXS01000034.1, read on the forward strand.
CGACAACACAAAGCGCCATATTTGACGGAGCGTAAAATACTTTGTGACAGTCATAAAGAGTATTTGCAGTAATTTTCTTGATACTTTCAACTGTTCCCGCAACCGAATCCCGTACTGGATTTTCTTTAAAAAGTGACTTAAGAAGCCCGTAATAAAGGTTAAAATCGGGGTCATCCTCAACCATACGGATTTCCTGGTCAATGATTCCCTGTTCCTTTTCAACACTTTCTTTAGTAAAATAAGGTACAGAAACAAAATCCAGAAGTATTTCGAGATTTTCGGAAAAATCATCTATACATTCAAAATAGTATGCCGTAATATCCGATGCCGTATATGCATTCGGGGAAGCACCATTGGCGGAAAGCCTTTCAAGAGCGTTGCCATCCTCCGTATCAAATAATTTATGCTCGAGGAAATGCGCAACTCCCGCAGGAGTATCGGTCCATTTTCCGGCAAGCTGGAAACGTCTGTCAACACCGCCGTAATCGGTAGCAAAAAAAGCATATTTTTTATGGAAGCCGGGCTTGGGTACAACAAAAACCGGAAGCCCGTTCGGGAGCTTTGCGGTGTATAGCCGTTCATTTATTTCTTTATATTCATTTAATTTCATATTGAATTATCCTCCGTAAAATCCAATCCGCACAGGAAATAAACGGAATCAAGCTTAACTCCGGAGGCAATATCAATAACATCGCGGATAGTGACAGCCTCTATCATATCACTTATATCAACCGGGTCATAACTGACCGACGCAACAACAGTGTCAAAATACAGCTCCTCCAGACCGCCGGGTCTGTCCAAAGCGGATTTGATTGATGTAATAACAGAACGCTTTGCGGCAGTGTACTCCCAGTCGCTTATATCTCCGTTTTTAATATTTTCAAGTTGAATGAGAATTTCATCCAAAGCAGTATTGAAGTTGGCAAACTCCACTCCCGATGAAACAAGCATAACTCCCTTATGTTTATCTGCCATAGAGCTTGCATAGTAACAAAGTGATAATCTTTCACGGACATTAAGAAACAGCTTTGATGAAATAGTACCGCCGTAAATTGCATTAAACATCATCAGAGCGGGGTAATTCGGGTTTTTCATAGTATCGCCGATTCTGAAACCTACAGTAAGCTTGCCCTGTGAAACATCGAGCTTCTCTTTAAAATGACGGGGTGTATCCGAAACAGGGGAGTAAATGATGTTAGTAACAGGAAGACCTGCTTCTTTACGTCCGGGGAGAGGTGCAAGAGCAGACATAAGTGCTGCTTTGACCCTTTCAAAGTCTGCAGAGCCGCAGTAAAAAATTTCAATCCTTGAATTTCTTACTATTTCATTATACCTTGCTGTCAGAGACTCTGCGGTAATTTCCGCAGCTTCGCTTTCATTTCCAAGCTTACTGATACCATATGCTTCACCGGCACACATTTCTTCAAGAAGCCTGTCGACTGCATAACCCCGCTTATCATTGATAGCAGCGCGTATATCGTCAATAAGATTTGATTTTTCGCTTTCGGTATAATCACTGCAGAAATTTCCGCCGGGCATGTAAGGATTTAACAGAATATCCCCGACAATACCGACAGCCCGTTCAAGTACGCTTTCTCCGCCCGGGATATAACGGTCATCGGGAAAATCGCAATAAAGTCCGACAGACTGTATTTCACCCTTCTTCCGTACAATCGGCTCAAGGCGTACACCATATAATTCATCGAGCGCAGCAGAGATACTCTCCATATCGGGAAGGTTTTTTGAACCTCTGCGCAGTACTCTTGGCAAAAGCGCATTTGCTGCTGCGGTTTCATGAGAAAGTCCGCATAACATATTTACTGTTATACAGCCCGATTTGAATTTATCTGTATTTATACATGTAAAAAACACACCGGGCAGCAATTCTGATTTATGCACTGAGTGCAGACTGATAAAACTCAATTTAATCATTACCATCCTTTATATTGCTAAAAAAACGAAGCTTTGGTATTGTATCATTAAATAAAATCGTTTACAAGGGACGAATATATGATTGGGGTGCGTTATGATTAAAAAGAGAACAAGCTTGTTGTTTGCTGTAATGTGTTTGATGACCGGGTGTTCATTTGGATGCTCTGCTGATGAACCGGCTGAAATGAGGATTGTTACCGGTGATGAAGCAAGGGAAATCCATGCTTCAAGTAATAAGGCGGTTTTGCTTGATGTGCGGACACAAGAAGAATTTGATAACCAAAGTATACCGGGTTCAATTTTAATTCCGTACGATGAGCTTGAAACCAGACTTTCCGAGCTTCCCGATAAAAATGCGGAAATAATAATCTTCTGCAGAGCAGGACGGCGCAGTGCAATCTCAGCAGAAATCTTAGCAAATAACGGATACAAAAAAGTCTACGACATGCAGATTATTGGCTACTGGTGGGAGTAGATTCTTTTTTCTCAACCCAAATATTATATCCGACCACTGTAAGCAGGATTATAACACCGCCTGCAAGAGCAAACATACCGGGTATTTCGAGCTCGGGGAGAAATCCCAAAAGACCTGCAAGCATTACCCACACCGGATTTAAAATCGGCTCTATTGCAGAGATAAGACATGCAAGCAGGGCCGATGTCTTTTTTATGCCCTTTGAAAAGAAAATATAGGCAAAGCCGACCTGAACAACACCGAGAATAATAACTGCAACCCACGCTCCGATATCGGCAGTAACCTCGGTAACGGCAAAAGGAAGGCCGATGCAGGAATTAATCAGAAACCCAAGAAACAAAGCATCCTCGGGACTTGTGTCCTCTCTTTTATTGCAAACATACACCCCCGCCATGGAAAGCCCGGAAACAAGTGCCATAACATTACCCCAAAAAGCACCCGTGTCAAGATTTTCGGCAAAGAATAACATCATCCCCAAAAGAGTAAGCAAAACTGCAATAACAGCACTTACTGTTGGCTTTTTGCGGTAAAAAATCAGGTAAATCAAAATAATAAAGACAGGTGCTGTAAACTGAAGCAAAATAGCCGCCGCAGCAGTTGTGAGTTTATTGGCAAAAACATACATAACAGTAGTTGAAGACAGGCAAAGAGCGGTCATAACATTACCAAGCGTAAACTCCACCTTGAAGCTGCGCCTGTAAATAACAAAAACCAGAGCCGCAAGAACAGCCCTGATACCAACTATACTCATAGCACTCCAAGGGATAAACTTAATAAACAAACCACCAAAGCTCCAGCATATCGAAGCCAATGCAATAAACATCGGCCCTTTTCTGTTTGATTCTTTAGACAAATCCATAAAAACACCTTTTAGATTAATAGTGTGAGCCGGTAGTAATATATTTGTTTATGACAAGCGAAGCATGGACGCGGAGCGCACGAGTTATTCGCAAGGATGCGGATTCGAGTGAAAAATAAACAAATATATTACTACCGGCTCACACGTATATTATAATACAAAAATCCAGCCATCATACTACCACGTAAATACAGGTATTGGAATAAAATTTTGACATTTAAGCCGATTTACTGTATATTGACTGTAATTGTTTTAAGGAGAAATACTTGATGTCAGCAGAGTTGACCCTGTACAGCGAATTTATCAGCAAGCATGCCGATGCGCTTCTTGGACAAATTAAAGTGGATAAAAAGCAACCTGCGCTCCATGATGTAAAGTGGGGGCTTAGAAATGCAGACGGTACAGGCGTTATGGCAGGTGTTACAAGAATCGGCAGCACACAGGGTTATTATATGCGCGACGGCGTCAAAACAGCAATGGACGGTGAGCTCTATTACCGCGGAATTAACGTAGAGAGCATTGTAGACGGCTTTCTTGGTGAAAACAGGCCGGGATTTGAAGAAACCGCATATTTACTTATACTGGGTAAGCTTCCGAATAAAGCAGAGCTTGAAACATTCCGTCTTATGCTTGAAGATTACCGTGAGCTTCCGAAAGGCTTTACGGAAAATATGATTCTCCCTGCGCCAAGTGTAAATATTATGAATAAAATATCCCGAAGCATACTTGCACTTTATTCATATGACGAATCTCCCGAAACCGATGAACGCAACTTTGAAAGCGAGCTTGCAAAAGCACTGAAGCTGCTTGCATGCTGCCCGATAATAGTTGCGCATGCTTATGCTGCAAAACGCCATTACTTCGACGGAGAAGGCTTATATCTCCACATGTCGCAGCAGGGATATTCCATGGCGGAGAATTTCTTACATTCCGTACGCCGTGACAACAGCTTTACCGAGGAGGAAGCAAAACTTCTTGATTTATGTATGGTTCTGCAAGCCGAACACGGAGCAGGCAATAACTCGGCGTTTGCATGCAGGGTACTGACATCAACGGGAACAGACATATACTCGGCAATTTCATCTGCGGTCGGTTCATTAAAAGGGCCGCTTCACGGCGGAGCAAATGAAAAAATAATGGAAATGTTTTCGTATGTAAAAAATGAAGTAAGCAACTGGAAAGATGAAAATGAAGTTTCCGCATACCTCGATAAAATACTGCGGAAGGAAGCAGCACTCGGAGACGGGCTGATATACGGAATGGGGCATGCAGTATACACTATTTCAGACCCGAGAGCGGTAATACTGAAAAGACTTGCACGGACTCTTGCGGATAAAAAAGATATGCTCGATGAGTTTGAACTGATGGAAACAGTAGAAAAACTGGCACCATACGCACTTGCAAGAGCAAAAGGAAAAAAAGGTAAAGCGGAAATCTGCGCAAATGTTGATATGTACTCAGGATTCGTATATAAAATGCTCGGAATACCGCAGGAGCTGTTTACACCGCTTTTTGCCGTAGCAAGAATGGCGGGATGGTGCGCACACAGGCTTGAAGAAGCATGGGGCGGAGGAAAAATCATAAGACCGGCATATAAGGCGATTGCACTTGACGAGGATTACATACCTCTGTCGGAGCGGCAATAAGTAAATCAAAAGCAAATTAACTTAGTTAATAATATATAAAAATAAAGATAATTATATTTAAAGGGGAATACTACTATGTCAAACAGAATTTTTACATCGGAATCGGTAACGGAAGGACATCCGGACAAGGTATGCGATCAGGTTTCTGACGCAGTTCTTGATGCATTGCTTGCAGGCGACAAAGCATCCCGCGTAGCCTGTGAAACAATTTGTACAACAGGTCTTGTACTTGTTATGGGTGAAATCACATCCGATACATATGTCGATATACCGCAGGTTGTGCGCGACACAGTCAAGGATATCGGATATATTAAGCCCGAGCTTGGGTTTGATTACAAAGGTTCGGCGGTTATAACAACAATAGATGAACAAAGCCCTGATATTGCAATGGGTGTAGACAGTGCTCACGATGACTCCGATGATAAGGGCGCAGGTGACCAGGGAATGATGTTCGGGTTTGCCTGTGATGAAACACCCGAGCTTATGCCTGCTCCGCTTTCATTTGCACATGCTCTTACACTTAAGCTTGCGGACGTCAGAAAAAGCGGAGAACTTGCATTTGTCAGACCTGACGGAAAAAGCCAGGTTACGGTTGAATATGACGAAAACAGGAATGTTATAAGTGTCCCCGCAGTTGTAGTTTCAACTCAGCATGACCCCGACATTGAAATCGGAAAACTGCGCGAGGCAATTACAGAATGTGTTATTAAACCGGTCATTCCCGCAAATCTTATGACAAAGGATACAAAAATATATGTCAACCCGACAGGGCGTTTCGTTATCGGCGGTCCGGTCGGAGACTCGGGACTTACAGGACGCAAAATCATCGTTGATACATACGGCGGATACGCAAGTCACGGCGGCGGTGCATTCTCGGGAAAAGACCCGTCAAAGGTTGACCGCAGCGCAGCATACATGGCACGTTATGTAACGAAAAACGTAGTAGCGGCAGGACTTGCAAAAGCATGTCAAATTGAACTTGCTTATGCAATCGGCGTTGCACAGCCGGTTTCGGTACATATTGATACAAGAGGTACAGGCGTATTTTCCGACCAGAAGATTGCCGATATCGTAACCGAAATTTTTGATTTCAGACCGTCAAAAATTATCCAAAAGCTCGATCTGCTCAGACCGATATATAAAGCAACCGCTTCCTACGGACATTTCGGTCGTGAAAATGAAGGCTTCCCATGGGAAAAACTCGACATGGTTGATAAATTGAAGGGTTATTTATAAATCATAAAATAATGATTAACAATAATAGGGGACAGGTGTCTGCGGACAACGAAGGAATAATCGAAGGCCGCAATGCCGTAACCGAAGCTCTGCGCTCCGGTGTAAATATCGATAAGGTTTTTATTATCAAGGGAGAGACCGATCCGGCAATAAGGCATATCGCAGGAGCGGCACGCTCTGCGGGTGCCGCAGTTGTGGAAACGGATAAGCGTAAGCTCGACTCTATGAGCCTGACAAAATCACATCAGGGCGTCATAGCCGCAGCATCCTTTACAGACTACGTTTCAATTGACGATATTCTTGAAAATGCAGCTAAACGAAACGAAAAACCGCTGATAATAATATGTGACGAAATATCAGACCCCCATAACCTTGGTGCTATTATAAGAACCTCTGAAGCAACAGGTGTCCACGGTGTTATAATTCCAAAAAGAAGAAGTGCCGGAATCAATGCAACGGTTGCCAAAGCATCAAGCGGTGCTGTATTTCATACAGCAATTGCGAGAGTCACAAATATAACAGCAGCAGTTAAAGAGCTTAAAAAAGCAGGGGTTTGGGTGGTTGCAGCTGCACCTGACGGAGAGTCATCGCTCTGGGAACACGATTTTAAGGACGCAACCGCAATAGTGATAGGCTCCGAAGGAACAGGTATAAGCCGCCTTGTCGGCGAAAACTGTGATTATACAGTCAACATACCCCTAAGCGGAAAGATTTCATCATTAAATGCTTCTGTTTCAGCTGCCGTGCTGCTTTTTGAAGCGGTACGCCAACGAGGCTGATTCACGGTTACGAAAGCATATACCCGGCTTCGATAGAATATACCCGGCTGCAAAACGTATATCCCGATAAATTATAATGAGAGGAGGTGTCCTGATGTCCGACGAATTCAATGAGTTTGAAGAAAACAGCGGCTCCGACGGGTTTTCATTTGAATCAATACTCGCAGAAGTAAAAGGTTCGGCATTTATTAACGGGGAAAAAAGGACACCGCCCGATCTTCTGCAGGAAAAAGCAGACAGGATTCTAAGAGAGGCTGCAGAAATGTCAGCCGCCTCAAGTACGGAAATACCGCCGTTAAATACGCAAGGGACAATATCAACCGCAACACAAAGAACGGAAATATCCGATGACCCCTTTACCGACCCGTTTCTAATGCAGGAAAATGATAATATTCCCGGGCAAACCGATCAAAATCTATACCTGTCCGAAGAAGAGAAAACAAAGCAGGAACAGATCCAATACGCAAGGCAGGCATATCAAACACAACAGGATTATCAGCTGCACAGGGATCAGCAAATGCAGCAGCCCGATTTTGAACCTGAGTTTTCTGATACAGATGATTTACCGATGATTGTGACTCCGCTTGAAGGAGAGCTAGAGCCCGGAAAAGAGGACGCAAGATTTGTGACAGTCGGTTCGGAAATCGGTGTAACACAGCCCGAAGCTTCGATGTATGCCTCATCGGATACAGGTGAGTTTGGTTCAATGAATTCCCGTATGGGAACTATTGCGCAGGGTCAACAAGCCGATCAGGGCAATATGTTTTACGACCAGTTCAGCGATGATTCATATAGTGAGCAAAATCAGGATACAATTATCCACAGACCCGATGAAGGGCCATTACAAGAGCAGAGGCCTTCATTTAAATCAAGATTTGGCTTCGGAAAAAGCGACACGGGAAATGAATACGGCGATACCGGCCTTTATGAGGATGAAGACTCGGAGTACACGGTATTTGAGGACGAAGTATTTGCAGAGCCGCAGCTTCGAAGTGCAGTACGTATTTTTGCTGCATCATGCAACTCCGTATCAATCAGGGTAATCCCCGCATCGGTTATAACACTTCTGATGATTTTAATTACATATGTATATGAAGCGGGAATGGTTGTTCCGTTCGGAATCGGATACAGCCTGCCTCACGCAGCAGGAACACTGATTCTGTGTCTTTTGATAGTAATGATGCTATGTGCGGAAATAATTGTACGAGGCGTGGATTTTCTGATAAAAGGCGTTCCTAACGCAGAAACACTTGTATTGTTTTCGTGTTTATTTTCATTAATATCCGCAACATTCACAATGATAAGCGGAGCGGCAATGATGCTGCCGTTTTGTGCAGTTTCCGCACTTTCATTAACCTTTGCAACTCACGGTGAGAAATATAACCTTCGCGCTATAACCGATACACTTAAAACTGCCGTCGGCTCTTCGGAACCATACGGGGTTCAGGCGGAATACAACGTTGAAATAGACAAATCGGTTCTTAAAAAATCCTTTAACAGGACCGACGGATTTTACAATAATCTCATGCAGCCGGATATTACGGAAATAGCGTACCGATATGCAGCGCCCGTGCTTCTTGTCGGAGCATTACTGTTAACGGTTCTTATCATTTTAGTAAGAGGCGGAGTCGAAAACTCGCTGCACATTCTATCCGCACTACTTGCAGCGGCAGCACCGTTTTCCGTATTATTATCATTTTCGGTACCCTTTGCAACCGTAACAAAATCAACCAGAAAATCGGGAGCGGCAGTAGCAGGCTGGGGCGGCGCCGATGATATTTGCTTCACGGACGGTGTATGCGTAACCGATGATGATTTATTCCCTCCGGGAATGCTGAAACTCAGCGGAGTCAAGGTATACGACGGAGCATCACCCGAAAATGCGATAAGATATACAGCAAGCCTGATACTTTCCTCCGGCTCCGGGCTTACAAACCTGTTTGCCGAGGTTTTAAAGCAGCAGGGTCTGAGCGCAATGAAGGTGGATGATTTCGAATGTCATGAAAGCGGTATCGGCGCAGTTGTCAGAGGAGAGCAGGTATCAACAGGCTCGGCGGCATTTATGAATCTTTTGGGTGTCCGTGTTCCCGATGATACAAACATGAAAAACGCCGTTTATACCGCAGTAAATAACAGACTTGTTGCAATGTTTGCAATCGATTATAAACCGCTTCCGTCAATACAGAGCGCACTTATTTCAATGCTCAAGTGGCGAATCGATTTATACTTCGCAATGCGCGATTTTAATGTCACACCCGCAATGGTAGGGCAGAAATTCAAAGTGCCGTTTGAAAGCTTTGTCTTTATCCCCGCAAAGGATTCATACAGCTTATCAGACCTGTATTCAAACAAACCGGGGCGCATGGTTGCAGTATTGGTACGTGAGGGATTAAACCCGTATGCAGAAGCAATTACAGGCGGAAGGCTTCTCAAATCCGCAGCGTTTTTTGCGACGATCCTCTCTGTAGTATCGGCAGCACTCGGCGTACTTATAATGTTCTATATGTGCTGGACAGGCTCATTCGTTTCGGCAAGCCCCGGAAACCTTGTAGTATTTATGCTTTGCATGCTTACTACAGTACTGATTGTCTGCGGTTACGTAAGGCTTAAAAAATAGAATAAGTAAAGGATTATTCTATATAAACCCCGGATTGAAAAAATAGAAAAAATAGTTGTATATTAATACATGTTGATGTAAAATGATTTACTGCAAACCGAAAGGAAAGAAATAATTATGTCATATACCACAGAGAAAATTCGTAATATTGCATTACTCGGACATGGGAGCAGCGGGAAAACAAGCCTTGCCGAGAGTATGCTTTTTTTAACCGGCTCCTCCGACCGTCTCGGTAAGGTTAACGACGGAAACACAGTCGGGGATTCGGATTCCGAAGAAATCAAAAGACAAATTACAATATATCTTGCTACGATGTTTACCGAACATAAAGGCTGTAAGATTAATATTATGGATACTCCGGGATTCTTTGATTTTGCAGGTGAAGTTCTTGAAGCATTACGTGTTGCGGATGCAGGTATAGTTGCATGTACTGCAAAGGATGGAATCAGCGTCGGTTTTGAAAAAGGCTGGAATGTACTTTCATCCAAAAAGCTTCCGAGAGCTGCATATGTATCAAAAATTGATGAAGAAAACGGCGATTTTGACGCTGTTCTTTCAGCACTTCGCGATAAATACGGCACCTCTGTCTGCCCGCTTACAATACCAGTAAAAAATGCCTCGGGTAAAGTCGAAGGAGTATACGACCTTGTACACCGCAAGGCATACAGCTTTGAAGGCGGCAAACAAAAAGAAATCCCCGTACCCGACAGCATGAAGAGCGAGCTTGAAGCAATATACGAAACTTTTAATGAAAGCATAGCCGAAACATGTGAAGAACTCATGGAAAAATACGGTGAGGAATATACAACGGAAGAAATTATCAAAGGTGTAAAAATCGGGCTAAAAGACCTTACACTCTTCCCGGTATTTTGCGGCTGTGCAACAACCGGACTTGGTACAATTCCGCTGCTTGATGCAATTTGCGATTTCTTCCCGTCACCGCTCGACAGAAAAGAAGCAACGGAAGACGGAAATGAGCTTGTTGTCGACCCGAACGGCACAACTTGTGCGATTGTATATAAAACACTCTCCGACCAATACGGAAAATTCAGTCTCTTTAAAGTGCTCTCCGGTAAAGTCACATCGGATATGCAGCTTGTTAATACCCGCACGGGCTCAAATGAGAAAATGAGCAATATTTTCAAGATGCAGGGCAAAAAGAACATCGAAACAAAAGAAATCATATGCGGTGATATCGGAGCGGCATCAAAGCTTTCCGATACAAAAACAAGTGATTCACTCAGTGATTCAAAAAATAAAGTAACAGCAAAAAGAATAGATTTCACACCGCCATGTTATTCAATGGCAATTTCACCGAAAACGAAAGGGCAGGAGGATAAAATATCCACGGGCCTCGGAAGACTCGGCGAAGAGGATGTAACATTCACATTCTTAAACAACCCCGAAACAAGACAATTTGTCCTCTCGGGAGCCGGCGATATCCAGCTTGATGTATTATGCTCAAAGCTTAAGGATAAATTCGGTGTTGAGGTTGTACTGGCACCGGCACGTGTACCATACCGCGAGAAAATCCGCAAAAAAGTATCGGTCCGCGGAAGGCATAAAAAACAATCGGGCGGAGCCGGTCAGTTCGGTGATGTTGTAATGGAATTCGAACCGGGCGAAACAGAGGACCTGATCTTTGAAGAAAAAATCTTTGGAGGAAGCGTCCCGAGAAACTTCTTCCCGGCTGTTGAAAAAGGTTTACGCGAGAGTATTCAACGTGGAGTCCTTGCAGGTTATCCGATGGTATTTCTCAAAGCAACTCTTGTTGACGGTTCATATCACTCAGTTGACTCGAACGAGCTTTCGTTTAAGCTTGCCGCACAGCTTGCATTTAAAGAAGGCATACCGCAGGCAAATCCCGTCCTATTGGAACCTATTGGCCGCTTGACAGTTGCAGTTCCCGATAACTATACCGGCGATATAATGGGTGATATTCCAAAAAGACGCGGAAGCACACTCGGCATGAGCATGAACTCGGAAGGAATGCAGGTTATTGAAGCTGAGGTTCCGATGGGTGAAATGTCAAGCTATGCAATAGACCTTCGTTCCATGACTCAGGGCAGAGGTTCATTTACCATGGAATTCGAAAGATATGAAGAAGCTCCCGCACCTGTACAGGCAAAAATAATTGAGGAATCCAAATACCTGACAGAATCTGAATAAAGCATACCGTGAGTGGTCCGGTGCATTAAAATGTACGATTGTCATTCTGAGTGCCAGCGATGAATCTTAAGACCATTCGCTGACTCTCAGGGTGGCATTATTTTTACAGTAAGAGGATAAAACGGTGGAAGTTATCCGCAATTTTATTTATCAAATACAAGAGTCACTTGCAAATTTTGACGGTGACCTTTTGTCATATGCGACACTCTTGATCCGATTTTTCCTGCCCGCTCTTGCAATTATCATCATCATCAGATGTACAAGGTCACTGTTTCAGGAGAAGAGCGAAGAGGAAATATGGGGTCAGCTCCGTCTTCCAAATGGCACAATTCTCGACTTGAATTATTGGGAAAACGTAATAGGAAGAGCAAAAACATCGGATATATTTGCCGATTACCCGACTATTTCCCGAAACCATGCGGCACTTATCAGAGATGATAAGGCAAACTGGCGGTTATATGATGTTGAATCGAAAACCGGTGTTGTTATCAACGGTAAAAAAATTGAGAGCGACACAGGTATCCCGGTTAATTCGGGCGATGTTATTGAACTCGGCGGTGTTGAGATGAAGTTCACCGCTGCCGACAATACGGATGAATATGAGCAGGCAGCATACCGCACACGCCCGGGAAGGGTATACAAGCAACGCACAACATTGATATTTTTAACAGAGTTTCAGTTACTGCTCGGGTTACAGCTTTATATATCCATGGGTGACAGAGCCGGTTTAACGCTGCCGCTGAGTTTTCTTGCATTGATTGTTCTTACATGGACATGCTATTTTATTATACGTGCATTAAAACGTGTTGCCTTTGAAGTTGAAACCATGGGCTTTTTTCTGACTACAATAGGACTTGGAATAGTTGCATCAAGCTCTCCCAACGAACTGAACAGACAGTTAATGTTTATTGTTCTGGGCGTTATGTTTTACTTTATTATGGGATGGTTTCTGCGTGACCTCGACAGAGTAAAAAGGTTCCGCAAACCACTTGCTGTTTTAGGACCGCTAATGCTTATTGCTACACGTTTGTTCGGAAGAAGAACATTCGGTGCGTACAGATGGATTAGTATCGGGGGGCTCACCTTCCAGCCTTCGGAGTTTGTTAAAATCATTCTTGTTATTGCAGGAGCCGTAACACTTGAACGAATGTTTGCAAGACGAAATCTGTTTGCGTTTATCGGGCTCATGGGTCTTTGCATGGGACTGCTTGCTCTTATGACAGATTTTGGTACTGCAATGATTTTCTTTGTTGCATATCTTGTAATTGCATATTTACGCTCGGGCGATTTTGCAACAATATTTTTAAGCTTTGCAGGTGCGGGTTTTGCAGGTCTTGTGGCACTTGCATCCAGACCGCATATCGCAGGGCGTTTTTCAACTTGGATGCATGCATGGGAGCATGTTAATGATTTTGGAGGATATCAGCAGACCCGTGCAATGGCGGCGGCGGCAAGCGGCGGTATGTTTGGTGTCGGAGCAGGTTACGGATGGTTTCGCAGAGTATTTGCAGCAGATTCCGATTTAGTTTTTGCAATGGTTAGTGAAGAATTGGGGTTGCTTGTTGCTCTTACTGCCGTTGTGTCAATATTGATTTTTGCAATATTCTCCGTAAGGTCTGCAGGAAGCGCACGAAGTTCATTTTATGTAATAGCGGCATGTGCAACATCGGCAATACTGGTATTTCAAATGCTGTTAAATGTACTGGGTTCAATGGATATCTTACCCTTCACAGGCGTGACATTCCCGTTTGTTTCAAAAGGCGGCACAAGTCTTGTTGCATCCTGGGGAATGCTGGCATTCTTTAAGGCTGCCGATACAAGGCAAAATGCAAGCTTTGTGGTAAAAACACCAAAACGTCCCGAGTACAGCGGTGGCGGCTCAATGGTATACAGAGAGCCCGAAGAACCTCTTTGGGGAGGTGACGAAGAATATGAATAAGGTCAGAACACGGGCATTTTCAGTTCTTTTTCTTGTGATTCTTGCAATAGTCGGCATGGGGTTTTATGTAGTAAGGTTTATGGTCTTCGGAGGCGAGTGGGCGTCTGCTCCGTTTAATACAACGGTTTTCAGAAATGCAATGCTTGCAGTAGGAGTTGTAACCGACAGAAACGGTGTTGTTTTAGCCGATATAACAGACGGAAGACGTACATTTGCGGAAAACGGTGATGTCCGAAGGTCAACACTTCATGCAGTGGGGGACAAGGAAGGTAATATCGGAACCGGTGCGCTTTCTGTGTTTGCTCCGGAGCTCATGGGATATAATTTCATTACAGGGTCGTATTCAAGAAGTGAAAGCGGCAGACAGATTGCGCTTACTATTGATTCAAAGCTTAACGCAGCCGCATTCCGTGCTCTCGACGGACGGCGGGGTGCTGTAATAGTCAGTAATTATGAAACCGGAGAAATACTGTGTATGGTATCAAGCCCGACATTTGACCCGGGTAATCCGCCCGATGACCTCAGCTCTGCGACGTACGAGGGTGTCTTTTTAAACCGTGCAATACAATCCGCTTATACGCCGGGCTCTACATTTAAGCTTGTAACCGCAGGAGCGGCAATAGAAAATGTAAACAGGTTATGGGATCGTGAATTTCATTGTACGGGAGCGATGCAGGTCGGAGGAGATACTCTCATTTGCCCCCGTGAACATGGTACTATCGGGTTTGCACGGGGTATGCAGGTATCATGTAATATTGTATTCGGCGAGCTTGCACTTGATATCGGCGCAAATACAATGGCATCCTACACTGCAAAATACGGACTTTCCGAAAGAAGCTCCGTCAGTGGTATAACAACCGCTAAAGGAAATTTTGACAAGGCAACAAGCAACATAAATCTGGCATGGTCGGGTGTCGGGCAATACACAAATACTGTCTGCCCCGCAACTATGCTCCGTTTTGTCGGTGCAATTGCAAATGAAGGGATAGCCGCCGATTTACACTACCTGAAAAAAACAGGAGTTTCGTCAGTGGTCCCATCGGGTACAGACAGGCTTCTCAGCAGAGATACGGCAGAGCTCCTTGGTGAAATTATTGAGATTCAAGGCAGTGACAGTTTTCCGGGACTTAACATCCACGCAAAATCGGGAACCGCTCAAGTCGGCGGCGGCAAAGAACCGCACGCCTGGTATGTCGGCTACATAACAAACAGAAATCACCCGTACGCCTTCGTTGTAATCGTAGAAAACGGCGGCGGCGGCGCAGCCGTAGCCGGCCCCATCGCAAACAGAGTGCTGCAGGAAGCGGTAAACTGAAAAACAGGGAGCTTTATATGAACCGGATTCTTGTTATAATCGGACTGTCTTTGATATTTGTATTGACAACAATTACAATAATATTTGCTTCAATGGGGTCAAATGAAGAAGACCGGAAGCAAATAGATTTACCATTATCAAATATCCGTGAATTAATTCCATCACCAACTCCCGCACCAACCCCAACACCAACACCTGAACCAACTCCCGAACCTGTTGACCCGATAACAGAGCAAATAATGGAAATGCTTGCAAAAATGACCTTGCATGAAAAAATTTGTCAAATGCTGATTGTAACGGTAGATTCAATAACCGGAGTGAGCGGTGCAACAATCGCCGGTGATTTGACAAAAGCAGCTCTTGAAACCTATCCCATCGGAGGAATCATTCATTTTGCGAATAATATTAGCAGAGCAGAGCAAATAACACGCATGAATGAAACAATGCAGGAATTATCCGAAATACCACTGTTTATCGCTATTGATGAAGAGGGAGGTCCTGTTGCAAGATTAAGACAGAAACTAAGTGCACATTCAATACGTGCAATGCTCACCTACGAAAATGACGGGGGAGATAAGGCATATGAAAATGCCCGGATTTTATCTGATGCGCTGATTATGCACGGTTTTAATACAAACTTTGCTCCCGTCGCCGATGTATGGTCAAACCCGGCAAATACTGTAATCGGAAACCGTGCCTACTCAACCGATTTCGAAACTGCAGCTTTTCTGGTTGCATCTGCAGTAAGAGGTTTTACAGACAATAGTATTATCTGCTCACTCAAGCATTTTCCGGGTCATGGTAACACTCATGAAGATTCGCATTACAGTACCGCATACATTAACAGAACACTTGACGAACTGCAAAAAAACGAATTTTTACCATTTATCGCCGGAATTGATGCCGGAGCACAAATGGTTATGACAGGTCATCTGATAATACCAGAGATAGACGACCTTCCCGCAACATTATCAAAAGCAATATTAACAGATATTTTAAGAAACGAACTTGGCTTTGAAGGAATTATAATAACCGATTCACTGGCAATGAGTGCAATAACAAAAAATTTCGACATAGCATTTACAGCAGTGACCGCAATAAACGCAGGCGTTGACATCCTCTTAATGCCCTCAGACGTCCCCGCTGCAATCGATGCCATAACCACCGCTGTCGAAACCGGCGAAATCTCAACGGATCGAATCGACGAAAGCCTCATTCGAATATTACGACTGAAGCTGTTTATTTAAGTAGCTGCACAGAGGGACGGTTCTCTTGTGTTCATGAGTATTTTTGACTAACATTTTATTAAATGCTATAATGATATAAATATTTGTGAGGAGGTGTACCAAGTGGATGCACAAGTATATGAAGGATTTTTTAAAAACGGTATTTTTCATACTGCCGACAGGACAATAATTATACCTGAAGAACGTAAAACTTACATTACTATACTCTCTGAAGCAATTCAAAAACCTGACACTTGGGATGAACTTTTTAAGCTTACATCAGAAATGACAGAAGATGAAAAACCAAATATCGGAGATTTCCCGAAGTTTAATTTTGGACATGAATTACTAAGTTTTGGTGAGGCGTAAAAATGGATTATGTATTTGATTCAAACACAATTATTCATCTTATGCGCGGTACTAAATCAATTGAATCCAAGGTAGATGAAGCAAGGAAAAGTAATGCAAGATTTATTATTCCTTATACTGTGCATTATGAAATAACCAGAGGACTATTAATTAAACAAATACCAAAACATATTAAAGTATATGATATTATTTGCTCTAATTGCTCTGTCGAAAGTATAACAGACGAGGTATGGGATAAAGCAGCTGAGATTTATGCTGATTTATATAAAAAACGTTTTACCGTAGCCGATGCAGATATCTTGATTGCTGCATTTTGTATAATAAATAGGTATACACTGGTAACAGACAATACAAATGATTTTTTAAATATTAGTAAATTAAATTATATAAATTGGCTCTAACAATAAATTAATCGATTTTGAACAAATAGAATCAAGCAGAAGGGTTGTCCCCAATGTCATTAAGTTAGACAGATGACAAGAAAAAAACCAGCAACGTATGAAAAAGCGGCACGAGGAAGTAGCGTTCTCGTGCCGTATTCGTAAGAAACGCAGAAAAAACTGCATAACAAACAAACCGATTAAAAATCAGCAAAAAAACTATTCAGGATAAATAAGTTATGCTACTCTGTAGATGAAGCTGACTACAGATTTGCTGCGGATATTGCGTTTGTTAACGCGTTCAGGGCGTACAGGCAAAATGTTTTTGCGAATCAAAGCTTCAACATCAAATGGGGGCGCATTAATCCAAGCCCGCAGGAATTGTCTGCAAATATGTATGGCTACGGTAAAGTTGACTTGATAGACATGCTTGTTTTTAGTCTTTGAAATGACTACGTGCGAGGTAATCATTTCAGCGAAGTTATACATGATGATTCTAGCGAAAACTTCTTGGACAATGCGCTCTCGCTGTTTAGAGTGGAAGTGTGTCAACCCCACAGCATATTTAAGTTCCCGGAATGAAGTCTCGATACCCCATCTCATTTTGTAAAGTGATTTAATTTCATGAGCAGGAAAGTCGGATTGACAAAGGTTAGTAATGACAGTTTGAAACGAATCATTTTCAATCTTGAATCGTACAATGCGGAATGATATGGGGTAATAAATGTTAGTATGTAA
>WQXS01000035.1 GCA_009784725.1 Oscillospiraceae bacterium
AATGAATGCCGCTTTTGTTCATTGCATAGTTAATAACTTGAATAAAATGCGTCGTACTCGCCCTGTTGAACTCCGCAACCGCTTTGTGGATTTCCATATCAAGAATTATACTCGAATCGATGGCGGCAAGTGTAAGTATTGCTATTTCTGAAGGGTCAAATATAGATGCTGTAACTTGCAAAACACTATAATCGATTTTGTCGGTTTCTTCGTTGATAGTGTCTGTTATCAATAATATTCTGCCATCGTTTAAAATATCGGCACCACTGATTAGGTCAAACACTATACCGCTGTCTGTGAAGTTAAGCAGCTCCGTTATTTCATCATTATCCGGATTGTAGCCGGACAGTTTTGTTTTATTAAAATCATAAAAAATAAGCGGATATCCGGCGCTTCCTTGAAGCGGAAACACCCGATTGGAAGTCACAATTTTCTTTTCACCCCACGAACCGGAAGCTACATCAATTTCTGTCAGTTCACTTCCCATATCGCCTGCGAAGTTAAAGAGAGCAACATTTCCGTTTGGCATTGATATTAAATGGTTTTGAAACATTTGCGGGACATTTAAGCTGAACCGCAACTCTCCATTTGGATTTAATATATGTACTTGCGACTTATCTTGATCACTTAAACCAAGATAAATATTTCCTTGTGAGTCTGTCGCTATTACTTGTTGACGGTCATTAATGTTAACTATCTCGGAAACCGGTATCGGTTCAATTAAGTCCTTTCCTGTAGAATCAAGTTTTCTTATATAGGTGTACATGCTTTCCGGAAGAGTATAGGTTTCAATAAATAGATTTTCTATAATGTAGAATGCTTTATCATTATCGATATGCATAGCGGATATGCGTGTCCGGTGAAGTGCAGTTTCTTCTTCTATAACTGACTCAGGTGGGACAGAGGGAGTATATCCGGGCAGTTTGGTTGCTTCCATATCTTTTATATTTATTGAAAAAATATAATCGTCTGAATTATTGACTATAATTTCGTCTGTATCGTTGGTTTGAGTATATTTTCTAATATCTCCAATAGCTGTAAAAAATATAACATCATCTTCAATTATATGGTTTCTCGTATCACGTTTACTGCCGTCCGACAATGGGAACTTCGGAAACGGAGAAGATTCAATATCATATATATGATTTGGAATGTCAAAAGGTATTGTTGACACCCAGTCAGCCGATTCTAAAACATCAGGGCTATTTACTTCATTGTCAGAACAACCAATAAGTGTACTTACTAATAAGATAGTTGTAAGTATATAAGAAGTAATGCGCAGTATTAGACCTAGTGACTTTTTCATTTTTCACCTGATTGTTGTTAATTTGCTATTTTTTACACAAACTTTATTTAAAGTAAAGAAGTCATATAAATTGGCAAGTGTATAACATCATCTTTTATAAGAACATCTTTTGAATAAAGAATATAAGCATTACCAAGATTAGATTTAAATTTATTACGAAACTTGTCGAGCGATGAATGAAGTTTATATGCAGACGATTTAACTTCAACCGGACTAATTCTATTATCAATATTAATAAGAAAATCTATTTCCATTGTATTTTTTCTATCAAACGAATCACTTCTGGAATAAAAGAAAAGCCGATGTCCGTTTGTACGTAATAATTGTGCTGCTATATTTTCCATAAGCATACCTTCGTTTATATTTAGTTTGTCAAGAAGTATTGCATTATATAGAGCATTTTGCGTATATCCTTTATCTTTAAATGTGTGTGTCACTAAAAGACCTGTGTCTGCCATATATAGCTTATGCGTTGAGTGGTCAAAACTGAGTGCCAAACCAACGTTCGGGTCGCTTGCATTAAAGCAAGGATTTGTTATCATCCCATCCTCAAGCCACATAAATGCGTTTTCGTAACTTCTCATTCTTGCTTGCTTTTTAATAGACGACAATTTATATTTCTTTTCTTTTCTTGATAATTGCCCGGGAATAGAATCGAATATTTCAGTTACTTTCCCTTTATAACCGGTTGCATATTTTGTTATGTCGCTTCTATATAATTTCAAAATTTTAACTTTCTCGATATCCGCTTTGGCATAATCTTTATCTGTTAAATATGCCAATACCGCCTGCGGCATCCCTCCAACAAGCATATATTGTCTAAACTCGTTCATTGCTTTTCGATGCAACGCTTGCCCTAATGGTTTAATCTGCTTAAAACAGTCTGATATATATGGCATAAGTGTCTCGTTCCCAGTTGCCCAAAGGAACTCTTCAAAATCCATAGGATGCATCTCAATAGAGTCTTCTTCTGAGGGAATAAGAATATCTTTTACATTTTGTTTAATAGAAATAAGTGAACCTGTTTCTAAGTAATCATACCTACCATCGGCAACAAGGTGTTTTATCATTTGCCGCGCTATCGGTAAGAGCTGTACTTCGTCGAAAATTACTAAGCTTTCTCGTTTATAAAGTTTTACGGGATAATGTGCAGTAAGTTTTGAAAAGAACACATCATAATCTGTTTTATCATTTTCAAAAATATCTCTGACTTCCTTTGTAATATTTGAAAAATCAATTATTAATACGCTTTTATATTCATTTTTCCCAAACTGACCGGCAATAAAACTCTTTCCAACACGTCTTGCTCCGTTGATTAGCATGGCGGAAGTGCCGCAACTTTCATTTTTCCACTTTAAAAGATTTTGGTATATCTTTCTTTTTAATAGCATTTTTTATATCTCCTAAGTACTCTGTAAGAATAATCAAGCCCAATTATATCATTCTATTCAACTTATATCAAGTGTTTGCTTAATCATTGTGCACAAAATGACACTTGATGTGTTGCGTGAATATACACATAATGACACCTAACGCACTGCTCGATTATGCACGATATGACACCTATTTGGTTATCATCTTGTTGTTATTACTATGACATTAACAAAAGTGGTGTCCAAAAGCGCTATATTTCTTAACAAGAGGCTGTAGCAAAGCCTAAAACTCCGTCATCGCGAGGAGCAAAGCGACGTGGCGATCCAGAATATAAACTACAATACACTGGATTGCTTTGTTCCTCGCAATGACGGGGATTTTCGACTGGATTGCTTCGTGTTCCCTGTGCGTCACAGATTGCCTTGCAATGACAAAGGCTATTGCATATTTTGCAACAACCTTTTGTACAGTCTTGGTTATTTTGGTTTAACTAATTTCAATCGCCTTTGATGCGTTTTATTTCGAGGTTGCCGAGGGAGACGGAGCCTGTTATGGTGAGGGTTGGGGCGGATTCGTCGTTGCTTTGGAGGCGGCGGCTTATTTCGGCGTTTGCGAGGGATGCATTGATTTCATCAATTACACGCCAGTGTGAGGGTACGTAAATTTCCATTGAGCCGAAGCTGCAGTTGACGTTTACTACTGCTCCGTCGGGGTGAAGTGTTACATGGTCGAAGTAGACTTCCATTCCGCCGAATCTGCATGACAGCTCTGCGGATTCAAGGCTGTCTGCATGTAAATACCGGCTTGCATATCCGAAGGATACGCTTATGTACGGGTTATTCGAGTCGTCGCCTTCTTCGATTTTGGTGCCTTCGTACTCCTCGTTTACTTCCCCGTCACCGACATCAACGACTATCACATCGTCACCGCCGACCTGTACATTCACTCCGCCTTTAGAGTATTTGCGTTTATACTTTTTACTTTCGTTAACATTTATATTAACGAGCCTTGCGGTGTTAAAGCGTTTAGGCAGCAGTATATGCAGGCCTATCGTAGCAAGAATGGTTACAAGCACCAGTGTCCAGAACGGTACTTCGGGCCATCCTATCGGTCCGCGGAATATGTAATATAGCGCCGCCAGCGGTATTGGAAGGGAGGCAAATGAAAGTGTTGCAAGGCAGTGGAACAGTACAATTGTGGCTATTGCGCCTACAATATAGCTCCAAACTCCGAGCTGAACAAAATCACCAAAATAGTTTGCGAGAATAAGTCCCGCAAGAAGCAGCCAGAAGAATCCCCATGCTACCTTTGATGCTCTCTTTCTGTATCTTTTTGTCATGATTTTTACTGTCCTTTCTTATTATCTCATAATTGTTGTTTGATAGTTGATTTGCTGTATTGTCCTTGTTTCTGTAAAGCTTATTTTTGTTAAGTCTGTTTTATCCCCCGCGCTGTGCCATTTTTTCTTTCAGGGGTTTGAAGTAATGGCGGGAAATGTATATATGCTTGTGTGTTCCGTTGAAGCTAACCTTGCTTGATGATGTGAGATTGCGGTCGATTGCATAGATTTGTTTCGTATTAACTATTGTGCCTTTTGCCGCTCTGACAAACTGAGCGGGCAGCAGCTCCTCAAGCTCGTATAACCTGTGCTTTACCTTAAATGCGTCGCCGGGTGTATGTGCAAATACCTGCTCGCCTTCTGTTTCGAAAAAGAGGATATCTTCTATCGGGAAAAAGAATTCCTGAGAATTTTTGTAAAATGTCATCTTGGGTACAGACAGGCTTGATATAAATTCCTGAATCTTACGGACATTATTATCCACATTGCTGCAGCGGATGACAACCTCATCCTCCGAAGACCCGTCCGTTAACTCAATACGCAGCTTCACTCAAGTACCCTTCCTTTTCCGTTCTATGTGGAGTCTACCACGCATACTGTGAACATACAATACCAAAACGGCAACAGGTAATCCGTCGCCGCTAAGTGGTAATTTTTATACGGTAAGGGGTGCAGCTTTGGGGGTAGCTAAAATAAATTGCTATCGTTCAAGAGAAACGTCCTGTTTATATTGAACGCCCTCCAGCGTCCGTGCTTCCGTGAAAGTAATTCATTTTAGCTACCCCCAAAGCTGCACCCCTTACCTTCTTACAAATCTAATTATCCCCCAGCACCTTGCCGAGGTGGGCGACGAAGTCCTGGGCGTTTGTGATGATGCTTTTTGCGGAGAGGCTGCCGCGGTCGGCAAGTTTGTTTGCGGAGAATTCGGAGATGTCCACTGTGTAGAAGTATACGGGGCGGATTTTATTTTCGTCCGTGACGTAGTACATCGGGGATATGTTGCCTGCGGCTATTGAATGAAGGGTGCTTGCCATGGTTATTATTGTTGTTGCCTTGGAAAGCTCTGCGCGCATTGCGTCCTGACCTTCGTATGAGTCGGAATATACTCCCGGGAGAGGGCCGTCATCTCTTATAGAGCCGCAGAGAACAAGCGGGATGTTACGCTTTACGCATGTGTATACAATACCGTTATTTATGCCTTCGGCTTCGATGAATTTTTCAATCGAGCCGTGGAATCTTGCACGGTTGATAGTATCGATATGGTTATAGTGGCCGTTCGGCATACTCTCTTGTGTATAGATATCCTGACCGAGAGCGGTGCTTCTGTATGCACCTTCAAGGTCGTGAGTTGCAAGGGCATTTCCGCCGAGCAGTGCATTAACATAGCCGTTTTCTATCAGCGACATAAAGGCATTGCGTGAATCGGCGTCAAATGAACATGCGGGTCCCATTACCCAAACGATGTAGCCGTTATCCCGCTCATGCTTTAAAAGCTCATACAAAAAGTCATAATCAATCGAAAACGCTGTTTCACGGCTGCGGCCCTGGCGGAATGCAAATGTTTCCGCATCCCCGTTTTCGTCTGTTGCACCTGCGGGAATAAAACCGTCCGGATATACATAAATGCCTTCGCTTGCATTTTCGGTGCGTCCGACAGCGATTTTGTCGCCTTTTTTGATATGTCTGAATTCTCTGACATATATTTCTCCGTTTTCAAGAACAGCAACACAGTCCATGCGGCTCCGTTTCGGAAGCAACCAGTTTCCGCTTACCTTAAAATACTCGGGAAATATTGTTGTTGCATGATAATCCTCGGGAGCAACAAAATCTGCCGGAGCGGTTTTGAACTTTACATCCGGTGCGTTTTTGAACATTTCTTTTGAAAAATCGGGCGGTCTGTAGGTTGGAAGTGAAAAATGCATCTTTGTCCTCCTTAATGATGTCTATGCAATGTGTTGTGCTTTTGTAATGTGCTATATTTATGTAATATACCCTGCTAATTAACCACGCTCCAGTCATGCAGGGTTTTTCCGTCTTTATCCTTCAGGCTAAGCCATGTGTTGTCCCCGCCGAAGCGAAGGAATATCCCGATTTCATTCGGAGACGGAAAGATAATATCCTCTGTTGTAACACCGTTTTCGATTTTGTCCTCGTGGTCGGCTCTGAGGGTTTTTGCCACTTTTGCAGAAAAGTTTAACGAGCCGTCCTTATTAAGCTGCGGGTCGGGTGTCAGCTTGGCACCCGCTTTAAGCAGCAGTTCTTTTCTGCGCTGCCAGAATACTTTGCCATAACTGTCTCTGTCGGTAAATGTAAACTCTATATCGCTGATTTCTGCTCTCCATCTGTGTTCATCTTTCATATCCCGCAACAATCCTTTCTTCCCATGAATATTCTTTATTTTTATTGTAGCATGGGAATAAAAAAAAGCAATAGCCCTTCATTTGAAGGCTATTGCTTTGCGCGGCCCCTCCCTGCAGGGGTTGCACTGTAGTGCACCACCCCTTTTGATGCTTGCAGGGAGTTAGACGGCTGCGAAAGCAGTTTGCTCGGCTGACATCATTTCTCTCATTGCGTCAAATAACGGAGCAAGTGTTTCCGGGTTTTTCGCTCTGTCTCTTACACGGGTAATGAGAACTTCGCTGAGTTTTCCGATTACGAGGTTACCGTTTGTGATTTTTAAGTCACATACATGCTTCATTCTGTAAGATACCGACCAGGTATTAACCGCAGTCCATTTAATTTTCATATGATTCTCGCGGATATTGTCGATAATGAACAAAGCTTCCTTCAGATTTTCGCCTTCAATGTGATGGCAAACAATGTCATCGATATTCGGGCGCATTTCTGCTTGCATGTCTGCAGCGGGAGCTGCTTCGTTATGCTCGTAGTTCGGCATAATTGCAAATGTGGTTCTTGTTGATTCATTCTTATTCATTTTTTATTTCCTCCTTAGAAATTCCTGTTGCTTCTTTGCCTACTGTTTCTTTCTGTTTCTTTGCCTTTTTTACTGCTTTCTATAATTAAAACGGTCGAAAGCTCTTTTTCTGCAAGCCTTCGACCGTTTAATTTACGAGTTTAAATACACTCAGTGTTTAATCACTTCGTGGCAAAAGCTTGGCTTTTTGGAACATGACAAGAGCACTTGCGCAGGTCATGATTTTTCCGGATTCTGTATGCACGCGTCTCTTTTTATTATTAATCACAGCTCTTGCTTCCCTTCTCATCGAAGTATGTCACCTTGCGAGTCTTGTTTTGTAGACACTCCAATGCTATCGTGTCATATGGTAAAGCATTTTTGGTGATTAGTCAATGCGTAAAATTGACAAAGTTGAAAGATTTAATTCGTAGTTAGTTGGTGATATTCACCACAATATGTAGGTGTTTTTTGTATATATTCACTATTTGTTGCCTTTTTGTGCATTGTTTTGCTTTTCCCTACTATGGGGTATAGCACTTTTTCTGCTTTCACTTATTTAGACGTAAGACAATATGATTTGTTCCATTTTTTATGTAAATATTATGAACAGTTGACCTCGCTTTCGACGAACCAGCGGGGTTTGCCTGTTTCCGAGTATGTGTCTTCAAAAAAGATACGCCTTTCTTTGCCGAGTATCCTCACAGTGTATCTTATGCCCATGCTGCCTGCCTCCGACGCGGCACGGCGCACGTCAAGCACCCTGTCTATTTCATACATGGTGCCGTCTTCCCACTTGAGCATTGCGGGCACCATCGTCCCGTCCTTGCTGTAACGGGCAAGCAGTTCAACATAAACACGTTTCGGATGCATGGCAGTTTACTCCTTTTCTGAAGGCAGAGGGAGAAGATATTATATCCCTCTGCCTTGCTTAAAACCTTGCGAAATTCAGGTGTTCTTCTCTTGCATTGAGTGTTCCGAGCTGTTCGTCAAGTTTTGTAAGGCCTCGCTGAATGCTGTGGTAACCGAAGTCTTCTCTTATTTTGTCGACGGCTCTGTCTATTGTTCTTTTGTTATCGTGTCTTTTTTCGTCCTCGAAAAGATTCATCTGCTCGGGTTCGTCCGCAGGCACAAGAGTCGAGACACGTATTCCGACACCCCGCAGCGGAAGCAGTCTTATATCCTTATACAGGCTGAAGCTTATATCGAGGATGTCATGTGTGATATCCGTCGGGCGTTTGATTTTGCGTTCATGAATCAGCCAGCGTAAATCCGTTGTGCGCAGGGATATCTGTATAACGTATGCTTTGAATTTTTCTTCACGGAGTCTCATTGCGACACTTTCGGCAAGTGTCATTAAAATTATACGAACATCCTCGTCACATACCATGTCTCTTGCCGCAGTTGTTGAGTTGCCGAGGGATTTTACGGGAAGGCCCGTGCCTTCTTCTTTGATTGGTGTTGTGTCTATGCCGTTTGCGAATGCGTAGAGGACTGTGCCGTTTTTTCCGAAGCGGCGCTTGAGTATATCGGGATTTGCCGCTGCGAGCTCGCCTATTGTTCCGATGCCCATTTCAGACAGGCCATGTGTCGTTGCTCTTCCGACACCCATCAAAACCTGAACCGGCAAGGGCCAAACGACTTTTTTCATGTTGCTGCGGGTAATCTCCGCAACGGAGTCGGGGCCTGCTATGTCGCTTCCGAGCTTTGCAAATACCCTATTCCAGCTGAGTCCCATGCTTGCTGTGAGCCCTGTTTCCGTTTTGAGCCGCTCTTTGATCTCGTGGGCAAGTTTTATCTCCTTGCCTGTGCGGCAGGTACCGGTGAGGTCTATCCAGGATTCGTCTATTGAAAAGTCGTCTCGCAGATTGCTGTATTCGGAATATATCTCACGCACCCTGTTTGTGACCTGTCTGTAGAGGTCGATGTTCGGCGGGACTGTCACAAGACCGGGACACAGGCGCATCGCCTGCCAGCGGACCATGCCTGTTTTTATCCCGTAACGTTTTGCCAAGTCGGACTTTGCAAGGACTATGCCGTGCCGCTCCTCGACATTGCCGCAGACGGCGACGGGTTTTCCCCGCAACTCGGGACGGCGCGCAATCTCTATTGACGCATAACATGCATTCAAATCACTTAATACAATCCGTTTATCCATACAGTTCGCTTATCCAAATAATTCGATTATTCATATAATCCGATTATCCATACAATACTTGACTGCCGCATGCAGATTATTAGTCAACTGTATTATAATATACATTTATTAAGATTGCAATATGGCATTTTAACCAAATTTTAAGATTTTTGCTTGACATTGTAT
Organism: Oscillospiraceae bacterium; assembly: GCA_009784725.1. GTDB lineage: Bacteria > Bacillota > Clostridia > Oscillospirales > Oscillospiraceae > WRMH01. Next base: position 9,257 of record WQXS01000035.1, read on the forward strand.
TTATTTGTAGTATAATGGTAAAAAACTTCAAAGATGAATGAGGTGCATTATGAATATTTCTATCGGTCCTACTCTTTCCCTTCTTCGCAAGGATAAAAAGCTTATGCAAAAGGATGTTGCATCGAGACTTTCCGACTACGGTTTTAACGTCAGGTCCAAAACTATCTATAACTGGGAGAAAGAGCTTTCACAGCCGAGCATCCCGCATTTTATAGCTCTTTGCGACATTCTTGATGTTGATGATGTTCTATGGCAGTTTGCCGGAATTCCCAAGGGTCCGTATGCAGGGCTCAACACCGACGGCCGCCGCAAAGCCCGGGAGTTTATTGACCTTTTGTTCCGTATTGATGATTTCAAAACCATCCCCGCTTTTAGCATTTTGGAAGCCGGCATTTCCGAAGATAGCATTTCCGCTTCAGATACCTCTGAGACAACCACCCCTGCATCAAGCAGCAGCATTACAAACATTAATTCCGCCCGCTCTGACCACAGCAGCAGCGAAGCCTCTCACCCGCTCCGCCTTGTGCGCTTGTATGATATCCCCGTTTCGGCAGGTGCGGGTAACTTCCTTGATGAGAGCGGATATGAGGAAATCGAAGCTCCGTCATATGTTCCGATTGCGGTTGACTTTGCACTCCGTGTCAGCGGAGACAGCATGGAGCCTTATATTTTGGACGGTCAGGTCATATGGGTAAAGGAGCAGGATGTACTCGACAGCGGCGAAATCGGCATCTTCTCCTACTCCGGTGATGTATATTGTAAAAAACTGATTGCAGACGGCCGCAGGGCATATCTCCGGTCACTTAATCCCTCATATGAGGATATCGAAGTTAAAGAGGACTTTGGTTTCAAAGTCATCGGCAAGGTGGTGTAATACTTTATATGTGCGGAAGATATCTTTTGGACGATGAGGCATATGCCGACATTTTAATGATTCTCAATAACTTAAATGCCGCAAAAAAGATTTACAACGAGGACAACTTCGGCTCCGATAGTTCAGCATCCGATTTTAATGCTAATGATTATCCGGTCGGTGAAATATTTCCGTCCTATACGGTCCCTGTTATCGAATCAGACGGCGTTAAACCCGTGAAGTGGGGTTTTCCGCATTGGAAAAACTCAAGTGTTATTATAAACGCCCGCTCCGAAACCGCCGCAGAAAAGAACATGTTCCGCAAACCCATGCGTGAAAGACGCTGCGTAGTGCCGTCCGGCGGTTTTTACGAATGGTCGCGCACCGGCGGAAGCCAACGCACAGGCAGCGGCAATTACCGCGGAGGCGGCAGCGGCCGCAAGCTTAAGGACAAATACCTGTTCCGCCAACCCGGAGAGCATATGATGTATATGGCAGGAATCATCAGCACCTTCCGTGATGAATCCGGCGATGAGTACAATGCGTTTGTAATATTAACAACTGCAGCGAACGACTCGGTCGCACCAATCCACGACAGAATGCCCGTACTCCTCGCAAAAGACGAGCACGAGCTTTGGATCAAAGACGAACGGTTTATGTACTACACAATAAAACGCACATGGCAGGACCTGTCCCCAATAATGGTATAGCTCCAAAAAACACCCATCCCGGCACCAAAGCCAACACGGGTGTTTTTTCTGCACTCTTATTTATTATTTCTTATTTATTAACTCTGCACTCATATTTCTTATTTATTCCGCTCCTGCTCTTTGGGCTGCGTCTACATCGGTGAATATTATTTCCGCTATTGTTCCGTCCTGTGCAGAGACTAGCGTTATCATTACGGCAATCCCGTTATACAGTTGTTTATACGAGCTTTGGGATACTTCTTCAATTTCCTCGCTTCCGAAATATATAAACCCGAGGCTTACCATAAGAATCGCCCTTGCGTCAACAAGATTCATTCCGCACTCTATTCTGAAAAGCGAATGTGTATCATCAAGCAGGCTGATTTGAAATACACGGTCATTAAATATGCTGATAATCAGATATGTTTCCCCTGTTCCCCTGTAGCTCCATTCTGTATACCCACCGTCGGTTCTTTCATTTTTGTCGGGTTGACCGAGCATTTGAGTAACATCTGTTGCTCTGCGTCCTATAAGGCGTGCTATGTGTGTTTCATCGGAAGATATACCATCGCTGTCTCCGTCTGCACTATCACCTGCACTGTCGCTGCTGTCTGTGTTTCCATCATCCGTGTCATCGCCGCTGTCGCCTGAACCGTCGTCGCCACCGGTGTTTATATCACTGTCGGAGCCGGTATTTGCATTCGGATCGACCGGGATGTTGCCCGAAAGCCTGAGCCAGTTTCCGTCGGGGCATTCAACAAATACCAATGAATAAGCTACATCATTATACGAAAACATAAACTCATTAAAAATTTCCTCTGTTTCAATATCATGAATCGGGCTCAGTTCAATTGCACCAAGGTCTCTTTTTGCCCTGCTTATTCTGCTCAAAGAATTAACGGTTCTTATACCGCACATGGAATAATCTGCCGAAAACAGTTTAATCATGTCCACAGTTCCGTTATTAAACAATGTTATTTCAAGTGCGGGCCTGTCCTCACTCACCTGTCCGTATATCATCACATCATCTTTTGAATTCGCTTTAGGATGCCCGAAAGCTTCAATAAGCTCCTGACGGGTTGCTCCAATTACATAGAATAAATCATCTTCGGAAAAAGTTGTGCTTATAAACTTTGTATTGTCATATACCGGTTCTGCCGGACTCTGTTCATTGTTGTTATTCGGTTCGGGTGTAACAAGCTGCGGGAACAGGTCTTCGTTATTGTTTCTTTCGGCGGGGAAAAATATATTAAAAATGAATAATAAATTACCCGGAATCAGTAACAGGATTAATATTACCCATAATAATGCAGGGATTTTTTTTGCCCCTCCCGATTCTGAACCTTCTTCACCTTCAGCAGGAGGTTCTTTTGCGGGTTTTTCTTTTTTCTCCTTTACCGGCTTTTCCTTTTTCTCTTTGACAGGTTTTTCTTTTTTCTCCCGGGGTGGTTTCTCTTTCTTTTCTCTTTTACGTTTTCCTTTTTCCGGAGTCTCTTCGGCGTCTTCGTTTTCTCCTAACGGCACATCACCCTCGGCTCCAAGCTCAACCTCGAAGTCATCCATGGAAGCATCCCCGGATTCACCCCCTGCTCCGCCTGCAGCGGAATCTCCGCTCATAGCTGCCTGCATCATGCTTTCAATATCAGAAGGCAGCTCAACATCAGGCCCGCCATCGGGCGAGTCAGTATCAGAGCTGTCATCCCCCATCAGTGCAGCAGGGTCTGCAGCTGCTCCCGCATCACCTTCCGTGTCTGCTTCTTTGTTAAAAAAAGGCAATGCGCTTTTAACAATAGAAATTATATTATTGAATTTTTCAAGAACAGTTTCTAATAATTGCAAGTGCATTCATCTCCAAAACGTTTTGTCAGTTTCCCATTTTTGCAATGATAGCCGAAGTATTATACCACAAAAACACCTGTTCTGGCAATGGTGCATAGACGAAGCTCATGATATTGCGTGTTTTTTCGGTTGACTTTTATCATTTTTCAGCTGATACTGTTGTATGAAAATCAGACAGAGGTGATACTGTAAAATGAAATACAAACTTATTGCAACAGATATGGACGGGACGCTTGTTAATGATGATTCGAAGCTCACGGAGCGCACAAAAACTGCAATACTAAAAGCCATTGATAAAGGTGTGCTTTTTGTTGCGGCTACGGGCAGGCCTTTTAGTAATGTTCAGGAGCTGAATAAAGTATTGCATAAAGATATGCCGTTTATTGTTTTTAACGGTGCCGAAGGTTATATGGGAAAATCCGGGAAGCTGCTTTTTGAGCATTTTCTTGATTTTGATCTCGCAAAGGAAACGTTCGATATCGGGCAGCAGCTTGGTTTTTCACAGATTTTATGGACAGGCCCCGTCTTATGGGCAAACCGCAAAGATGATGCAACCTCCGCTTATGAGGCTGTCTGTAAGGATTTGGAGCTTAGAATAGTTACAGACCTCACCGATATAAAAGATGAGGTCCGGGGCATATCAAAGGTTTTATGGATTGACGACCCTTCGATTATTAAAGAGCAGCTTTTTAAAATGAATGCTCACTTCGGCGATAAGCTCAGATGTGTTTCGTCAATGTCGCATTTTCTTGAGTTTGTGAGCATGAAGGCCGGCAAGGGTACGGCACTTGCCGAAATCGGCAGGATTTTTGGTATCGATAAAAATGAAATGATTGCCGTCGGCGATGCAAATAATGACCTTTGCATGATTGAATACGCAGGTCTTGGTGTTGCAGTAGAAAACGCAGGTGATGGCATAAAAGCAAAAAGCGATTATGTAACATCATCAAACAATGACGACGGCGTCGCAGAGGTCATTGAAAAGTTTATTTTGTCTTAATCTGCTGCTTTCAGCAGGGCATTTATGTTTTCTGCTTTTGCGCCCATCGGGACACCGCCGCCGACGCTCAGGAGTAGTCCTTTTGCAGAACCTGCGGTTGCGGTGTAGTCCTTTATACAGTCTTTTGCAAGGGTATACACTTCGTCGGGGGTATTGTTTGCAAGAGCCATTGGCGGTACATTGCCGAGAAGTGTAATGTTGCCGCCTGTTTTTTTGTATACGTCTGCGATGTTTCTTTCATGCGTGAAGTTAAACAGATTAGCACCAAGGTCCTCCATGTATGTGAAGGATGTATCATTTGGTGTGTCGTTATGAAATAAATGAATACACTCGGGAAATGCAGCAAATACTTCCTTCAGATATGGATGTGCAAACTCTTCGTAGTCCTCGGTCCCGAAAAATCCGGTTACATCATCGAGCATTAATACACCCTCAGCCGTGCCGACAGTTTCAAGCTGTGCTTCGAGCCAGTCTTTGCAGAGCCTTGTTGTCATTTTAAGAAGCTTATGGACCACATCGGGGTCGATTTTAGCGCACATTAACAGCTCTGTTACGGAGAATAAATGGGATGCAATCGTCAAAGGGCCTCTGGTGCTTACAATATTTATTTGCTCACCGATTTCCGCAAGCTTCGGAACCATGTATTTTTGCAAATTGAGGAGCAACGGCATAAGCCCGTCCTTGCGGGGGTCGGGCGATTTTAATGTACTTATTATATCGTCTGCATCGTCGGCATCCTCTATCATCGGATGGACACCGGGCAGATTGTCGTCATAAAAGGTAAACTTTACCCCAAAACCCGATGGTTCTGTTGCCATTCCGTACTCCGCCCACCAGTCGGGTAAAAAGATAATGTCAGGGAAGTCTTTTTTTATTTTTACATATGAGTTAAACCACTGATCCGGTCTTGCATAAAAGTCAATATTGGAAATACCGCAATAACCCGGCATCCAGGGACTGTCCACAATAAGCCCGACATGCAGCTTATCCTCTTCCCCTTTTAAAATCGATTTAAACAGATTCCAATGTTCTTTTGTCATAACTCATCCTCGCATTATCTATTCGTATATTTTTCTGCCTTGCTCATCGGGTATGCCTGTCAGACGGTAAAAATATGTATTTACCACGTCGCGCCATTCTTTTGCGTTTTCGCGCTGTGTGTGGAGGCGTTTTGATACGGAGACATAAAGACATTCGGGCAGCAGCGGTTTGAAGGCTTCCCATGTTTTTATGAAGCCATCGGCTTCATCATATCCTTCGAAATGCGAATCGTAAATAAACTGAAGCAGTGTTTTTCCGCTTCGCAGCTTAAAATCATAAGGCAGGCGGTGAAAATACAACAGCAGTTCCTCCGGGCAGGATTCGATATTGCTGTAGAGGTTGTTTAGAAACGGATGATATTGTGCCGTGTAGCCTGTTCCGTTTTCCGTCCTGTCTATTCCGATGGCCTTGCTGTTTGCTCTGTGGTAGGTTCCCCACTTTGAAAATTCATAACCCTCGGGGCTCGGGCCGTAATGGTGGTTGATGTTTACCATCCAACCGAGAGCAAACGGGCATGTGTATTTTTCATATACATAACGGGATGCAAGCATCATTTCGAGCAACCGTTCTTTAAAATTATTACTTTGTTTTCCGACACATACATTAAACGTCAAATCAATCCATTCACTCAGAACCTCCCGGGCGGTAAGAGACGGGTCACATGCCATACGTCCGAACGAATAAAGATTAGCCTGTGCGAGTGTATGCCCTGTCCAGTTCATGTCAAGTCCTGTGTTGGCGACGGCAACAATTGCTGTTACTTTGTTTCCCATTAAATCCCGCATAGTTTCAGAATCCGATACAGGTGCGGAGAACACCTCTTCCCACTGCACTGCCAGAGCATAAAGGTCAATCTGCTGTCCTGTGTATTCCTGAGTTACCTGCAATTCAATAGCCTGTGCCGTATGTTTCATTGCTCCGAGCAGGGGTGAGTTCGGTTCTCTTACCTGAAAATCCGAAGGCCCGTGCTTTATTTGTAAAATGACATTATCGTCGAAATCACCGTCAAGCGGATAAAAATGGTCATACGCCGCTTTTGGGCGGTCTGTTACCGTGTCACGCCAGTCTTGGATGCAGTTATATACGAAGCACCGCCAGTATACCTTGCCGCCGTGTGGTTTTAAGGCACGGGCAATCACATTTGCACCGTCTGCCTGCGTACGTCCGAGTTTGGCGGGGCCGTCCCGAAATTCACTGTCCGCTTTAACCAGAAATCCGGCAAGGTCCGGTATGTGGTTATAAACCTCAGCTGCCGCTTTTTCCCACCAGCTTATTACATCCTTGTCATAAGGGTCATAGGTTTTAAGCCCTCCGAGCAAACGGGGGCTTGTAAAGTCGACGGCGATAATAAATCTTATCCCAAATTTGCGGAATATCGCAGCAAGCTCTGCAATATCGGGGAGCAGTTCACCCGTTATCAAACGTGCGGCACGCTCTGTGACATTCACGTTATTGCAGCATACACGGTTAATTCCTATCGATGCAAGAAAGCGGGCATAATCATGGATTCTGTCTTTATCATAACAAACATAACCGTCTTTAAAAAACAATGATTTCCCGCTGTATCCCCGCTCGACATCCCCGGTAATATTGTCCCAGTGGTTTAAGATACGCTCTTCAATTTTCGACGCAGCTGCAGGGGGTTCCAAGCCACCATCCTGCAGCCACATGTTGTACTCACTGTATAACACTAAGCAAGGGTCCTTTCATTTACTACAATTGAAACATCGCCTTCGGTGTAAACAAGCGGTTTGAGGTCAACCCAGTTATCGTAAGGTTTACATTTATCAAGTGTAACATTTTTTGCGACTTTGATGAATTTTTCCATATCCTTTTTTGTATGTGCATAATCCTGATGCGCCACATAAAACACATCAAAATCCATCTCCATTACACGTTCAAGCATTGCTGCATAAGCACGTACGGAAAGTGATTGAGGCATAAACATCCAGCAATGCGAGTTTGCCGAGTCGCTGTCTATTAAAATTCGTTTTTCACGGAGTAAAATACCGATAGAACCGCCTGTATGCCCTGCCATGTCAACGATTTCTACGTTAATACCACCAAGGTCAAATACGGTGCCGGGTTCCAGTGGTTTTAGATTGCATTTACCCGAGTTTATCCATTTTCCTTCGTCAAAATCGGGAGTTATGCCCGCTTCCTTCATTCTTTCAATTATTGAACTGCGGATTTCCGGTGATGTATGCTCGTTACACAGTTCATAGTCAGGCTCCCGCAAATAGACCTCATCAAACTGATAAGCACCGTTTGCATGGTCGATATGCCCGTGACCAAGCACAACGGTTAAGGGTTTATCCGTGATGCTTTTTACAACTGCGGGCAAATCAATAATTCCATAACCTGTATCAAAAAGCAGCGCTTTTTTCTCCCCCACAACCAGATACATCAGCACATCCATTGGGTCCTTTATTTGATATAACCCGGAATCAAGCTCCGAAATAGTGTAATTCTTAAGCATTTAATCTCTCCTTTTTAAAGCTTCTTCTGTGTAGAAGTCCAGTAGGGGTTGTTGGTCTATTCTGTTTATTGCGTCGGTGTAGTCGGTCCAGCGGCGTTCGAATTCGTATTCGCGTGCGGTGAGCAGGTTTCGGACTGTTCTTCCGTTTATGACATTTAAAATGCTGTTTTCCGCCTTTTGTGCATCTGAGCCGTCTTCGGGCTGCATTGTTCTGTACGGATAAAATGCAGGTCTTTGCGCCGGCTGACCCCAAAACCCTGCCATTGTATATATTCCGAGCTTTGTAAATAAATTCCTGTCATACTCCGGTAAAGTCGCAAGATGCTCCTCGGGTGATGTCGCAGGGCATGTCGGATTTCCGTCCGAGGGGTATGAGCCTTGCATTTTAGGCATCATTTCAAGAAGCACACGCCCGAGGTTGCTGTTAACCCAATTTTCATCACTTTGCAGTTCACGCTGCACCGCAGAGCGTTCAATTCGCCCGTCACTGTTATAGCTGTAATGCTCGCCTTCGATACCCCATGAGAGAAAACGCTGAACATCTTCGTGGATTATCCAGTTTAGATACTCTATCGCTCTTACGGGGTCTGAGATGCTGCTGCAGAGGACAATACCGCTGTTGCCCTTAAATTCCTCTGCATCCAGATAGTTCGGCGAAACACCCGGGAATGTCAGGGCAAGAGGCAGATATGTACGCTCAAACCGCCCCTCTTCAATCAGCTTGTCCTCGGCGGATTTAAATCTATACCCCTGATCAAACATTCCAAGCACAACTCCCTCGGAAATCTGACTAAGGTAGTTACTTTGGGAAAGTGTTAAAAAGTTACGTTGGAACGACCCGAGGCGGTACTCGCTGTTTAGTTTTTCCCACCACATTTTATTAAAGTCCGCTGTCCAGCGCTCTGCCGGAGATATTACGGCGTCATGATAATTTCCGTCTGAATTAACAGCTCCGCCCCAGTCGGCATTTCCTGCAAGAAAGTATCCCGGACCCGTTATGCCGGAATCCAAAAAGCTGTAACTGCCGAGCGAAAAACCGATTGTCGGAAGTTCATCAATTATAGGAAAAAGTTCCTTATATTCCCTTATAAAATCGAAATACTCGTCTATATTTCCCGGAGCACGTCCAAAATGGTCCAGAACATCCTTTTGAATCCAAAATGCGGACCCGTCATCCCATAAAACCGTTTGTGTACCGGTAAGGGTTCCGTCAATTTCAATGGAATAGACACGCCCGTCATTGTACTTCATAAAGTCCCACCAGGGGTCGTAAAATGTCCGAAGGTTTGGGGCATACTGCTCAATCAATGCATCGACCGGTAAAAAGCGTCCGGAATCGATTGCGGCATAAGCGCCGTTACCGAAGTATGCCATGTCGGGCATATCGTCTGCTGTAATCATTACACCAAGTGCAATATCGTAATTAATGTTATAAAACTGAAAATCGATTTTTACATTTGTTATCCGCTCAATAATATTAATTATCGTATTATTTTCCGGAGGTGGTTTTTTTGTGCCTATACAAAAATATGTAAATGTAACCGGCTCCCACTGATCCATTTGCGAATCGTAAGGAAGCCCGAACTGTTCGGCAATCGCCCGTCTTTCCGCAGGTGTATCCGCTTCCTCCTGCGGTATGCCCTCAATACCATTTGTGCTGTTTTCGGAATCGCCGGTGTTGCCTGCACCACTTCCGTCTGCAGTGTTGGCGGGGTTGTTTTCAATCGGAGGTGTTGAGTCGTTTTTACATGCCGCCGATAAACTTAATATTATTACTATTGCGAGAATCAGTGCAGGGAGTTTTTTCATTAAACTAATCAATTCCTTTTCAATTTAGAGAGGTTGCGTTTATGCCTCACTAAATTAGGAAAGGCACATACTTATGGTTTGAAAGTTCATGTTTCAAACTTACATCCGTTTTATATAATTTTTGCCTAATTAAAGTACAGGATTTTAGCTCTTCTGTCAATAAGATAATCGCTCCTTTGTTAAAGAGCGATTATTTATGTTTTTTGTTATACCGTCAGCCGGTTATCTTCTTTTCGTTATTAATACAAGGATAAATATCACTACTGCAATTATAGAGAGGGATACTAAAATAATTGATCCCCAGGGTGAAATGTCATCACTCAGCATAAGGGTGGGTTCTGTGGGACCTGCAGGAACGGGGTCGGGTGTTGTTACGGGGTCGGGGTCTGTACCGGGGTCGGGGTCCCATCCTTCGTCTGTATCCGGGTCGGGTTCTTCATCAGGGTCCGGCGCAGCTTCTATTGTTTCGAGCTCAAGCCACATTTTTTTGATTTCGAGGTCTTCTATTGTTTGCGGGTCTCTGTCACTTCCGTAATATACAACTACAAATGCAAAGTTTGAATCCGGGCTTGCTCTCATATCTTCCATGAACGGGGGTGCATCATCACCGGTAAGTTCTATTTTAATAATTCCGCCGGAATAAACATCGTCGGGTGCATATGTTACTCTGTCACCTGTCCAGTCCCAGCTGTTTGCTCTGTTCATAACCGCAAAGATTATGTCGCCTGCGGGTGCATTTGATACTTCAATATTTAATGAAACCATGCGGGGGATAAAATTAACTGTCATTCCGATTTTATCTTCATCCTGCCAGTCTGCTCTGACCTGGTCGGAAAATCCTGCTATATTTTCATCATCATCAAAATCCGAGTTGAATTTACGAAGTACAAAGGAGTCAATTTCCGCCGGTGAATACTTAAGTATTCCGAATATATCACCCACATCATCCCATCCTGAGCCGCTGAGAACTATGCTGAATCCGTCTGCACCTCTGTTTGTAATTGTCTGCCATCCGGGATTCGCCGAAAGGTCAATTGTAATAAAACCTTCATCATAGACATCATCTCTGTCATATGTGACCGATGCTGCGTTTAAGGCTCTGTTGTCGCCTTCATCGGAGCCGGGAATAATTGCTATTTCAAACTCTTCACCGGGTTCATGTTCCACTTCGATAATAAGGGTCTTTGAGGCTTTGAGTATTTCAATTGTAAGACCGCTCCATGGTACAACATGTCTTCCTTTATTAAGCTCGGTGCTTTCGCTATCCCGCCACGCAAGACTCTGCAGCCTAATCGGCAGCCCGAGGTCAAACTCAAAAAGCTCCTCCTCTGCAAACGCAAAAGGCACAAAGGACAACATAAGTGCAAATATAATAATAGCTGTAATCAGCTTTTTATGTTTCATTTCAATCCTCCGGAAGCATAATAAAATCCGAATCACATTATTGCATATCGGCTCTATATAGTCAAGTTTATACTGTACAAGAAAACCCCGAGGTAGCAGCCTCGGGGTTTTCGTTTGTATAGCATGATTGTTTTGTTTTCGCCTCTGTCCGTACACAGATATGGCGAGTTTCTAGGTAAAATGTAGCATATAATAGTATTTATGTCAATACATTACTACAATTTATTTCTTTTTCTTCACTACTACTATAATGATTACTGCAACTACGATTACTCCGCCTGCGATGATGCAGATGAGTGCCCATGTGGGGAGACCGCTTGATGCGGGTTCGGGTGCGGGCTCTACCGGTGCGGGTGCTTCGGGCTGCTCTGCGGGTGCTTCGGGTTCGGGTGCGGGTGCTTCATCTTCGGGGAGGTCGGCATAGAGCATTACTTTTGTAATACCGAGGCTTTCAATGCCGCCGATACCATCTTCGCCGCTGCCGTATTGGAAGCAGATTCCGAAGTCTGCAGCGTCAATGCCATTATCGAAGTTCCTGATGTCGTCCATATAAGGATGGCCGCCAATCGGGAATGCAATTGCGCCCGGTACAAATGTATCATAAATTTGTACTGTCGGAGCTTCCATTGTTCCTGCTGTCCAGCCCCAGCCATTTGCATTGCCGAAGAATGTCAGTTGAACCATTTCGACTAATTCGTCATCGGGTGCATTATCTACATAAATAACCATCCAATTTGCTTGGAGCAAGAGATTAGCAGTGAGGCCACCTTTTTCATCGGGACCTGATAACGGAGTGTTTTCAAATAATGCGCGAAGGTCAGAGTCCCAACCTATTTGAGCAAATGTGTCACCCCAGATTTCATGGCCTGTGCCCATGTCAAACGGAAGTGTTCCTTCAGGACCTAATTCTCTTACAGGACCTGATTCGGGGTTCGGAATGCCTTCAGCTACTGTACCGATGAGCTCTGCACTTACAATGTTAGCAGGGGTTACAGAGTCATCCCAGTTGCCGAATACCAGGTGCATTTGGTTTTGTAATTTGTGGTGTTCATCCCATTTATCGGTAAAATCTGAGAATGTTATTTCCAGTACGTTGCCGTCAAATTCGGTTGCACCGGGGTGATCCCACCATTCATTTTGACTTTGGATAACAAATTCTACTTGTCCGGGTTCGATGTCAAATTCGATAATGATGCCGTAAATGTCTTCCATGTTCCAGGGTAATGAGCCGTTAATCATGGACCAGCCCCAGTGGCTGTCAGGTGCATCAATGCCTACCGGCGGGATTGCGAGTTTCGGATTTTCGTCTCCGGGTGCAAATTGCGGTGCGCCGTAATCTTCACCAATGAGCCATGCATTTACGACATTGGCGGCTGTGATATTATCATCCCAGTTACCAAAGACCAAGTGAACTTCGTATTGCTTGTTATGGATATCCCATTCATCTGTGAAATCTGCAAATGTGACTTCAAGTGTATTGCCGTCAAACTCTGTTGCGCCGGGGTGATCCCACCAGTTAGCCGGACTTTGAACAACAAATTCTGCTTGTCCGGGTTCGATATCAAATTCGATTCTGATTCCGGTGATTCCCCTCATGTTTTTGGGGAGTGTGTCGATTCCGTCTCTGCTTGACCAACCCCAATGGCTGTCAGGATCGTCAACGCCTGCAGGAGTTTTCAGCTCGATGAGATTCTCATCTGCTACTGCAAACATCGGGATAAGTGTCAGTGCAAAAAGCACCACGAGTGCCAGGGTAAAAATACGTTTTTTCATTTGTTCCTCCTAAAAATATTTGTTTTATTGAAAGTGTATGAGTGCTTGAAAAGCACTTTACACATATCAAACTATCCTTTTACACGTGTTAATTAAAAAACTCGTTTACGTTTTTTATCCTTTAACACGTGTTAAGTAAAAAACTCGTTTAAGTTTTTTATCCCTTAACACTGCCTACATGTACTCCCTTAACAAAGTATTTTTGCAGGAAGGGGTAGACGCAGAGGATTGGGATGGTTGCGACCATGGTGATGGCTGCGCGCATTGCGATGGGTGTCATTACGTGTCCGCCTTGTACCGAGTCGGGATGGGCGGCGTTGACTGTGTCTGTTTCTCCCATGGCGGATGAGATAAGCTTCATAAGCTCATGCTGCAGTGTTGCAAGGTGGTTCTGGCGTGCAAAAACCTCTGTTGTAAACCAGTCGTTCCAGTTGCCTACGGCAATCCAGAGCCCGACTGTTGCAAGAACCGGTTTGCAAATCGGTAATATTACCTGCAGGAATATCCGAAATTCTCCGGCTCCGTCGATACGGGCAGCCTCGACAAGACTGTCGGGTAAACCCTGCATATATGAGCGGATAACGATTACATTAAATGCGCCGAAAAGACCGGGCAGCCAATATACATGAAAGGTGTTCAGGATGTTCAAATCCTGGAAGAGGAAGAATACAGGTATCAGTCCCGCCGAAACATACATTGTTACAACAAAATATATTGTCACAAATCTTTTTAATAAAAACTCACGTCTTGATAGGACATAAGCTGCCACGGAACAAACAAACAATCCTCCGACAGTGCTGATAACAGTACGTAAAACCGAGTTTTGAAATGCGATAAGTAAAAGCTCATTTTCAAAAACCGCTTCATATGCCGAAAGTGAGAAAATCCTCGGCCACAGATAGATGCCGCCTCTAACGCTGTCGAGCGGTTCATTAAATGAAATAGCAAGTGTATTGAGCATCGGATAAAGCATTACTATAACGACAAATATCATTAGAAGCGCATTGAAAATATTAAATAAAATATCTCCGGGTGATTGCTTCACCTTGTATTTCGGTTTTATGTATTTACTTTTTTGTTCTGTGTTAACATTAGCTGACATATTTAATTACCATTCCTTAAACCAGGCTCTCTTTGGCGAAACGCTTTGAGGCTTGGTTTGCAAGTGTTATGAGGATTATGGCTACAAGTGTCTTAAACATACCGACAGCTGTAGCGAGTGAGTGGTTTTGCTGCTGTATGCCCTGGAAAAATACATTGAGGTCAATATTCTCGGCAGTAGTTCGAGTAAATACATTTTGAATTAATAACGGTGCTTCAAAGCCGGCGTTGAGTGCAAAACCTATACTCATAATCAGCAGTACAAGCACAGTTGATTTTATGCCCGGTAGTGTAATATTAAACATCTTATTGAAGCGTCCGGCTCCGTCTATTTCGGCACTTTCATAAAGCTCGGGGTCAATTGCCGTCATTGCGGCAAGATAAATGATAGTGCTCCAACCGACGCTTTTCCATACGTTGGAGAGCCCAAGCATCATCCAAAAACTGTCGGGATCTATTAATATACGGCGAGGCTCGTCCCAAAGACCGATGCTCATCATTAAATCATTGAGAATACCGTCACTTTTAAGAAACTGCTCAATAATACCTGCTGCTACAACCCATGATAAAAAGTGCGGCAGATATGAAATGGTTTGGATGACACGTTTTGTTTTTTTGAGCCGTATTTCGTTAATCATAAGCGCGAGGAAAATCGAAGTGGTAAATCCAAGAATCAGGTTAATAAAACTCATTGCAAGGGTGTTTGTCATAACACGTTGGAAGTCGCCTCTGACAAAGAAATTTTCGAAGTGCGAAAGCCCGACCCAGGGTTGTACTTCCTCTCCGGGTTGAAAAAACTGAAAGGACATCTGCCATCCGGCGAGCGGAAGAAAACTGAAAATAAACACATAAATCATGATTGGAATGATCATGATGAAAAATGCTTTTTGATGCCAGACCATTGTCAGTTTTTTATCGTCTTTACGAAGTAAAATCATTGCAACTATTGAAATAAACGAAGTTATCATAGGCCATGGGATAGCTGTAAGTCCGTTATATATACTGATGTGATCAGCCAAATAGGCACGTGCAGTGCCTTGTGCCAGTGAATCACCGGCATCCTGAGAGTTGAGCAGCATCAGGAAAAAGTTTCTCGCTTCGAAATTTTCTATTAATGCTGCGTTATATTGTGCATTAATAAACAGCATGAGTATGTAAAAAACAAAGGGTGTAACAGCTGCAACACAAAAACCAATATTTGAAAACAGAAGAAAATTCTTGGATTTATATCTGATTACTGCTACTGTCAAAAAGATAAACGCTGTAAGAAACAATAAGGGAAAACCAAACCTGAAAATATTCAGCATCACTCCGGGGTCATATGTGCCGGTCCCCGCTTGTCTCATGGTCAACCATTCATTTGCACCGGATGAGTTAAATAAAATCGTAAAAATACCAAAACTGGTATCTGTTTCGGTCATTCTGAATGTAACTGTGTCAAAATATGTATCAATAACACTTACCCAGTTAAGTAATGTTAAAATCAAAATGATTACAGCTCCCCCAAGGGAAACCCAAAACTTTCTCGGATACTTATAGAACAATATGTTTGACGTATCGCCGTAAAGTGGTTTTGC
>WQXS01000036.1 GCA_009784725.1 Oscillospiraceae bacterium
ACCGGCAGTTTTGAGCTGTCGGTTTTTTAATGGAATACAAGAGTCATTCGCTAAATATTTTTGTTGTGTAATGGTGTTTTGAAACTGTCCTCTTGATACTTTATAGTGATTATAACAACCCTATGGCGCCAGGCCTATGGGGCGGGCGGTGTAGATGCGGTCGCGGGTCCAGCCGTCGGTGGAGGCGATGGTGAGCTCCAGTTTGGGATGTTACGCCATAGGATTTCGCCGTTAGAAATATAAATACAAAAAAAATGCAAAATCATGAAAATAATTTTATATCGCTAAAATGTGATGACTTTTTCACATTAAAAAACGACAATAACGCAAAATTTACACATCTAAATCACAATTTTCACCACTTTCGTGTGTATTGACAGCTTTTTGAGTCTCATGCTACGGTGCCGTTATACGGTACTTTTTTCTTGAAAATATCGAAAATAAATAATATAATATGGAGGAACAATCCCATGAAAGCAAATCGTGAGTATAAATCAACACTTTTTTCAAAACTATTCAGTGACACAGACAACCTGCGTGAACTGTACAACGCAATCGCAGATACCGATTACGGTAAGGATACACCTGTTGAGATTAGCACCCTTGAAGATGTATTATTCAAAGGTATAAAAAACGATATATCATTCACTATTGATAACAGATTTGTCGTTTTGCTTGAGCATCAATCAACAGTTAGCAATAATATGCCACTTAGGTGTTTGATGTACATAGCTCGTATATATGAGAAAATAACTAACGATGACGCTATATACGGCAGAACTCTCTTGAAAATACCAACACCTGAGATAATCGTGCTATATAACGGAGCAGAACCTTTCCCAAGTGAACAGACACTTAAATTGTCTGATGCATATCTGGCTTTGGACGAATCGCAGAGCAAGTTTGGAAGCCTTGAATTAACGGTAAGAGTAGTAAACATCAACCCAGGGTTTAATGATGTATTATTCCAAAAGAGCAAAACCCTAAGTGGTTACACCGCATTGATTGAGCATTTAATGGGCTTGAACCCAACAAAGAAAACATTATCGAACGCAATCAAGGAAACAACAAAATGGGGTCTGTCACAAAATATCCTAAGCACATTTCTGACAGAACATGGATCGGAGGTATTTAATATGTTGATGGCGGAGTATAGCCTTGAAAGGGATCTTGAGGTTAGAGACGAAGAACACCGAGCAGCAATGGCTGAACTGACCGCTGAAAAAGATGCTGAGATAGCTGAGTTGGTTGAGTTAACTGCTGATAAAGATGCAAAGATTGCTGAACAGGCAGCATTGATAGAGCAATTGAAGTCTGAAGCTAAAGGGTAATTGAACTCATAAATCAACAAAATGGGGTCTGTCACAAAATATCCTAAGCACATTTCTGACAGAACATTGGACGAATTTATCCTGTTATTTTGTTGCATGAAAAATCCCGCCTTCACATCTGAGGGCGGGATTTATTAATATTGAGAAAATGTCATCTGTCCATTATGGTGCCAACCTTATGGAGCTAACCCTATGGGGCGGGCGGTGTAGAGGCGGTCGCGGATCCAACCGTCGGTGGAGGCGATGGTGAGGTTTAGGGTTACAATGCCTGTCGGGTCTCCGGTGACAGGGTGTAATTCTACTTCTAACTCACAATTATCTACACTGAATACTGTTTGTCCATCACCCCAGAACCGATAGTAGTGCAATGGTAACAAACGTAAGGGTTCATCGTCGCCTGAGCTCCAGTTTGGAATGTTACGCCATAGGATTCCCGTTGCATCTATATAGTAGTCTATGAAGAACGTGGTTCTTATTCTGAATAAACCGGTAAGAGCAGGTCTTGCAGGACTTGTGGGCGTTGCCGGTTCAGCCGGTAAGTTCGGCGGTAGTCCGACGCCTGCTACAGGTGCTGCTACTGTCGATATATCCGTTGCTCTTGCTACGTCGTCCATTATCAAGGCTGATATATTATCAAGCAGTGTATTTACCTCTGCAAGATTGTTTGCTCTTTGGTATGCCTGATACATTGGTGCAAAAATCGACACAGCTGCCGTCATGATTACAATCATGACAACCATTGCAACAAGAAGCTCAATGAGAGTTATTCCCTTTTCACAAAAAAGCAACCGTAGTCTTCTATCCATTTAGTTAGCTCCAATCAAGGCTCATACGCTGTAAATACTGGTGGGTTAAATAATGTCACCGGAAGATGAATTAGGTTTGCATTACCTCAGTCTATTATCTATTAGTCAGCTCCTCCAATCAAGGCTCAAAAGCTGCAAATCCGGATGCACTGAATATTCTAACAGTTATCGGCGAAATAGTATGGACAGCGGGAAAGTTGTCACCATCTACCGTAAACGCTACATTAAAGGGTCCTCCAGGGACCAAATGTGCAGGATTTCCCGAAAGAACCGCACCCGCTTCCCGTTGTCTTGCTTCTGCGGCTAATGTTTCTCTTGCTGTTATGCGAAGTGAAACCATTATCATCATGGTAACCGATGCAATCAGAACGACAAAAACAAGAATGCTTGCAAGACCTTCAATCAGAGTCTCACCGTTTGTGCTTTTCAATATTAACTTAACTTTTTTAGCCAAGCTCATGTCTTATCACCGTCCACCATGAAGTTAAACTACTTGGATTATTAAAGGTCATGTCTGCAATTAAGGGATGATCTACTTTATTATCTGCAAAATTGCCTTCAATTAAAGTAACGTTATTAATTTTGTATGTTGTTTCAATTACTGTTAATAGATTTGCTGCTATCCCGCCTGCAGCTATTCCCCCACCGGGAGCAGCGTATGTAGTAAGCTGCATTAATGTGATTTCGCCGGAGATTGTAATTTCAAGCGGAGTTGCAAGTTCTTCAACAACCAGAGGCGGTAACGGAGTAACACCGTCAGTATCATACCCTGCAAAGAACTCTTTATAGCTGTATCGTTGATAGGGGCTTACATTAATTGTTAAGGTCCCTATTTCAGTTCCTGCTGCTGTTTCTCTTGTTGCAGTGACGGTGATTGTATAATCAACACCGGTAACAGCAGCTGCCAGAAGCGTAACTCCGATATTCATTATATCAAAGCTGTCGATTATATTGCTTCCTTGAGTTATTTGGTCATATGGTGCCGTTGGTAGTGGAGATGCATTAAAGTCGGGAAAAAGCTCGCTACTGACCAGTGCATTGTAAATTATTTTACCACTGAGTGTATTTAAAGTTGAACCATCTGATAGCTGTGTTCCGTTAGTTTCCGGAACATTAAGCGCAGCCATTAATGTCCTCTCCATGCTGCTTGAGTACATTTCGAGCTGGGTGCGGTTGCGTTGAACCACGCCGGCTCCTACGTTGAAGCCGGCTGCGGTTATCGCCGATACACCTATTGCCATAAGGAGCATCATCGTCGCAAGGACGTACATGAGTGATACTCCCGATTTTTCCCGCAAAAACTTCATCTCTTATTTCTTCCTCCGTCGGGAGAATATTCTGACTCTCCTGCCGTGTTTATCTGTACTGTATCTTTTTACCAGCTTACCCATTTTCCTTCGTGTCATGCGATTGTTGATTTTCGTAATGGTTCCTGCTATCGCAGGTCCTGCGACAAATGCTCCCATAAACATCGGTATCATTATACTGTTTGGCAGCTTGTTATCTTCACATTCACAGGGGTCACAGGGACATTCTTCATTTGCAACATCCCAGCACTCACATAACTCAGTGCAGCAGGGTTCCAAGACACCACATTCACAGGGGTCGCACAGACATTCATCTGCATCCAAGCAATCGCAGTGCTCGTCACAACAGGGTTCTTCGTCATCCGGCTCTTCCCCATCATCGTCATCATCGGGTTCATCATCAGGTATATTTAACAAATCAGATATATCAAGATCAAACCCTATAATACCGTTTAATGTAAACCCGTTGGCATCATACGTTCCTGAATATGTTGTGGCAAATGTACCCGCTATAATGCTGCTGACAACTGTCGTACCCGATGGCACTGTAACGGTTATATTGCGCCCTTGTATGAATCTCATACCGTTAAATGCTGTTGTCGGATCTATATCATTCATTGCAAGAAGCTGTTGCGGAGTGTTTATGTAGAATATAGTAGGTGGAGTAGCCGTTGTATCAAATACTGCTTGTGCAAAGTTTGGATGAAACTGCCCTATCGCAAGTGAATTAAAGGTTACCTGTATTAATGTTAAGTCGGTCGCAGCTATAGGTGGAAGAGTTGAGACTGTTGAGTTTATCTTATATAAACTTAGTGAACCAACAGCATTTGGAACTTCTGTTGCAGAAAGAGATACATATCCGGGATTTCCGGGTGTACTACTCAATACACCATATCCGGTTTCTAAAATCACTTTTGTCGGGTCTAGACCTTGTATGATTGTTGCTTGATTTCTTCCGCTGAAGCCGTAAGATGTATTTCCTCCGCCTTCGTCATATTGCTCGTAGTAAACAAGTACAGGCGCACCTTCAACGAAAATTGATATAGGTGTTACCGGAGAACTAAGTGTAAATGAAGGTATTGCTGCTCCTGCTCTTGTTGCTGTAAGTACAATTTGATAATAAAGTGGTACAAAACCATCTGCCGGAGTGGCTTCGGGAGTAAATTCCAATACATTATCTGCTCTTCTAAGTGTTGCAGTATACTGACCGGTTACATTGATAGTTTGATTTCCGTCAATAAGGTCCATAACTTCATTACCTGCGTCATCTGTTAATATTACTCTTGGAGTGACATCATAGTTATCATCTCTCATACGTCTCGGTAATAACAAATCTGTGTCAAAGTTATCGTTTGATGTGATATCAAAGATTGCGAGTGTACCTGCTGTTGCCGTTCCGCCGAAGGGTCTGGTTCTGAGGCTTATGCCTACAACGGGCTGCGGGAAGTTAAGGCGTACGCTGATTGGGTCGGCAATATCACTGTCGCTGTACAGATATCTGTAATCGGAGGAAGTGTGAACAAATGAGACTCCGTATCCGCTGCCGATATACTGCATTGTGTAAGAGTAACGGACCATTTTAACCGTATCGTTAAGACTGACATCCCATATTGCTATACGTGTTGTTTGGTTTGTCGCAGCATTCGGTCCTGTAATTGCTACAGTTGGAGTAAAGGTCGATATTACTGCACCGTTTGCAGGATTAATGACCTGTCCCGTTATGCCTGATGTAAGCCTGAAGCCCGGCGGGAGAACATCCGTTATGAGACCGGTGGTTACAATATCACCGACATTCATCGTATTCTCAACAGTCAATGCAATGTTAAACGGTCCGTTTATTTGTGATGCCGGAGAAGTAACTTGTTTGTCAAGCTCTATCGGGTCGATAAATACCTGTACAGGTTCCGGACCCGAGCCGTTTGTGATTACTCTTCCCGGTGGTGCTGCAAAGGCAGGCTGCGCTCCTGCATATCCTAATAAATTATTAGAGTTTACAATCGCATCATTACGGTAATCTACAACACCCTGGTTTCTGAAATAATACAGAAGTGTTTGAATTTCATATCCCGGAACAAATGTTGTATCAAGTACGTACGGGCGAACTCTTATCTGGAATGTTACAACAAGTGAATCATTTGGAGTTACAGCTATGTTATTACTGCTTTGGAGCCTTACATTCGGAGGCAGTGTAATTATAAGCTCGTCGGTTACACTGTTATAAGAGCTTGTTACAGTTACCGGAGCACTTGCTCCACTCCTTACGGCTGTAACATTGACACTGCCGGGAATAAACTCGGCTGCATTAAGATATTCTTCAAACGGAGCTATGCGGTCTCTTATTACAATATTATCAGCAGCAACATCTCCCCAGCTGGTAACATTAAGTTGAATTGTTAATATATCGTTTGGTTTTACAAAACCAACTTCTGTTGTGTTTCCTGCATCTCTAACTGTTTTATCAATCGACAGGAACGCAGGAGTTTTAAACGATACGCCGTCGAGATAGTTACCGACTGTATCACGTTGCGGTCCCGATGCCGATTGGAACGCAAACTCTGTCATATTCTGACCTGCAGGAACTGTGTATTCTCCGTAGAAGTGCTTCCAACCGTATTGAACACCCCAGTACCCGATTGTGTTTGTGAGTGCTGCTGTGAGTCCTGCACCGGTAGCTTCAGCAAGTGTTGCATACCCTGTTGCCGGTATTCCGGTTATCGGCGTTTGTGACCAGAATGTAATTCCGTAGCCAGCACGTGTTCCGCCATTGGATGCTGTTGTTGATTGAGCACCAATCCATACATCGTAAAGATAGAGAGTACCTCCCGGTATCGATTGAGGTTCAAGCCTGCCGTTTGGTTGCAGATAAGTTTTCCCATCATGATATGCAAGGCTATATGGACCGCCACTGTTGTTGAGAGTTGGAGCAACTTGTGTTGATTCACCATAATCTACAGTATTCCATGCTGCGGGGTTCCATATTGCACTACCCTGAGTTAATGTCGCAGGTAATACTCCAGTGCCATCTACAGGATCTGTCGGGCCGGTACGAGGAGACATTGCAGGTCTTATCATAACCATTGCATTATCTCGTGCAGTTGAATCAGTAACATTTGAAACAATATATGATGCTTCATCGCCGGTAAACCCGGAAAGGTAGAAGTTCAATCTATCGCCTGAATCAGGAGGTCCTATGTAACCTGTCCATGGAATAGGAGTTATTCCGGGATACCCACTTGTTGCGTGGTAGAATGAATAGAAGAATGTAGAACCCGGTGAAGTCGGTAATATTTGATAAAGTGTTCCTTGTGATTCAGCATTGAGCTCTGCATATCTTATACTTGATTCTCGTACGTTTTGTGTTGCACCTCTAGCTCTGCTTTCACCTCTGTAGTTTGTGCGCATAAATTGAGCGGCTCCGTTAGGCTCTTGAAACTCTATTAAACGCCATCTTGGTACTTGACTTGGATTATTTGGACTGTATGGTGGCTGCCAATCACCTGTACCAACAGTTGCTCCTCCTATTACGTTAACAGCATTTCCGGAACCCGGTGGATCAGTTAGATAAGGACTATTCCAAGCACCGGTTCCGGCTGTCAGTGCCGGTATGAAGTAAAGCGGATCACTCGACTCAAATAAGCTGCGTCTTGTCGGTATCGGTCTTGTATACCAACCGTCGACTGCTCTCATATCAATACTAAACCAAGTATTATTCATATGTACGTATGGAGGTACCAAATCATTATCAGTACCGGAAGGAATAGTTATCCCCGACGTATAATCACCAAAATTACCATTTACAAAATCCGGTGAAATCGGTCTTAATGCTGTCGGGAAGTGCTGTGTCCAGTCGTCGGTGTCGAGCTGGTCGGGTCTTACGGGGCTGTCCGTCATCGGCCATGCTGTTGGTGCCGGCATTCCGTTAATAACGGGATACGGGAAGCCTATTGAAGGCTGTGACCAGCTTCCAAGCTCGGCACGGTATGCAAAGTCAAGCCATTCAAGCTCAATAAACGCCGATACCAGACCTTGACCGCCGCCGCCTAGGTCGATTCTTTCTGTAATGTTGCCGCTGATTCGAAGATTATATGTCAGGTCATTAATCCATGTGTTACCGGAGTTTATGGAATATCTTTGCCCTGCAAGATAGAAGCAGGTTTCGTCAGCTTTTCCGGATCCATCATCACGAGGTCTTTCAAATGCATCTTCACCGCTTCTGACAATCGGATATATTGTTGTTACATTTATCGGAGGTTCAACACTGTCATCAACGCTTGTACCTCTCGGTGCAGGTGCATAGTAGAAAGCGTTTTCAACGTGACCGTCATTTAACCCGACTATTCCGCCGCCGTTTGATGAAACGGGAGCATCATTTTGAGATGGAGCACCGGGACCTGTCCGGTTCCATGGGTCGGATAGTGACAGGAAGTATACATCCTTGGTTAAACCGGCAAAGTTATGTCCTGTTATACCGCCGGTCGAATTACCAACCGTACCGGTTACTGTTGAATACTCAACGCCGGACCATAAAATATGAGCGGTGTTGAGGCCTGCAATGCCACCGACATTTTCCTCACCTGTAACGGATGTCGGATTTACTATTGTTGTCTCGATTGATGCAATGTGTGCGGCTGTGAGGCTGAACATGTTATTTCCAACAGCTCCGCCGACATTTAATATACCGGTGATTGTTGAATCCGATACACGGTTAATCTCGATTATTTCACCTGTTTCGGAAAGGTCATCTGTATATGCTGATATTATATTTGTATTCAACCCTACTAAACCACCGACATTTTCGATACCGGTAACAGTTGTTTCAATCACATGATTTCCATAAATATACCCGTCGTTATATCCTGCAATACCGCCTGTGTTTATATTGTCTGCAGTAGTTCCCGTGACGGTAACATTCTCCGTTTTCAGGTTAATCAGCATACCGCTGTTGGAGCCGACAATACCACCTGTGTTTTCTATTCCCGTGATACTGCTGTCTATTAACGTAAGGTCAAATATCCAACCGCCCGGTCCTGTCATGGAAAACAGACCTGTATTTATTGCTCCGGCGATAGTATTGCTTACAGTAACATTACTTACCGACAAATCATTACCGCGGTAAACATGTCCGAATGCTCTTCTTACTACTGAGTCCAAACCTCCGAGGTATGCATATGTTCCATCGCCTCTGTTCGCGGCAGGAATGGGCACATCAACACCCCTATAACTGTAACCTCTGTCTGCGGTGAAATCAATGTTACGCTCCTGGTCAAAGTATCTTGCATCAGGCGGTATAAACGGACCCGGTCTGTCAGCAGAATCTCCTGCCATTGCTCTGTACCAGGCTGCAAGCTGAGACGGCAGCTGGTCGGCATAAAACGGTGCGTTTGTACGAATTATTTGGGGTAAATGACTCAGTTGGAAGCCGTTATTTCCTCCGTCACTGCTGCTGCTTGTTGACCATAATGCTCCGCTGAAGTCTCTGACTCCGCCAAGATGAAGTATATTGTTTCGCAAGAAGTCATTATTTCCGGTGATTCTGCAAAATACTGCGTTAAATCTTGGATTTTCGTCCGTTGTTGCAAGTACTCCTCTGATATACCCGTTTGCGAAGAAAAACGGCATGCAAGTCGGGTCGAAGAGCACATTTATCGGTGCTCCGCCATATGGGGTAAAGTACAGATTTATACTATGCATTGTGCTGTCTAAACGTGCAGGTACCGTTGCGTTATGCAGGTTACTAAGCGTGAGGTCTGCGGTGACAATATCTGCATTTATAATGGTTATTCCGTGAGTACAGTTAAATGTCGCATTTGAATACCCTGTACCGGCAAGGTTATTAACCGATATAAATTGCTTTGTTGTATTATTCATATGGAACTGTTCTGCCGGACTTCCGAAGGTCGCTACTCCGGCACCTTGCCATATGATTGTGATATCACTGAAATCACCGACAAAGGTCGGAGCTACGCCTGCGGCCGCAGTACCTGTTACATTCAATACCATCGGTCTGTCAATGAGCGGAAACTCTGAACCGTTTATTACTGTAGCAGCAGTTATCGGTCTGTTTACAGTCGGTATTGCCGGATTATCTCTATTAGCTACGGCCGAAGTACGCACAGCTGTACGCCATGATGTAAAGTTTGCTGCTGCGCCATCAAAAGAGAACGGACTTCCGGCAGGTGTTGTTGTGTTGGTCATCTCCAGTGCTGTTGTAGCAAGAGGCGGCGTGAAAGGAAGTGGTGTTCCGGCAGGTGTCGGTTGATTGGTTTGTGTAGTTCGTGTTCCGTATGTTACTCCATTAAAATTCTGCATTATAGCACCGGTATTCGGAAGCGGGCCCATCGGTGCATCCGGGTCGGGTACGTCATAGTCAAGGTTTGTTATGTTTTGCATTTGCCATGGTGTGCGGATTTTGTATGACCTTGCAAGCGGGCTTGTGCCTATTGTGTTTACAGGTGCATCATATATTGCTTTTGCAAAGTACGGATGATAGAACCCGTATACATAACCCTCTCTTGTATCATCGGGGTCAAGAGGATCGGGGTCGGGTCCGCCGTCATTTATTTTATAAGCGAATATAAGGGGTTGGTATAAATCATCCGGATTTAGAAGACCCATCAATCCTCTATTTGCATATGGACCGGCATCCGGATAGAACGGAAGCTTATATCCCCATGCTCCGTCATTTTCCATAGCAAGACCGTATCCACCGCTTACTATGTGTCCGCTGGTTGCTGTCGGAGGAGTGATTACAACAGGTAGAGCAACGTTGTCGAAATCTTCCGGTAACGGATTAAATGTCCGTACTGCTGCACTGCCGCCAAATAAGTTTGTGCCGTTAAGGCCTGCATAAAACTCAACACCTTCAGGCGGTCCGACATCTTCGTTTACAACAATTGCCACATAACCGGCCTCAATAACAGGTAAAGGCACATTGTTAGGTAAGCTATTGCGCAGTGCATCCTGCGGCCGAAGCTCAAGAGCTCCGTCACGAAGTGTCCAGAAGCCGTATGTACCGTTACTGTATACCTCGTAATAATATATTGTAACCTCATACTCACGCTGCTCACCGGAAACCAGAGGCCATTGAATCATGTGAGGATCGGTGTTTACTATATTAAATTGCTCGGGCAGGAAGTGATACGGATAATATGGGTCGTCCCTGTTTGGAGGAAGTTCATCCTCAAGTATCATTGCTACTGTTAATTCTTCGAATACCGGCGTTGGATCATCGGTTAGGTAACGGTTTTTACTCCAGCCTGTTAAAAGCGTTCTTTCATAGAATGAAACAGTGCAAAGGCCTTCTCCTAAGCCGTTGTTAAGCTCTTCGTTATACGAATGGCGCTCCGGTGTCATTGCTTCAACAAGTGATGCCGAAGGTCTGAGCGGCTTACCGGAAAGATATAACAACTCTTCACTTGTAGATGTCGGTTCAAAGTCATTTCCTGCGATTGGATTTATAACAGTTTGTGTTACTGCTCCTGCCGTAATCTCAAACTGCGGAGCCAGTGCAAGAAAATACACATTTCTTAATCTTGCTCCAATAGCTGCACCGATGCTGTCTCCGACAATACCGCCGGTTGAACCCGCTATTTCACCTTCAATGTGAACTTCATCGAAAACCGATATGAATACAGAATTTGAAATTGACGTCGAACTCAGCGATCTGCCGACGATTCCGCCGACTGCCCTGTTCGGACCTGTTCCGGTCAGACTTATTCGTCTATCGGCATTTGCCGAATCACCGCGATATGTTACATATGCTCTGCTGATTGTACCGTTATTAACTCCCGTTACAGAACCTACTAATCTACTTGTAGTGGTTCCGTCAACTTTAATATCCGGGTTTTCGAGAGTAAGGTCATTGACAATACCGCCTGTTTCAACTCTTGTAAATAGTCCGACACCGATTAACGGATTTGTATCGGGGATTTCTATTATCAGATTAGAAATCATAAAGTCGCGAAGAGGAGCATTGCCGTAATAAACACCTGCAAAACCGGGGTCTGAGTCTGACATATTATTTTCGCGCCTTATCGGGTCGAAGTTGGAAACACGTGAGCGTGTACCGCTTACATCAATTGATGCACCCTGTCTGAACTGTCCGTTTGGCACACTTGAACTATTGCTGTCTTCAAAAAAGTTATCTATAACATAACGGATATTATACAAGTGCCTTGAAGAGTTAATATTAAAACTGACCGTTGTTGAGCCTACTCCGCAATACGGATGCTTACCGAAGGATTCGGCTTCATTACCTTTTGTATCATTATTAATCCGGACGCTGATCAGCTCTCTCGGATTAAAACCGTCGCCGATTGAACGAATTGTTTTAAAACCTGCTGTACCGCCGTCACCTGTGGTTGTGTCCCCTCGAACATCGTCGAGTATCCAGATTAAGGTGTATCCTGTACCTGTATCATTTTGTTCTATAAATAATTTGGAATCCGGGTCGGTAGTCGGGTTATAAACTGTATCCGGTGTATTTGCTCCGCCTGCTGCAAGCGTGAACTCAATTTCGTAATCGTCATAACCGGGTATTGATACAGTAAACGTATCTTCTAGGAAGTTTTCGCCCGATTCTCCTAAAAACTCCGCAGGTATTCCTATTCTGGCAAACAGGAAATTGTCGTTAACCAAAAGCGGTTCGGTACCAAAAAACGGCATTTCGTCATCATACATTGTCGGGTCGGGATTATCCGGGTCAAGAAGTAATGAATCACGTAATGCTCTGGCAGTTATATCGTCATAACTGTCATATATAGTGATAGACATCGGGCTGATATCGTCGGGAAGTCTGCTTGTATTATCAACCCCGTAATAGCCTTGTCTTCTTGCTCTTGCAAGCGGAGGTTCATAACCGTTTTCTCCACCCATGCCGCGTACGTTAAGACCTTCGGGCATTAAGTTTACAGTATCGGGATCGAGTCCTGATGTGTCATAATCAAACTCCCATCCCTCTTCGCCTTCTTCACCTCTCCAGAAAGCGGGACGGTAGTTTCTGTCACCGTAAAAAGCAGATAAAACAACACCTGTCTGAACATTAAACTCTAAAATTATTGCACCGTCTGTCAGTACAGCTCTGTCAATAACAGGGCTTAGCAGACGTGCCATCAGTCCGAATGGTTCTTCTCCTGCGGGAGAAGCGAGAAAATGTACAAGTCCGTCATTTTCCGCCTCTTCAGTTACAGGTAATCCGATACGGGCGTATACATCCGTTTCAGAATCAGGCTCTCCGAAGCCGTCTGTAAAATTAGTTCTTTCATGTTCAACAGCATCAGCTAACCTGCCCGTTATACGAAGCTCGGTAAGCTGGTTTTGTGAGGACATATAAAGGGTTCTTGCTATGTTCATGCGGTTTGTCTGGCGACCTGCTTCGACGAATGCAAAAAGTGACGGAACACCGACAGCGGCTAAAATGGCGATAACGGCGAGTACCATAATCATTTCGATCATGGACACGCCGAGTTTTTTAAATATCCCCCTTATAGCCATCGCTATTGCTTCTCCTTATTGTGTCTTCTGCTGATTAATATTTAATTTGCTTCTAAATCCAGTAAATCCAGCAAATCATCCTGATCGGGCTGTGCAAGCTGTCTTCGTTCATCTATATCATCTTTAAGCATTGTTACTTCAAATCCGATTGCTATTCTGTCCATGACAACTGAATCATCACTTGCAACACCAAAAACATATGATATTTGACTGATCCGTAAATAGTCGGTTTTCTCTACTTCATCAAGCAGTTTTTTGAAACTGGTATAATCACCGGTAACTGTCATTGATGCCGAGGTTATAAGAAATACGGTTTTACTGTCTTCATTTGCCGGAGCACCTTCTTCATCATTCGGTATTGAAAAATCAACAGGATCAGTTAATGATAAATCAACAGGTTCAAGACCGCTTCTTTGACAAAGCTGCGTTAACATACGCCCTACTTCACTTGCATGTGATTCGTCCAGAAATCTTGCGCTTTCAAGTCCGTGCCTTGCAACCGCTTCGTCCCGGCCCTCTCTAATTGTGTTTTCCGTTGCAAGTATTGCGTCAACTCTTGCTTTCTCTGATTGTGCTCTTCCAAGCTCCGTACGTTTTTCCTCAAGCTGATTGAACAATGGGATAATTACATATATAACCATTATCGCAAATATTGCGACAACAATTAATATAAACATCATTATTTTCTCTCGTGTGGAAAACCCTTTTCTCTCTGCAACCATTAGCTTACACCCCCTGTCTTAAGAGCTATATCAATCGTGAATGAAAATACACCCTCTGCAATTGTTCCATACCCTCGGTATTCAATACTATCGGCAACTCCAAGGATATATAGCATATCGACATAATCTGATGATACATTGGCATCAGCACAGGTTGCTCTGATTCTCATAATACCGGTATCCTCGGTAAAATCCATGCTTTGAACATCAACACCTACGCCGTGTGCAACTGCTATTAAATCAAATGTATTACTTGTCGCTTTTGCAAGACTTTCTTCCCAATCGGTTTTTTCATCCATCTGACGCAGGATTTCATCGTAGTATCTGGTCTCTCTCATAAGAAGACCAAGCTCTTCCTGCTTTTGAACAACACTTGTTGAATGCAGATAGTCATTAATTTCTTTGATTTTAGTGTTTTCACGGTGAATAAGGAAAGCAAGGACTCCCGCAATAAGTACAAGTACAAATATATATCCTGCAAGAATCGGTATCCATAGTTTTTTAGGTTGCTGTGACTTAACATACTTGTCTAATGCGACTCTGGACGCAAGCAAGTCAATTCCGCCGCCGTAATGCATGTTCAGACATGCAAAGTGTGATTCCGGCGGAAGCTCTTCTCTTCCTCTATATACGGGAAGTGTTCCGATTGTGATATCTGTATGCGGATTAAATGCTGCAAGAACATTAACGTCAGCCGGACTTACACCAAGATAATAACTGTGTGTTATCTCATTGATTTTTTCAGACCTTGTAAACTGGATGAGTCCGTTTAAGTTTGCAACTGCACTTTGGTATACCTGCTCTTTTGCGTCGCCGTATAGCCTGGTACGGGAGACAAAGATGCTTTTTCCGTTTTGGAAGAGCATTGAGAGCATTGTAAGACCGTCAATTACGTTTATAACAACAGTTGAGTGATGGAGCTCCGTTGTCGCTTTTACAAAGTTGATTATCGCTTCTACCCCGACATGTATTCCGCTGAGTTTAATACCGGCATCGTTGAAGGTTGATATATAGCTGTCAACCTGAACTTTATTAACGGCGCAGCCGAGAATTGCGTTCTCCGATGCATCAAGCTTTAGATAACCGCAGACTAAATCCGCTGTACTCGGAGCGGAGTCGGCAAAGTCGTCACGAACCAGCTGCAAATATTGAGTGTTACTCAACTTAGGCGTAATAAGCCGGCGGCTGAGTATCGTACTGCCGTCTACAATCAGTGTGACACCGCTTTTAAACAGGTCCGGATGTTCCTTTTTCATTAGTACCAGGCATTCTGTTAAAAAGGCATTGTCGGTGATTGTGCCGTTATACATCGTTCCCTCGGGAAGAGGGTATGTGACATACTGCTTGACACTGTTTCCAAGATAACCTATTACCTGGATTTGCTCTGCAGAGACATATATTGATGATTTCATGTCCACCTCTGTTTTCTTTTTTACTTACAATTATACTCCGAAGCTTTGATAGAGTTCTGCCATCGGAAGCATTACCGAGAGTAAAACCAGCATAATTATCAAAGCCATTACTACTATCATTACGGGTTGAACAAGCTCAACGAGTGCTCCTGTCGCCTGCTCTGCTTCGTAGTCATAAGCGTCTGCAGTTGATACAAGCATTGCATCGAGTCTTCCCGATTCTTCACCTATTAAAATTGTGTTCGGAAGCTTATTGTCAAGACCGTCAATTTTGCGTACCGAAGCAGATAAAGCTTCTCCGTTTCTTACATCAGTTACAAGCTGCGGAAACTGGCTTTCGATATACTTATTTGAAATTATCGTTGCAGTTATTTCTATTGCTCTAAGCATCGAGACACCGCTGCCGTAGAGTGATGATAATGTTCTTGCAAATCTTGCGGTATATATAATTTTAAGGAGCTTTCCTATTACCGGAAGACGTAGCTTTAGCTTATCGAAAGCTAATCTTACCTTCGGAAGCGAAAGAACATATTGAGTAACAACAATTAAACATAACAGTACAATCAATAATATATACCAATATGAAGTAAGCCAGTCGCTCATTGCTATAATTATTCTTGTTATAAGCGGAAGTTCTACATCTAATTCTTTTAACATTCCAAAGAAATTAGGCATTACAAAAATAAATATAATAGCAACAACTACTAATACTGCAACTGCAAGGATTTTCGGATAACGCATTGCGTTTTGAACCTTACCGTTTAATCTGTGTTCTTTTTCATAATGTATTGCCATTTTATTAGTAACATTTTCAAGCTGACCGCTTGCTTCACCGGAGGCAAACATATTTATTAAAAGTACCGGGAATGCTTTCCCCTGTTGAAGCATTGCTTCTG
This sequence comes from Oscillospiraceae bacterium, assembly GCA_009784725.1. GTDB lineage: Bacteria > Bacillota > Clostridia > Oscillospirales > Oscillospiraceae > WRMH01. Next base: position 15,967 of record WQXS01000036.1, read on the forward strand.
ATAAGGATTGCCCCTGCTGTACATCCTTATGCATTTTTTCATAAACCGATTTTAATCTCGGTTTAAAATCACGTTCTTTTAGAATTTCCATAGCTCGCACCGCAGTAATACCACTCGATAACATACTTGCAAGCTGACGGCAGAACTCCGCCACTTCGGGCGGTTTTAATTTATAGGAACCGAGTTTTTCGTCGAGAACCTTATATTTTGTCGGAACAAGTTCTCTGCCGCGCATGATTCTTCGAAAATGGTCTTCATCACGGGCATCTACAATTCCTATTTCTTTATTATTATTGATGTTTAATGCCGTAAATTGATATTTTGCCATATCATCCTCTTTACATTAATGGTCTAAAGGTATAATCCGAATAAACCCAAGTACCATGTAAGTATTTCTTTTCCGTAAATAAAAGCTGTCATTGCGCCGAAACATAAATAAGGGCCGAATGCCATTTGTGCGCCTTTTTTAACTTTTTTCTGGATAATTAAAATCAGTGCGTAAGTTCCGGCTATTACTACTGCTACGAAGAATGCAAGCAATGTGTTTTGCCAACCGAGTAGTAAGCCTATTACTGCCATGAACTTGATATCTCCGCCTCCGAAGGAACCTTTTATAATCATTGCAAGAATAAACATCGGAAGGCTTATAACAAGAAGCCCGATTGCTCTTGAAACAAGGGTTATCCCGGGCTGTGCGAATATCGCTCCTATTGCCAAGGGGAGCAGCGCAAGAACAAGTATATCGGGTATTTCCATGATTGTAAAATCGATTAGACCGATGAGAAGTAAAATTACCATCACACCGAAGGCAATTAAAAAACTCCATGAAAAGCCATATCGGAGAAAACTGAAGGATAGTGCAAGTGCGCCGAGTATCTCAACGATTAGATAACGGGGCGAGATTGTTGCATCGCATTTGCGGCAACTCCATTTTTGAATAAGCCAGCTAATTACCGGCAAAAGCTCGAACCATCGGAGCGTCCCGCCGCAGCTTGGGCAGCGGGAACGCCCTTTAATAAACGATTCTTCTTTTGCAATGCGTAGCGCTACGACGTTGGCAAAGCTTGCTATGCATGCACCGAACACAGCGAATAACGTTATGAATATTATATTGAAAGCGATTTGATTCATGTTATCCTCGTTCGGTTTTTGGTAAAATAAAGTATGCCGGTGTAATAAATAATATTACTGGATTATTAGGATACCGCCCATGTTCCGGCGCCTGTACCGGATTTGGTCAATGTCATGTTGGCGGTTCCGGTAATTTGCCCGATTGATACAGCATCCTCTCCTGTATTAGCAGTCCATCTTCCACCTGTTATTCTTCCACCTACACAAACTGCACCTTCAAACCATAACTCATAAGCACCATTAACAACATTACCACCACCGGTTATTTGTGGCGGGATATTTGCTCCTGCCGGTGTATCAGGAGGTGTTATAAGAGTTCCTGCAACAGAACCTGCCATCATTACAGTACGTAAATCAGCTTCGTCTGCCGCTTTGTTTGCTCTGCGGATAACGCCGAGAATTGCAGGGGTGAGTGCAGCAATCAGTATCGCAATGATAACGATTACTACGATGAGTTCGATCAGGGTAAAACCCTTTCTGCTTGTGAGTAGTTTTTGCATTTTTCATTCTCCTTCTACGTAATTCGTAAAATTTCTTTTTATGTCAAACACGTTTTACATTTTTCGTGTTTTGGCATCGTGTGGATTCAGGACTTAGGGGCTAGTTCATTATACTTGTTCCCCATCAAAATGACATCGTACAGCATCACGTAATGTATCGGGTAAATCATCATAGTCTTCACATTGTGTGTATATAGAGTGGTTTACAGCACTGGCCTCATATCCGCCATCTTCTGATGCTTCAACATAAAATAATACTTCATGTGACATATCAATTACCTCCTACGCCCTACAGCCTGTGGACTTCGCTCATGAATTCGGGGCGGTTGTGTACTTTTTCGAGGGCTTCTTCTATTCTTATTGCTCCTTGTCTTACGAGGTCTGAAAGATAAGAATCGAGAAGTACCATGCCTTGTTGCTTGCTTGTTTGAATTGTTGAGTTGAGCTGGTGGCCTTTATTTTCTCTTATAAGAGTCAGGACTGCATCACTGCCGAGCATTATTTCGAAAGCTGCAAGTCTTCCTTTACCTTCTGCTCTCGGAACGAGTGTTTGTGTTATAATTCCTTTTAAGACTGATGCAAGCTGTGTGCGGATTTGCTGCTGGTTATGCGGCGGGAAAACGTCGATGATACGGTCAACCGTCATTGCTGCGCCTGTTGTATGAAGCGTTGATAAGACTAGATGCCCTGTTTCTGCTGCTGTTACTGCTGCGGAGATAGTTTCATAGTCACGCATCTCGCCGACGAGTATGACATCCGGGTCTTCACGCATTGCACTGCGAAGCGCTTTTGAAAAGCTCGGTACATCTGCTCCGACGTCACGCTGATGAATGAGTGATTTTTTCTGTTTATATACATACTCGACAGGGTCCTCGATAGTGAGTATATGGCATGCACGGGTGCTGTTGATATAGTCGACCATTGCTGCGAGCGTTGTTGATTTACCGGAGCCTGTCGGTCCTGTTACAAGTACAAGCCCTCGCGGTTCATCGGCCAGCTTCCGGAGTGTTTCAGGCAGATTTAATTCCTCGAATGTCGGGGTATGTTCGTTTATAATACGGATAACACATGCAAGAGCACGCTGCTGGCGGAAGATATTCACACGGTGGCGAAGCCCGTTATCGAGAGCATATGCCATATCAACATCTTCGCCTCTGTCCATTGCTTCACGCTGATGGTCTTCGAGCATAGATACGATAAGACCGTACTTTTCCTCACGTGTCAGGGCAAAGTCTGTCTCCGTGAGCCTGCCGTCAATACGGAAAACAGGGTTCCTCGAAACTGTGATATGAATATCACTCGCTCTGCGGTCCCTTGCTGTCATAATAAGTTGTTTTATATCCATGTTTTACTCCAACTTATGGGGACACACCTTTTGTGCGTTTAAGGAATGTCCCCATTTAGCTTCCTATTCCACAAAATATGTCAGTTTCAAGAGTTCTTCCATTGATGTTTTCTTTTCAAGGACCATTCTTACAAGGCTTTCGCTCAGGAATTTTACTTTGTTATTTTCTCTGACGTATGCGTAAATTTCTTCTGTTGGTGCGCTTCTTGAAATCATGCTGCGGATTGTTGAGTCAATTACCATAATTTCGTGAATCGCAACACGGCCTTTGTAGCCTGTGTTGTTACAGTTATGGCATCCTTTTCCTCTTGCGAGTGTTTCGGGATGTGCGCCGCCGAGCATTCTGATTTCGTTTTCGTCGGGGGTATATTCTTCATAACAGAACTGGCAGATTTTTTTGACAAGACGCTGTGCAAGTACGCCGATGAGGGAGTTTGCGAGCAGATAGTCTTCAACGCCCATGTCGATGAGCCTTACAACTGCAGAAACCGAGTCATTTGTGTGAAGGCTGCTCATAACAAGGTGACCTGTCAGTGCTGCACGTACGCCGATGCTTGCTGTTTCGGAGTCGCGGGTCTCACCTATCATTATTATATCGGGGTCCTGGCGGAGGATCGAACGAAGACCGGTTTCAAATGTTAAGCCTGCAAGCGGGTTGATTTGTGTTTGGTTGATTTTTGCAAGGTTACGCTCGACAGGGTCTTCTATTGTTGAAATGTTGACATTACGTTTTGCCAGTTTTTCCATTATCATATAGAGCGTGGTGGTTTTTCCGCTTCCGGTCGGTCCGGTGACGTAAACTACGCCGTGAGGGACTGCGAGCATTTTTGACATTTTATCGTAATCTTCCTGCTCCATGCCAAATGTTCCGGCATTGTCGAGTGCGCCGCTTTGTCCCATAAATCTCATGACGATTTTCTCACCGTAAACAGTCGGAAGGCTGGATACACGGACGTTAATTTCGATATCCTCAAGCTTTGCACGGAAATGCCCGTCCTGCGGTGCGCGTTTTTCGGCAATATCCATTCCGGCAAGAATTTTTATACGGGCTACGATGGAGTTATGGAGCGATACGGAAAGTGAAAGATAATCAACAATAAGCCCGTCGACACGGATACGGAAAAGCGTATGCTCGTCGAAAGGCTCGATATGCACGTCGGATGCTCCTGCACTGTGCGCTTTATATAATGTTGAGTTGAGAAGCGTTACAATCGGGGTGTCATCCGCTGTTTCGGATATATCTACATAACCGAGAGTTTCTGTCGCTCCGGCTGTTTCGTTTGCTCCGGAGGCTGCGTCCTTGGTTTCTATTTCGGAGTATGCTTCGCTGATTGAGCGCATGATGTCGGCACGGTTACATACCTGAACGTCAAGCTGCATGTGGGTAATGAGCTTGACATCTTCAATTGCATAATAATCGAGAGGGTCGTTGATATTGATGCGGAGTAATCCCTGCTCGTTTGCTATGGCTATAAGGCAGTGCTTGCTTGCTACTGCTTTCGGGATGAGCTTGACTGCGTCAAGGTCAACGGGTGCGTCGCTCATTGCGACGTATTTGATATTTAATCTTTGGGCAAGAGCTGTATTGAGGCGGTCCTCGGTAATGATGTTGTTGTCAATCAGTACTGCTCCGAGACGCTTTTTTTCGGTTGATTGCTTTTGAAGGCTGAGTGCCTGATTAAGCTGTTCTTCCGTAATATATCCTGCTTCGAGCAGAACTTCTCCAAGTCTTAATTGCTTAGATTGAGCTGTTCCTACCACGTTTATCCCCCACCTTTAACGCTTAAGTATTTTAAGTTATAAATAACTAACATAGTATACTACATAATTTGTGTAAAATACAACACTTTCTTTTTTTGCTCATAAAAATACCCGCACATCGCTTACTCTACCATATATGGATATTAAAGTCAACGATATTAAATATTCAATACAATAAATTGTGTTTATGTATTTTTCAAATCATAAATAACCTGTGTAATTATACTGTTTTTCAACCGTTATTAAAGTAACTATGGTGGTATATATGATGACATTTTCACAATTTGTCACAAATAAAAGTAGAAAAAAGGAATGTTTTTCTTAATTTTCTACATCCGGTTCTACATTTATACTATGTTTCTCTACATCAAATGTGTATTGAAATCACTGGTTTTTTCTGATATTATTTTATTGCAGATGGGTGGTAGCGGCGGTCTTTGTCCCCGAAAGGGGGTGATGCGATGGATATACTGGTTGAGCTTCGTAAGTTTTTACAAGCATTAGCTAGCTTCATTCGCGCCATAAAAGCAAAGTAACCGCCCAACCTTAACCCCGGTTGCGGTTACTTTTAGACCTATACTGGGACAAAGGCCGTAAAGCCGCTACCCATCTGCGATTAGAATAGCACTTATTTATACTGTTGTCAACGGTTTTTCATCGTTTTTTAATCAAATTTTTACACGGCGGTAATTTTTTTTGCCTCTTCGGAGTACTATGCCGTCGGCACGGCAGTCTTCAATAGTGAAGGTTGCTGATATTGTAGTTATCGAGGTGCCATCGGCTTCTACGCCACCCTGGTCGATGTTGCGGCGGGCCTCTCCTTTTGAAGGGCATAGACCGGATTTTACCAGTAGTGTGAGGATGTCAATTGAGCCGTCCGTAAAGTCTTCTTCTTCCAAGATTACTGTCGGCATATCGGCTGCTCCGCCTGATTTAAATAGCTCTTTTGATGTGTCGTGGACCTGCTCGGCAATTGACGTGCCGTGTATGAGTGCAGTCAGCTCAAATGCAAGGGTTTCTTTTGCGCCGTTTAATTTATCCCCGCTCCAGGTGTCCATTTCCCAGATTAAATCCATGGGTAAAAACGTCAGAAGCTTGAGGCAGTTTATAACATCGGAGTCTGCAACATTACGCCAGTATTGATAGAACTCAAACGGTGTGGTTCTGCTCGGGTCGAGCCATACAGCGCCTTTTGCGGTTTTACCCATTTTTTCGCCGTCTGAGTTGAGCAGCAGGGTTATTGTGAGTACATGTGCGTCTTCGCCTAGTTTTCTGCGTATAAGCTCTGTTCCCGCAAGCATATTTGACCACTGGTCATCACCGCCGAACTGCATATTGCAGCCGTAACGTTTATAAAGCTCATAAAAATCGTAGCTTTGAAGAATCATGTAATTGAACTCAAGGAACGACAGCCCTTTTTCCATACGCGATTTATAGCATTCTGCCGATAACATTCTGTTTACCGAAAAGTGACTTCCGTAATCGCGCAGAAAGTCAAGATAATTAATATCTCTGAGCCAGTCGGCATTATTTACCGCAAGTGCTTTACTGTCCGAAAAGTCGATAAATTTCTCGGCTTGCTTTTTAAGGCAATCGCAGTAATGATTGATTTTTTCGACTGTCATAAGCTCTCTCAGGTCTGATTTACCCGAAGGGTCGCCTATCATGCCCGTTCCGCCTCCGAAAAGTACAATAGGTTTATTTCCGGTTGATTGAAGACGTTTCATAAATGAAAGTACCATAAAATGCCCGACATGCATTGAATCCGCTGTTGGGTCAATGCCTATATAAAACACAGCTTTTCCGGTATTTATCATTTCACTGATTTCCGCTTCGTTTGTAACCTGCGCAATCAGCCCTCTTGCTTTAAGCTCATCATATAAAGTCATTGTTGTCATCTCCGTCAGTTAAATTATATATTACCAAGGTGCAATATTACTATATTTCTAATGTAAAAGCAAGGATTGCCGCCTTGATTTATGACGCTTGATTTTACGCTTGATTTTACGGGAGGTGCCGACTTGTTTCTGTCCGCGATTTATGTTAACATTATTTGATTATAATTTTGAGGAATATAGTTTGAATGCAAGTCAAAAATAGTCCGGGAAACGAAAATCCGATAGATAAATACGCTCCTTATATGTTTGCGGTTATTTGTGTTATCGTTCTGCTTATTATCAGAAGTGCGCTTTTTTATCATGAGTGGGGAGATTATACGTATTTTTATCAGCATTGGCTTGCTGAGTTCAGGGAGATGACATTTATTGAGGGACTCGGCACGGTTGTCGGCAATTATAACCCTCCGCACATGTATATATATAATATACTTTCCCGGATTAATTTCCCCGAGCTGATACTGCTGAAGCTTACATCGATTATTTTCGATTTTCTGATTGCGTTTTTTGTAATGAAAATCGTTTCGCTCAAAACCGATAATATAAATATGAGAATTGCAGCGTTTGTGCTTACTTTGGCAATACCTACGATGATTCTCAACGGCTCAATGTGGGCGCAGTGCGATTCAATTTATTCGGCTTTTGCTGTCGGCTCAATCTATTTCGCCTTGAGTAAACGCAGCAAGCTTGCGTATATTTTTATAGGTATAGCTTTTTCGTTTAAAATGCAGTCCTTGTTTATTCTGCCGATTTTTCCGGTTTTTATTATTACGAAGAAAATCCGCTTCCGCGATTGTTATTTGTTTTTTGTTGTTTATATTGCGGCAATTCTGCCTGCTGTTTTGGCGGGTATGTCAGTCGGCACGATTTTCTCCACTTATTTTGACCAGGTTGGTACTTTCAGCTCGCTAAACATGAACATTGCCAACATCTGGCGGTTTGTCGGAAATGTTTCATATGACAATTTCGTTATTGCGGGGCTTGGAATAACAACACTTATCGTTTTGGGTTTGCTCTACTTTACCTGGGTTAACAGGGAGCGTTTGGTTTCAAACATTGATTTTATCAGGCTTGCTTATCTTTTTGCAGTAATCATCCCGTTTACTCTGCCAAAAATGCATGACCGCTATTACTTCCTTGCAGATGTCCTGTCGCTTGTTGTTTTCCTGTTTGATAAAAGACGCTGGTACGTTCCGGTTGTAAGCATCTTTTGCTCCTATCTCGCTTACGCCTGGTTCCTGATGGGCGGCATCGAAATCTTCGACTACCGTCTCGGCGCACTCGCCCTGCTTGCGATTATTCTAGTTGTTCTGCGCGATTACGTGATTTCACTACGGGCAGATACCGACAGTGCGGTCACTGATAATAACGAGTAATATTTTACCTTGCTTATACCTTAGCCATTGTCATACAGCAGCTGAAAAACGTGTGCAATTATACAGATTTTTATTGACAATCATTCATGTGTTTGTTATTATTTCTTTCGTGCCTTATTTAAGGCAATATGCTTGTATAGCTCAGTTGGTAGAGCAGCTCACTTGTAATGAGCAGGTCACCCGTTCGAGTCGGGTTACAAGCTCCATTGTCCCGCAAGCGGGACGTTTAGAGAAACTACGTTTCTCCGCATCATTGAGAGTAATACATCGCATTCTCCATGGGGGAGTTCCCGAGCGGCCAAAGGGGGCAGACTGTAAATCTGTTGTCAGTGACTTCGATGGTTCAAATCCGTCCTCCCCCACCAAAG
>WQXS01000037.1 GCA_009784725.1 Oscillospiraceae bacterium
TTCTTGATGTGAAGCTTGCTTCACAATGTTGCCAACGCGGCAGTAGCTTGCGGCTAATTAATTTTCCGAGTACCCGCCGACGTTGGTCGGCGAAGCTTAGCCTAAGAGCTGTAAAACACCTTGCGGTAGAGCGTTTGCCTGTGCTAACATAGCCGTTGATGCTTGGAATAAGATGTTGTTTTTAGTAAATTCGGTCATCATCTTAGCCATGTCAACATCTCTGATGCGGCTTTCTGCTGCTGCGAGGTTTTCGGCAGAGTTGTCGAGGTTTTGGATTTTGAACTCGAGACGGTTTTGGATTGCACCAAGTTCTGCGCGATTTGTTGATAAGCTGTTTATTGCTTTTGTCATATTTGCGATTTCATCTGATGCTGCACTTTGCTGTTTAATGTTTCCACTCAGGACATCAATTTTACCGATTGTGAATCCTGTTTCGTCACCTTTGTTTGCTCCGGACTGGAGTGTAAAGGTTGTGCCGAAGATGTCCATGTCGTTGAACTTGACTGTGCTTTGAATTTGGCTGATTTCCATTTGCAGTTGGCTGAACTCGAGGTTAAGTGCTCCACGGTCTACTGTTTCGTCATTTGTGCCGTTTGCCGATTGAACTGCGAGTTCGCGCATTCTTTGCATTATGTTGTGTGCTGTTTGCATTGCGCCTTCTGCTGTTTGTACGAGGGAGATGCCGTCTTGCGAGTTTTTCGATGCCATGTTCAGGCCGCGGATTTGGGTTCTCATTTTTTCCGATATCGCGAGTCCTGCTGCATCGTCCGCTGCTCTGTTTACTCTGTAGCCTGAGCTGAGTTTTTCGACATTTTTGCCGATTGCATTGTTGTTGATTCCGTACTGCCTGTGGCTGTTGATAGCTGTAATGTTATTGTTGATACGCATGATTTTGATTCCTTTCTTTCTGTCCGGGAGTTTCCTTACTCCTCGGTGTTAATGTTATTTTTTCTTTTTTATTTCATAAACTTATCCGGGGCGTGCGTTCCCTGTTTAAGTTAAATGACTTTTTCCCTTCTGATTAGTTTATCGCACCTTTTATTTTTAACTTTAGGGTTTTTTTAGAAATATTGATTAATACTTGATATTATGCTATTATTGTATGAATTTAAGGGGATTTTATGGCAGATAACCTTCCGATTAGTTTATGTATGATTGCAAAAAACGAAGAAGCATTTTTGGATGCTTCTCTTAAAAGTGTCAAATCTGTATTAGGATTTGATGATATAATTGTAGTTGATACCGGCTCTGAGGATAGAACTAAAGATATAGCCTTGGAGAACGGAGCCGAGGTTTTTGATTTCGTATGGTGTGAGGATTTTTCCGCCGCAAGAAATTTTGCAACAGAAAAAGCAAGGAATGATTGGATATTAGCATTGGATGCAGATGAAATCATTACAAGCTTTAACGGAAACGAGCTTAAGTCATTTATTAAAGATAAACATTATTCTATTGGAGCAATTAAAATAATTTCTCCACCGGAAAAAAATGCAACAAATATTTCCAGGTTTTATAATAAGAAATATTATCAATGGGATGGTAATATTCACGAGCAGCTTGTACCCGTCAGTACTCATGAAAAAAATATTGTTCCGCTGCACATAATAGCAGACCATTACGGATATACTCCCGAGGTGAAGGAATCTAAAGGTAAGTTTGAACGAAATTTACGAATGCTTGAGGCTGCTTTGGCTAAAGATTCCAATGACCCTTATATCCTCGCTCAGCTTGGTAAATGCTACTATGTCAATGGCGGTGATTTATTAAGAGCCTGTGAGTATTTTGAAAAAGCACTTTCAAAGGATGAAAACCCCAGACTTGAGTATGTTTATATTACAGTAGAATATTATGGTTACTCTTTATTAAATACCGGGCAATATGAAAAAGCTCTTGAGCTTGTTATAAAATATTCGGAGTACTATAACAATAAGGTAGATTACCGCTTTTTATCAGCACATGTTTTTCAAAACAACGGTTTGTTCCAAGAAGCTGTGGAGTATTATGAAAGCTGTATAGGTGTTGATACTTTTGACCCGCAGGGAATGACATCATTTCTTTCCTACTATAATATAGGAGTTATTCTCGAATGTGTCGGTATGATCGAGGATGCAATTGCTGTATATAAAAGCTGCGGTGACTACGAGCCTGCATTGGCACGGCTTGCGGAAATTGATACATAGAGTGGTCTTTTACATGAAATATGTTATTCAAGTAGTGTACAATGGCAATGAGGTACGTTAAAATGATTGATGAAAATTTAGAGTCTATGTCGGAATTCAGTGAGCAGGTGCTTTTAGATGAGTTAATAAAGGACCCGGGGAATCCGTTTTTACTCTATCAGCTTGGGAAAAGGTACTTTTGTATAGATAAGGACTTTCCTATGGCATGTGATTTTTTTGAAAAGGCTCTAAACGCCGGAGCAGAACCGGGTGACAGCTATACATATGATTTGGTTGAATGCTACGGGTACGCTCTTGTAAGCACCGGACAACTCGGAAAAGCAATAATCTTAAGAGATACCTTTTCTATTTATTATAATGATAACGAGCAGTTTCGTTTACTCTCAGAGCACATCAATAAAAGCAATAGCAGTAATTAACATAGGAGTTTTAAAATGCGTGATTTAGAAAAAGTATATGACCCGACGCTGGTTGAGGACAAGATATATAAGATGTGGGAGGCAGGCGGGTATTTTAAGGGAGTTATTGACCCGGGTAAGAAGCCTTTTACCATAGTTATTCCTCCGCCGAATGTTACTGGGGAGCTACATTTGGGTCATGCATTTGATAATACAATTCAGGATATTCTGATTCGTTACAAGCGTATGCAGGGGTTTGCCGCTCTTTGGGTTCCGGGGACCGACCATGCGGGAATTGCAACACAGACAAGAGTTGAAAAAGAAATCCGCGAATCCGAAGGACTAAGCCGCCATGACCTCGGCCGTGAGAAGTTTCTTGAACGTGTCTGGGAATGGAAACACATGTACGGCAGCCGTATTGTTGAGCAGCTCAAAAAACTCGGAAGCTCCTGCGACTGGAGCCGTGAGCGCTTTACCATGGATGAAGGCTGCAGTAAGGCCGTCCGTGAGGTTTTTGTCCGCCTTTATGAAAAAGGTTTAATTTATAAAGGAAAACGTATAATCAATTGGTGCCCTAGGTGTACAACAGCTTTGTCGGACGCCGAGGTTGAACATGAAGAGCGAGAGAGCCTGTTATATCATCTCCGCTATCCCATATCAGGTTCTGCTGACTATCTCGTTGTTGCGACAACACGTCCGGAAACCATGCTCGGTGACACCGGAATCGCTGTAAATCCAAAGGATAAGCGGTATTCGCACCTTATCGGGAAAACAGTTGTTTTATCGCTTATGGAGCGGGAAATGCCAATTGTTGCCGACGATTTTGTCGATATGGAGTTCGGAACGGGTTGTGTAAAGGTTACACCATACCATGACCCGAACGACTTTGAAATCGGGCAGCGTCACGGTTTGGAGCAGGTGCTTGTTATTGACGGAGAAGCACGTATTATCAACAGCGGCAAATATAACGGGCTTGACCGGTATGAAGCCCGGCGGGAGGTTCTTGCCGATTTAGAGGCGCTTGGTCTCTTAGCCGGAACCGAAGAGCATAAAATGAACATCGGAACATGTCACCGTTGCGGTACGGTTGTTGAGCCTGTTGCATCGGAGCAATGGTTCGTTAAGATGAAACCGCTTGCAGGTCCTGCAATTGAAATAGTTACCGACGGAACAATAAAATTTGTTCCCGAGCGTTTTACCAAGGTTTATACCCATTGGATGGAAAATGTACGTGACTGGTGTATATCACGCCAGCTCTGGTGGGGTCACAGAATTCCGGCATGGTATTGCGATTGCGGGCACTATACCGTCAGCCGCGAGGATGTTTCATCCTGTGAAAAGTGCGGTTCTGTAAACATAAAACAAGAGGAAGATGTGCTCGATACCTGGTTTTCATCGGCTTTATGGCCTTTCTCAACACTTGGCTGGCCCGAAAAAACTGCTGATTTGGAATATTTTTATCCGACCGACGTTCTTTCTTGCGGTATTGACATCATCTTTTTCTGGGTTGCCCGTATGATTTTCTCAGGCTTGGAGTTCACGGAGCAGATACCGTTTCACACCGTAGCTATTCATGGAATGATTCGCGATGACCTCGGACGCATTATGAGTAAATCACTCGGAAACGGAATCGATCCGATTAAGGTTGTTGAAAAATACGGGGCCGACGCTCTGCGTTTTAACATTATTACAGGTAATGCCGCCGGTAATGATATGCGTTTTTATGCAGAAAAATGCGAAGCTATGCGTAATTTCGCAAATAAAATTTGGAACGCAAGCCGCTTTGTTATGATGAATCTGTCTGTCGAAGGTGATAATACCTTGCCGGCAGGTCTTCCTGCACAGCTTGAACTTGAGGACAAGTGGATTCTTTCAAAGCTCAACTCCCTTGCCCGCGAAGTTTGCGAAAACCTTGATAAATACGAGCTCGGCGTTGCCGCCGCCAAAATATATGATTTCATTTGGGACACATACTGCGACTGGTACATTGAACTCACAAAACCCAGATTGCAGGATGCAGGTGCGACCGGAGAAAATGCGCAAAGAGTGCTGCTCTTCGTTTTAAAAGAAATCCTGACTCTGCTGCATCCGTTTATGCCGTTTATTACCGAGGAAATCTGGCAGGCATTACCGGGTTGCGGTGAGCTTGATTCCAAGGTGTTGATGATTCGTCCTTTCCCGAAGTTTGATGAAACCCTTTGCTTCACAAAAGAAGAAGAGGAATTTGAGTCTGTCATGACCGCAATCCGTGCTGTCCGCTCAAGACGTTCTGAGATGAATGTTCCGCCTTCAAAAAAATCAACTCTTACAATAGTAACGGATAAACCGGGTCTTTTTGAAGCAGGGAAAGACTATATATGCAGGCTTGCGTACGCTTCCGATTTAATCATCACCTCTGAGGTTCCGGGGGATGTAAACAATCTTGTAACTGTTGTAACAAATGATGCACGTTTATTCATGCCGCTCTCCGAGCTTGTGGATGTCGAAAAAGAGCGCGAGCGGATTGAAAGGGAGATAACAAAAGTTAAAGCCGAAATTAATAAATTGGAGCAAAAGCTTTCAAATAAGCAGTTCACCGCAAAAGCTCCCGAAAACGTAGTACAGGCGGAACGTGACAAACTAAACAAGCTCATCGCATTGCTTGATAACTTAAACGAAAGTATGGTATAACACAGGGGGACGGAGAGCACAGGGGGGACGGTTCTCTTGTGCTCAATTCAGCACAGGGGGGACGGTTCTCTTGTGTTCGATTCAGAAAGGATGATTTACTAATGACAACAAAACAATTGATGGACGTTGCACTGAAAACAGCGGGGCTTACTGAGATGCCCGAGGATTGCGGGATTATCGTTGAAGGAAAAAATATAAAAAAGGTGCTGATGGGTGTTGATATGGACACCGCAGAGCTTTTGCTTGCAAAAGACCTGGGTTATGACTGTGTTGTCAGCCATCATCCGAGAAATACAAATACAGAAATGCTCGATGTTTTGCATGACCATTATTTAAAGCTTGAAGCTTTGGGTGTTCCGAAAAATAAGAGCCAGAAGCTTCTTGCGGAAAGAAAAGACGAGCTTAGCTATAATCAGCATGTTTCAAACTCAAGGCGTTCGGAAAGTGCTGCTAAGCTGCTCAAAATGCCGTACATCTGCATTCATACACCTGCAGATATAATCGGTGAGGCTATTGTTCAAAAATTCCTTGACAAAAAGTTCAAAAACAAACCTGACGCAACTGTTCAGGATGTGGTTGAAACTCTTGAAGGTATTGATGAGTATAAAAATTCAGCAAGAAAGCCTGTAATCCGCGTAGGCGGCAAGGACAGCTACGCAGGCAAAATCTATGTTCTTATGTTGGGTCTGACAGGTCCGGGAGCAAAAATCCTCAAGGAATATATTGAAGCGGGTGTCGGAACCCTTGTTATGATGCACATCCCCGAAAAAGACGCAAAGGAAATCAAAGAGCAAGGCATCGGAAATATAATAATTGCAGGCCATATGTCCAGCGATTCACTCGGCTTAAATAAGATAGCCGCAGAATGGGCAAAACAAGGTGTTGCAACAACAATGATGTCAGGTATTGTTGAGGTTTAAGAACGTTCTTCTTGACAACTGCAAGCATTTTATGTTAAAGTTTATTTATAAAAGGTGCTGCCGGTAAACGGTTAGCATAACAATCGGTTAGAAACAACCGACCGGGCTAGGGGCGGTTGTTTCTATTGTCCTGACGAATTGCAAGTGCTAACATCGCTAATGCAATAATTAACATAGCAAACTCAAACAAAGTCAATAGGCTTCACCCCCTTTACGTTGTCATTCAGAGGTTTAGCTAACCGCCTACCGTTGATGGCAGCACCTGAACTTACTGTATCATATAATTATTCTACACTTCAATACACATTTCATGTGCATTTATGTAGAATTTTTCACCACTTTTCGTAATTCGTCTCTCATTTTAAGAGCTTCTTCTCTGGCAGCGGCTTTATAGTCGCCGCCTGTTTTTTTCCATGCGGCGATTATTGCTCTTGAGGAGTTTACTATTGCGCCTTTTCCGTTTTTATCGAAGGTATTTGCGGCGGTTTCTGCCGAGCCGCCTTGTGCTCCGTAGCCGGGGACAAGAAAGAATGTGTGTTTCAGCCTTTCTCTGAGTAGTTTTGCTTCCTCCGGATACGTTGCACCGACAACAGCTCCGACACAAGAATAACCATTCTTATCTATTGTCTCTTTTGAGATTTCTTCCATCAGGTCGCCAACAGCGGTGTAAAGAGCACAAGGGGACGGTTCTCCTGTGCTCTTTTCGGATAACACAGGAGAACCGTCCCCTTGTGCTCCGTTACCAATCAATTTATCCTGCAACTCTCCTGCTGAGGGGTTTGATGTTTTTACGAGTGCGAATACGGCTTTATCGTATTTTACAGCTGTTTCGATAAATGGTTTTATTCCGTCAGAGCCGAGGTATGCGTTCACAGTCAGCGCATCAACGTCAAACGGTTTATACTCGGTGCTTCCGATTTTTACCGCACCAAGGTATGCTGTGCTGTATGCACTTGCCGTTGAGCCTATATCGTTTCGTTTTCCGTCTACGATTACATACATTCCTTTGGATTTTGCATACTCGCAGGTTTTGTGGAGTGCCATAACGCCGTAGGGTCCCAGTATTTCATAATATGCAGACTGCGGTTTTACTGCCGGAACGATGTCAGATAAGGCATCAATCAAACCGCAATTAAACTCCATAACCGCCATTGAAGCAGCTTCAAGAGTTTCACCGTGCTCTTTGTAGTATTTTTCAAGGACTTGCGGCGGAATATGCTCCAAATCGGGGTCTAATCCCGCAACGGTCGGATTTTTAAGTGCGTCTATCTTTTCTTGTAATCTTGCAAATGACATGTGTTATGCCTCCTTATATACAACTTTTCCATTCGAAATAGTATATTTGACCTTCCCTTTTAATTTCATTCCGTCAAAGGGTGTGTTTCTTGACTTTGATTTAAATTTCGTTGAATCGACAGTCCATTCTTCATTCGGGTCGAATATCACGAGATCTGCTGCATTTCCGACTTCTAAGCTTCCGTTTTTTATCCCAAGAATTTTCGCAGGGTTTACCGACATCAGGTTTATTATTTCTTCGATTGTCAGTTTCCCGGTGTGATACAGGTATGTCAGCGTGAGTGCAAGTGAGGTTTCCAGCCCAATTATACCGTTCGGGGCATCAGTGAACGGAAGAGCTTTTTCTTCGGGTGAATGCGGAGCGTGGTCGGTGGCTATTGCGTCTATTGTCCCGTCACATAAACCTTCAATTATTGCATCCACATCATTTTGCGTGCGAAGCGGCGGGCTCATTTTAGCATTTGCTCCCTTTTGTTTTACCACTTCGTCTGTCAGTGAAAAATAATGCGGACAGGTTTCTGCAGTAACTTTCACACCTGCTGCTTTCGCTTTGCGGATTGACTCAACTGCTGCCGCTGTGCTTACATGTGCAATATGTATTCTTGCTCCTGTTTCCGCTGCAAGCTTTACATCCCGCTCGACCATCGGTTCTTCTTCTTCGCAGTGGCTAATTATCAACATGCCTGCTTTTTCTGCTGCAATCAGAGCTTTTCTCATAATTTCATCGTCTGTAATCGGCATACCGTCATCGGAAAGTGCAACCGCTCCCGCTTTTTTAAGTTTACCGAAATCGGTCAACTTCTCACCCTTTTGTCCGATTGTCACCGCCCCGATTGGATACACATTAATACCGACGGCTTTTGCTTTTTCTATAATTGATTTAATTGTATCTTCATTGTCGGCAACCGGCGAAGTATTCGGCATACAGCAGACAGTTGTAAACCCTCCTGCCGCTGCCGCTACCGAACCTGATTGGATATCCTCTTTATACTCGAACCCCGGCTCGCGAAAATGCACATGGATATCCACAAGCCCGGGCGCAATAATCAATCCCGTTGTGTCAATCCCGGAAATGTCAAACATCATTAATTTTCCTCCTAAGCACGCCAAATGTCCCGTTATCAAGTGAATCCCGTATACGCTCCATCAGAGTATTGTAAAAATACAGGTTGTGTATGGCTGCAAGGCGCATTGCCAGCATTTCACCCGCTTTGAAAAGATGTCTTATATAAGCTCGTGAATATTTCACACATACAGGGCAGTCGCATTGTTCGTCTATCGGGCGGCTGTCCTGCTTGTACTGCTCATTATTAATGTTGATACTCCCCTCGCTCCACGTGTAGAGCTTGCCGTGTCTTCCGTTTCTTGCAGGCATAACACAGTCGAAGAAATCCACTCCCCGTGCGACACATTCAACTATATTCTGCGGTGTTCCGACACCCATCAGATACCTTGGTTTATTTCCGGGCATATGCGGCTCAACAGCTTCAATAACATCGTACATCTCCTGTGTGGTCTCGCCGACCGCAAGCCCGCCGATTGCATACCCGGATAAATCAAGCTCCGCAATGCGTTTCATATGTTCAATACGCAAATCGAAGAATGTTGTGCCTTGATTTATACCGAAAAGGTCCGGAGCACAGGGGGAAACAGGGGGACAGGTACACTGCTTCATTTGTGAAGCAGTGTACCTGTCCCCCTGTTTCACTTCCTCTTTGCATCTTACCAGCCAGCGGTATGTACGTTCGCATGATTCTTCTACATAATCACGGGGTGACGGTATTTCCACGCATTCATCGAATGCCATAATAATATCGGAGCCGAGGTTTTTTTGGATGCGGATGCTGTCCTCGGGTGACATGAAAATTTTCCGTCCGTCAACATGTGAATTAAACGCAACCCCTTCTTCTGTTACTTTTCGCAAACCGGCAAGAGAAAATATTTGAAACCCGCCGCTGTCGGTGAGAATCGGTCCGTCCCATTGCATAAAATTATGAAGCCCGCCCTGATGCGATATAAGCTCATCCCCCGGGCGGATATGCAAATGATATGTGTTTGCAAGAGCGACCTGACATTTAACCGTTTTTAAATCATCAGCCGAAAGCGCACCCTTTATCGCCGCTTGAGTGGCTACATTCATAAAAACAGGTGTCTTAATAACACCATGCCTTGTAGAATATTCACCCCTGCGGGCTTTTTCGGTTTTAGACAGAAGCTTAAACATAATTTTATTTTACTAAAATCAAAGAAAAAACGCAAGAAAAAGAACACAAGAGAACCGTCCCCTTGTGCTCTATTCATATTTTTATTTTTTATGCAAATTTAAGGTAGCAATTTGGATAGTCTTATGATATACTAAGCGGTGATAATCAAAAAAACTCTAAAATTATTTATAACAGGGGGAGTAAGAAGTCATATGAAGAATATGAAAGTGTCCATGAAGCTGGTTGTAAGTTTTGCGATTGTTATCGTACTTACAGCGATAGTTGGTGTCGTCGGCATCATTGGTATGAACAGTGTCAATGCAGCAAAACAGGAAATGTACTACACTATCACAAAACCAATCCCGTATCTCGGAAGAATTACCGAACACATGCAAAGTGCAAGGGTATATACCCGTCAAATGGTTATTGCCGCAATGTATGGTGATCAGGCAGGTGTTGACAACTATTACAGGGAAGTAAATAATGATCTCAGATACATGGAAGAGTATTCGAAAACATTCCTCGAATATGTTGACAGCGATCGTGTAATAAACTTATTCAATTATGCAATGAACGACTTTAATAATAATCTCGTTCCTGTGGTTGTAAATATCCACGACCTGTCTAAATCTGCTACTGATGAAGATATCACAACTATCAGAAGCACTTTACTGCCCGAATGTATTACTGTAGCAGACCGTGTAATGGAAGAATTCGAAGAATGTATCGATATGCTTATCGACTACGGTGAAGAATCATATCAGTCATCGGCAACAGAAGCTACAATGCTCCTTACGGTTATCATCGGAGTACTTGCTTTAGCCATAGCAATCGCAGTATTTCTCACATTCTATATTTCAAAACTCATTGCAACACCTCTTAAGGTTATTGCAAATGCTTTCTCACAAATCGGAAGCCGCGGCAAACTCACCTTCGACGCAGCTACCACAAACTCAGCCAACGAAACAGCATTGCGTAAAGACGAGCTTGGTGACTGTGCAAACGGCTTTAAAGGAATCATCTCGCATCTTGCGGAAATCGAGAAAAACCTTGCAGAAATCGCAAGCGGCGACCTCACAACAGATGTCCACGCTCTGTCCGACGAAGACAGCATCGCAATTTCAATGCAAAGAACACTCGATAACCTTAACACCATGTTCGGTGAAATCAACTCAGCTTCGAACCAGGTTTCCACCGGTTCAAAACAAATCGCAGACGGTGCTCAATCACTTGCACAAGGTTCAACAGAGCAGGCTGCATCAGTTGAAGAACTCTCCGCATCAATCGGCGAGATTGCACAAAAAACAAAAGAAAATGCAACAAAAGCAGAACGTGCCGCAACTCTTGCAAGCACAATCATGCAAAACGCCGAAAGAGGCAGCACTCAAATGGGCGATATGACCACGGCTGTTCACGAAATCAACCAGGCAAGCCAAAGCATCAGCAAGGTCATCAAAGTCATCGACGATATCGCATTCCAAACAAATATTCTTGCTCTTAACGCAGCAGTTGAGGCAGCACGTGCAGGTCAACACGGTAAAGGCTTCGCAGTCGTTGCAGAAGAAGTCCGTAACCTCGCTGCAAAATCAGCAGAAGCTGCAAAAGACACAGGCGGTCTCATCCAGAACTCAATGGAAAAAGCCGAGCTCGGCGCACGTATCGCAGGCGAAACAGCAGAAAGCCTTGCCGACATCGTATCGGGCATCAACGAGAGCAGCATAATCGTAGGCGAGATTGCAACATCATCCGAAGAGCAGGCACTCGGAATCACACAAATCAACACAGGTATCGACCAGGTTGCTCAAGTTGTTCAGCAAAACAGTGCAACTGCAGAAGAATCCGCAGCAGCATCCGAGCAAATGAGCAGTCAGTCCACAATGCTTGAAGAGCTCATTTCACAGTTTAAACTCAAGAGCCAAACCTTCGGGTCCCAAACTCTCCCTGCAAGACCGGCTCCGAAACCCACCGAATCATTACCCGCAGCATCCACAGACGTATACGAACCAACAGGCGGAGACGATTTCGGAAAATATTAACAGACCAACTAAAACTAAAATGAAAGTGCTCGTTTGAGCACTTTCATTTTTAGTGTTTTTTATGCATTATTTTGCCGATTTATCTTGACATAATAGACTGTCGGGAGTATAATACCTCTATTAAGGATGATGGGTAGGTCTGTACTCTCATGGAGGCCGGTATCACTTGTATCGGGAGAGAAACGGATCGGATATGAAAGGATGCGATGATTACTATGAGGATCAATAATAACATTGGTGCGCTGAATGCGCAAAGTAACGTAAACAAAAATAATAACGCCGTCGCAAACAGACTCGAGAAGCTAAGTTCCGGCAAGCGAATAAACAAGGCTGCCGACGATGCTGCGGGTCTTGCTATTTCTGAGAAAATGCGAACTTCCATTCTCGGAACAATGGCAGCATCACGAAACACACAAGATGCCGTTTCGCTCATTCAAGTAGCCGAAGGCGGTCTTTCGTCGATGCAGGGCATGCTCCAGCGCGCACGTGAGCTTGCACTTCAATCGGCAAACGGACCAAACGACGACGCAGTCGACCGCAATGCCATTCAAGGCGAGTTTGCAAGCATCGTTAATGAGCTTGACGACACTACAAGCACTACGCAATTTAACGGTATGAACATCCTTGACGGCACGGCAGACCCGGTTACAATTCAAGCAGGTCCGAATGCAGGAGATACAGTAGATATAAAAATCGACGGAATGACAGCACAATCACTGCTTGGTCTCAGCGGAAGTGAATATAATGCCGAAACAGATGCAAACCTTGCATCAAGCGCAGCAGCTTCCTCATCCCTCGATACAATAGACAACGCAATCAACGACATTTCAACGCAACGTGCCGAGCTTGGCGCAATGCAAAACCGCCTCGAGTTCAGAATGCAGGCTCTCGATATCCAGGCAGAAAACGCAACAGCAGCAAACAGCCGTATCAGAGATACCGATATGGCAAAAATGATGTCTGAACTAACCGCAAAAAATATTCTCCAAAAAGCCTCAACCGCAATGCTTGCACAAGCAAACGCCAGACCCCAGAACATCGTAGGCATGTTAGGTTAGAGATGACATAAATATAATTGGCTGTTGCATATTTTGCAACAGCCTTTGTCATTGCGAGGCAATTCAGTGTATTGTAGCTTTTAGTCTGGATCGCCACGTCGCTTTGCTCCTCGCGATGACGAAGTTTTACTACAGTCCTTTTTAGCCCATGCTTAAATATGCTTCTATAAAGCCGTCGAGGTCACCGTCCATGACGGCGTTTATGTTGCCGTTTTCAAAGCCGGTGCGGTTGTCTTTTACGAGTGTGTAGGGCATAAAGACGTAGGAGCGGATTTGGCTGCCCCATTCTATTTTCATTTGTTCGCCTTTTATGTCGCTGATTTTGTCGAGATGCTGACGTTCTTTTATTTCTATCAGCTTTGAGCGCAGCATCCGCATTGCGACCTCGCGGTTCTGGTGCTGGCTTCGCTCCATTTGACACGCAACGACAAGACCTGTCGGAAGATGGGTTATACGAACCGCACTTTCTGTTTTATTTACGTGCTGCCCGCCCGCTCCCGAAGCTCTGTAGGTATCTACTCGCAGGTCTTCGTTTTTTATTTCGATTTCAACATCGTCCGATATAAGCGGTGCAACCTCTATTGCCGCAAACGATGTGTGGCGGCGGCCCGATGAGTCAAAGGGCGATATACGCACGAGTCTGTGTACTCCGTTTTCGCTTTTTAAGTAGCCGTAGGCATTTTCGCCGTCAATTTGGATTGATGCCGACTTCATGCCTGCCTCTTCACCGTCGAGCCAGTCGAGAACCTTATATTTCATTCCGTGACGCTCCGCCCAGCGTGTATACATCCGGTAAAGCATCTGCGCCCAGTCCTGTGCTTCGGTGCCGCCGGCTCCCGCATGAAACGAAACAATTGCCGAGTTGTTATCATAGTCACCTGAGAGCAGAGTTTCAAGCCTTGCAGCTTCAAGTGCCGCACAAAATGATGTAAATTCATCTTCAAGCTCGGGGAGCAGGCTTTCATCATTTTCCTCCGCTCCCATCTGGCAAAGAGTAATCAGGTCACTCCATGCATTATCAAGCTTTTCATAACCCGCTTGTTTGTTTTTAAGCTGTTTGATTTTCTGCAGCACTTTTTGAGAATTTTCAAGGTCGGACCAAAAACCGTCCTTTGCACTTTCAGCTTCCAGCTTTATCAGCTCTGTTGCTGCATCATCAAGCTTTAACGCTTGTTTTATAGTATCAAGCGTTGTTCTCAGATTATTAATTTTATGCTTGTAATCATCAAATTGAATCATTGTTTATCAGCTCCCAAGCTCCACAACCACTATCTGCGGGTTATTTAGAAAGCGTGTCCATCCGAGATGGTTTCCGAGCCCTCTTGTCACAACCATGTTTGTACCGCCCTGTTTATATACGCCGCTTGTATGTGTCGGGAACATCTCATGTGACGGTCCGATAAGGCCGTCGGTAAACGGCAGACGTATCATTCCGCCGTGTGCATGACCGCTCAGAACCAAATTAACGCCAAGACCGGAAAGCATCTGCAGATTATAGTTTCTGTGCACCATTACGGCAAGAAAATCCGGCGCTTCGGTGTTTATAATTTTTTCGATAAAGTCACGGGGTTTTATCATGTCGGCAGGTCCGCCGGGGTCGTCAATTCCGGCAAGAATTATGGAATCACTGCCTTTTGTCAGCCGTTTATAATTATTTTGCAAAACATAAACACCTGTCTGCTCATTTAAAAAATCCATAAGATTGCGAACAACTCCGCTGTCCCATTCATGGTTACCGGTAACATAATAAACGGGTGCGATTTCCGTGAGTTGCGGAATAAGTGTATATATTACTTTAAGTTGGTTCATTTCGTTGTGACCCGGCTGATAACGGTCGAGTAAATCCCCCGCAACTGCTATTATATCTGGCTTTGCTTTTTTAACCTGCTCGATAAGCTTTTCATTCTTCTCACCGTGCTCCGCTCCATGTAAATCGGCAAGCAAAACTATCCGATACCCGTCAAATGCAGCAGGCAGGTTGTCATATCGCAGCTTATATTCGGTTGTCACAAGACGTGTATTGCTGTCAATAAGAATTACTATACCGATAACAATAACCAACAGAAGGGTAATCAGAAATACTCCGAGACACCCTATTCGTTTTTTGTTTTTCAACTTTCCTTATCCTTAACAAAAACATGCTTAATGTTCGGGTCTGTTGTATGACGGAAGTCCATTTCGAAACGGTCGATTGATTTTATCATCGCAGAAAGGCTTTTGTAGCCGAAATTTCTATGGTCGAAGTCGGGCTGTTTTTTTAGTATTAAATTCCCGAGTTCTCCCATAAATGCATAACCGTCTTCACCGGCAAGGTCGGAAACCGAACCTGCAATAAGCTCGATTACAGTGTCAGACACTTTCCCGTTTTTCCCATGAGCAGAAACTTCTGACTTGCTGCGCTGCAATGAGTTTGGTTTTCCGCCATTTTGGCGTAAAACCTCATTATGTAGACCGTTTTCACCAAAATTTTCTTGACTCCCATCAATACTTCCGTTACCGGTTCCGTCACCCGTATCAGCTTCTGCAAATCTTTCATAAATAACCTCAATATAGGTAAATTTATCACATGCAGCAATAAACGCACTTGGTGTTTTACGTTCGCCGATTCCGATTACACGCTGCCCTGCTTCACGTAAACGTATTGCAAGCCGTGTAAAATCACTGTCGCTCGAAATAAGTACAAAACCGTCGGTTTTTTCCGTATAGAGAATATCCATAGCATCAATTATCATCGCCGAGTCGCTTGAATTTTTACCTGTTGTATAGCTGTACTGCTGAATCGGCGTGATAGCATTCTCCAAAAGCGAAGATTTCCAGCCCGAAACAACCGGACTTGTCCAGTCGCCGTAAATTCGCTTAATTGTCGGAGTTCCGTAGATTGCTATTTCCTCCATTATTCTCTTCATACTCTTTCGCGGCACATTTTCTGCGTCAATAAGAACGGCAAGCCGCAAATTACTTAAGTTTAAAGCATTTGTTGTCATTTCTTCGCACCTCCTTTCATCTAAAATCGTGCCATTTTACCATAATATAGTCAATCCTGCAAATTTTGCCTGACATTCCTTGACATCAGACACCCCATAAGATAGAATGTACTTCCTTGTGAACATTGTCAATCATAGATTGACGTTAGAATTATATTGAAAGGTGGTTCTGCGTGTGTCAAAAATGGTAGAAGTCCGTTGGCATGGACGGGGCGGGCAGGGTGCAAAAACCGCATCGCTTCTTTTAGCCGACGCTGCGTTTAACACCGGAAAGTTTGTTCAGGGGTTCCCTGAATACGGTCCCGAACGCATGGGTGCTCCGATTACTGCGTACAATCGCATCAGTGATGAGCGTTGCCCGATTCACAGCAACATCTATGAACCCGATTATGTCGTGGTCGTAGATGCAACTTTGTTGTCTGCGGTTGATGTTACCGGCGGTCTTAAAAAGGAAGGCGCCATAATTATCAATTCCGCAAAATCTCCCGAGGAGCTTAAGCCTTTACTTGAAGGTTATGAAGGCGGAGTCTATACAATAGACGCGGGAAAAATTGCCGAGGAGGAAATCGGCAGGAACATACCGAACACTCCAATGCTCGGTGCAGTCGTAAAGGTCAGCGGAGTTATTCCCGAAGCAGAATTCTTTAAGGATATGGAAGCTTCGATGCATCACAAATTTGCTAACAAGCCCCACGTTATCGAGGGTAATATGAAAGCGCTCAGGCGTTCGATGCAGGAGGTTAAAGGGTTATGATATATGTAAAAGACGCAAATCTGAACCTTCCGTGGAATGAAGTCAACATCGGCGGAAACATCTACGGCGGAGGCACTTCGCTTGATGTCAACACCGGAGACTGGCGCTTATTTATTCCTGCATGGATTGAAGAAAAATGCAAGCATTGTATGCTTTGCTTCCCGACCTGTGCAGACAGCTCAATCCCCGTTAAAAACGAAAAACGCGAGGATTTTGATTTTAAACATTGTAAAGGCTGCGGCGTTTGTTACAAAGTATGTCCTTTCGATGCTATCACTTGGGAAAAGGAGGATAAGTAATGTCAATTCGTGAAAGACTTTCAGGCAATGAAGCAGTTGCAGTTGCACTGAAGCAAATAGACCCCGATGTAGTAGCAGCTTATCCTATCACACCGTCTACGGAAGTACCGCAATATTTTGCACAATTCGTAGCAGACGGTCAGGTCAACACAGAGTTTGTTACCGTTGAATCGGAACACAGCGCAATGTCTGCATGTATTACAGCAACAGCAGCAGGCGGACGCTCGGCAACAATCACATCGGCATGCGGACTCGCTCTTATGTGGGAGCTGCTTTATGTCGCATCAGGCTCACGCCTTCCCGTTACACTTGCAGTTGTTAACCGTGCGCTCAGCGGACCGATCAACATCAACAACGACCACAGTGACTCAATGGGTGCAAGAGACAGCGGCTGGATTCAGCTTTATTCCGAAAATAATCAGGAAGCCTATGACAACTACATCATGTCCCTGCGGATTGCCGAGCACAAGGATGTTCTGCTCCCGGTCATGACATGTCAGGACGGCTTTATCACCTCGCACGCCATCGAAAACATTGAACTTCTCGAAGATGAAAAAGTTAAAAAATTCGTAGGCGAATATAAACCCGAGCATTCACTGTTATCGGGCGAAAAAATCTCAATCGGCCCGTATGACACTCCAATGTTCTACTTTGAACACCAATATCAAAGAGCACGTGCAATGGTTGATTCTAAAAAAGTAATTCTTGACGTATCCAAAGAATTTGCCGCTCTTTCGGGTCGTGAGTACGGTCTGTTTGAAGAGTATAAAATGGAAGATGCCGAAAGAGCTATTGTTGTCCTCAACTCAACCGCAGGCACAGCAAAAGCTGTTTGTGACGAGCTTCGTGCAAACGGTGAAAAAGTCGGCATTCTTAAGCTTCGTGTCTACCGTCCGTTCCCGATGGAAGAGATTGCAAAAGCACTTGCACATGTTAAAGCAGTTGCAGTTATGGACAAAGCCGAAAGCTTCTCCGCAATGGGCGGACCTGTATTTAATGATGTAAGAAGTGCATGCTACGAGCTGAAAACACGCCCGCACATCATCAACTACATCTACGGTCTCGGCGGACGTGACGTTCCTACAACCGACATTAAGATTGTCTTTGATGCTCTTAAAGAGGTTGTAAAGAATGATAAACCCGGCGAAATCTATCGCCATGTCGGCGTAAGGGGGGTATAATTATGGCTACAGCTTATAATCTCAAACAAGAAGCTTCCAAGCCCGAACGTTTTGTAGGCGGTCACCGTCTATGTGCAGGCTGCGGAGCAGGTGTAGCAGTTCGCGGTGTACTCCGTGCATTAAAGGATGAGGATAAAAGTGTTTCCGGCGTAGCAACAAGCTGCCTTGAAGTTTCAAGCTGCCTGTATCCGTTTACTGCATGGAATGACTGCTTCATTCACTCTGCATTTGAAAACGTCGCTGCATCCGTCAGCGGCGCAGAAGCTGCTTATAATGCTCTTAAAAGAAAAGGCAAAATTAAAGACACATTTAAATTCATAGCCTTCGGCGGCGACGGCGGAACATATGATATCGGCTTCCAAGCACTTTCGGGTGCAATGGAACGCGGTCATGACATGGTTTATGTCTGCTATGACAACGAGGCATACATGAACACAGGTCTTCAGCGTTCATCGGCAACCCCGAAATACGCCGAAGTTTCTACAGCTCCCGTTGGTTCAAAAATCCCGGGTAAGGCTCAGTTTAAAAAAGATTTGACCGAAACTATTGTGGCTCATGACATTCCTTATGTTGCACAAACCACATTTATCTCAAACTTTAAGGATTTGCATGAAAAGTCATACAAAGCGCATTACACACCGGGTCCGGCATTTCTGAACATTCTTGCCCCATGCCCGCGCGGCTGGCGTTATCCGCCCGAAGACCTCATGGCAATCTGCAAACTCGCAGTTGACACATGTGTCTGGCCGCTCTATGAAGTCATCGACGGCGAGTGGAGCCTGACTTACGAACCAAAAACCAAACTCCCCGTAGAAGACTACCTCAAACCCCAAGGCCGCTTCAGCCACATGTTCAAACCCGGCGCCCAGTACATGATCGAAGACTTCCAAAAAGAAGTCGACAAAAAATGGGAACGCCTGCTGAAGAAATGTAAATAAGGTAATATTATTTGACATAATGCTTTAGTTTATGCTATAATACGGTAAGGCAAAATGAAATGACTATCTATCATCCCATTCGAAAATCCCGATGCTGCTACATCGGGATTTTCTATTGTTATACCTCCCTTATCACTCCGACTATTATTAGTCTTGCGTCGTTGAAGTCGTAGGTGCAGGTTACGAGGTTTATGATTCTGTCGGATGCGGTTACTTCAAAGTTGCTTGTGAAGACGGATTTGTTTTTAATGAGGTCGATGTAATCCAGAAAGTCTTCGTCGGTTTCAAATTCCAAAGGAGGGTGGTCGTGTACAGAGTGTGCAACATGGCCTGCAAAAAGGATTAGTTCGAAGTCGCCTTCGGGTGTAAAGATGTCTATGACCGGGTTTGCGTCATAAAACTCTTGATTTCTGTAACCGGTCAGCGCACCGAACATTTCACCTGTTCTTGTATGGTGGCCGTATATAAGGATGCTTTTATCGGAAAAACCGCTTTCGTTCCTGTAATCAAGAAATATCGAACCGACTCTGTGACTCGAACCGTCGGGCAACCGCCTTAAAAAGAAATCGTTATCCGCAGCTTGCATAATAGGGTAGTTTATCGGTGTATCATCAAGTAAAATCCAGCCGACAATCTCGGGATACAGTTCTCTCAGCGCATCAAAATCAACATAAGGCATCCACTCCTCCGGCTCATCGGGTGTCGTTCCGGGGGATGTTGAAACCGCCGTACTGTCTTCCTGCTCACGAGGACGGGTCTCAACATTCGCAAACTCATCATAAAAAGACCTGCTCTGCGAGTCTATATACAACTCCCGTACAATAAGCACCGCAAAAACGACGACAGCTAAGACGCAAACACCAAGTATAATTTTCAATATAACTTTCTTCATTAAAATAATCCCTTGTTATAAAAATAATCCCTTGTCATTCTGAGCGAAGCCTATCACAAGAACCGTCCCAATGCCTCGCTTGCGAGGCTATGGATACGTTATTCCAAAGGTAAATCTGTCAGGAGGCGTCTTATCATGTCGAGGGCGTTGTTTGTTGCGCTTATTCGGATTCTTTCGCGGTCGAAGAATAGTTTGGGAGCACGGCATGCAACGGTATCCTTTGTTGATAAGGCTATAAAAACAGTGCCGGGTTCTTTGCCGGATTTGTCGCTTTCCGGTCCTGCGATTCCGGTTATTCCGATTCCAATGGTTGCACCGAGTCTTTTGCGGACTCCTTTTGCCATTGTAATTGCAACTTCTTCGCTTACTTCGCCATGAATGCTTATTATATCCCGCTCAATGCTTAATAATTCCGTTTTTGACTGCTCGCTGTATGCAACTACGCTGCCAATGTATACTTCTGAAACCCCGGGGATGTCGGTAAGGCGTTTCGAGAGCAACCCGCCTGTGCAGGATTCGGCTATTGCAAGTGTATATCCCTTTTCTCTAAGGAGTGATACCACGGTGTTTTCAAGGCTGTCCGTATCAATGCCGTAAATCAGGTCACCCAGTGTATCCTTTACTTTTTCCAAAATTGGAGCCATGAGTTCTTCTGCCAACTCCTTCGACTTCGCTTTTGCCGTTAAGCGCAGCATAACCTCACCGTCTTTTGCATACGGTGCAAGAGTCGGGTTATTTAAGCTCTCCATCAGCGGCCGCAGTTTGTCCTCAACCGCACTCTCCCCAAGTCCGATGATATGTATGTTATGGGAATGTATCTGCGCATCCGAAAGCTTTCTGAGATACGGGTCAACGCAATTTTTAAGCATCTCCCTGCACTCTCTCGGAGGCCCCGGAAGCATCAATATATGTTTTCCATCAGACTCAAAAGCACAACCGGGAGCAGTTCCGACAGCATTTTCAAATATTGTGCAACCCTCAGGCAGCTCAGCCTGACGAAGGTTATTTTCCGGCATATCCATATTCGGTAGCCGCATAGTAAAAAAACTTCTTATTTTCTCAGCAACATCCTCATTAAAAATCAGCTTCTTGCCAAAAACCTCGGCAAGAGTCTGCTTGGTAACATCATCAAAAGTCGGACCAAGCCCGCCTGTTGTAATAATAATATCCGCCCTGCCTTTAGCAATTTCAACAGCCTGCTTCATCCTTTCAGGATTATCCCCAACTACGGTATGAAAAAACACATTAATCCCAAGCTCACTGAGTAACCGGGAAACATCCTGCGCATCAGAGTTAACAGTCCCCCCAAGCAGCAATTCAGTTCCTACAGCAATAATTTCAGCAGTATAAGTCATAGAATCCCTTTCATAGCTTCATCAATTAAAGCCTCCACATCCAGTTTAGCTTCTGCCTCTAACACTTCGTCCAGCTTCGGTTTTGTTTTCGGGCGTTTTGGGGTGAAAACGGTGCAGCAGTCCTCGTATGGTAGAATCGATGTTTCGTATGTGCCTATTTTATACGCAATGTTAACAATTTCATTTTTATCGAAAGCAATCAGCGGTCTGAATACAGGCATGGAAACAGACTCCTCTACTACGGCAAGAGCTTCGGCTGTCTGGCTTGCAACCTGACCGAGGTTGTCTCCCGTAACGATTGCCGAACACCTGTTATCGGAAGCAATCCGCTCTGCGATACGCAGCATAAAACGGCGCATTATTACTGTTATGAGCCCCTCCGTACAATTTTCACGTATTTGCTCCGAAATTTTTGTAAACGGAACAAGCACCACGTTCATTCTTCCGCAATAAGCCGTCAGCAGCTCTGCAAGCTTAAGTACCTTATCCTTTGCCATAACAGATGTATAAGGGTGAGAATAAAAATGGATTGGTATTAACGCAATACCTCTTTTTGCAATCATATGTGAAGCAACAGGGCTGTCGATACCGCCCGAGAGCAGTGTAACCATTCGCCCGCCCGTGCCGACGGGCAAGCCTCCCGCTCCGGGTAATGCAGGCCCGTGAACATAGGCTGCAAGGTCACGTATTTCAACATGGATTGTGAGCTCGGGGTCATGCATATCCGGCTTTAGATGCGGAATCAAATCATGCAGCTGTCCGCCGGTATATTGCGACAACTCAATCGAGTTCATAGGAAAACGTTTGTCCGAACGCTTTGATTCAACCTTAAAAGACTTTGCCGCATTAATTTCTGCCGAAAGATACTCTGCCGCCGTCTTTACAATTGCGTCTTTATCCTTTTCACATGCTGCTGCCCTTGTCACGGATAAAGCACCAAACACCCTGCTCATGGCTTCAAGCGCCGCATCCATATCGCAATCACTCAAAGGCTCGACATAAACGGTTGACTGTATGGAATAAACCTTAAAAGTGCCAAACGGCTTTAACCGGCGCTTGACATTTTCGATAAGCTTATTTTCAAACTCACGGCGGTTAAGCCCCTTGAGTACAATTTCACCTTGTTTTAAGAGAATAATGTCGTTCATTTTATTTTTCCTAATGCTTCTTCTTTTATATTAAGTGTATTTACCTGCCAATTGCAAAACCCCTGTATTGAATGGCCTCGGCAAGGTGGTGCGGTTCTATGCTTTGTGCATTATCCAGGTCCGCTACGGTTCGGGCGACCCTGATAATGCGGTCATATGACCTCGCTGTCATTGAAAGGGTATTATATGCACTTTTCATAAGTTTCTCGCACTCATTGGAAAGCCGGCATGTTTCTTCCAGCTCCTTTGAGCTGATATATGCATTATACTTGATTTTGCTGCCCTTGTATCTTCTGCTTTGAATTTCGCGTGCAGTATTTACCCGCTTACGGATAACTGCAGAACTTTCTGCTTTTGACCGCTGACGAAGTTTGTCATATTCCAGCGACCTGGTATTAATGTACATGTCCACTCTGTCGAGCAGCGGACCGCTCAGTTTTTCATTATATCTCGAAATCGAAGCGTCCGAACATACACATCTGCCTGACGGATGCCCGTGCCAGCCGCATTTGCAAGGGTTCATTGCACAAACCAGCATAAACCTGCAAGGATATGTCACAGAGCTTGCCGCTCTTGATATTGTCACTTGTCCGTCTTCAAGAGGCTGACGCAATGATTCAAGAACATCACGGGGAAATTCCGGTATTTCATCGAGAAACAATATTCCGTTATGGGCAAGTGATATCTCTCCCGGCTTGGGATTGGATGTTCCGCCTGCCATTGCTACCGATGATACCGTATGGTGCGGTGAGCGAAACGGTCTTGTTGATATTATCGGGTTGTCCCTGTCCGTTAAGCCTGCAACCGAATGAACCTCGGTTGTTTCAAGCATTTCCTCGCGGCTCATGTCCGGGAGTATTGACGGAAGCCGTTTTGCAAGCATACTTTTCCCTGCCCCGGGAGGACCTGTGAGCAGGACATTATGACCTCCCGCTGCCGCTACTTCCAAAGCCCGCTTAACATCCTCCTGACCTTTTACATCGGAAAAATCAAGCTGTGAATCATACTTTGCACAGGGCTCGTGAGCAGCAACAGGCTTAATACGTTTAATTCCATTAATATGTTCTATAAGCTCCGTTACGTGAAAAACGGGATAAACAATTACGTTTGATGCATATGCAGCTTCTGATGCAATATCCGCAGGAACAAACAGTTCTTTTATTCCGGCACGGCTTGCGCAAAGTGCCATCGGAAGTGCGCCGTTTACGGGACGCAGCTCACCTGTCAGTGACAATTCTCCGAGAAATGCCAAATCATCGGGTAACGGCGGTAGAGCACTTGACGCTGTCAGGATTCCGAGCATAACGGGTAAATCATATATAGTCCCTGCTTTTTTTTTATCGGCAGGCGCAAGATTAACGGTGATCCTGCTTATCGGAAATGTCATGCCGCATGTTTTTACAGCAGCTCTGACACGTTCACGTGCTTCTTTGACTGCAGTATCCGGAAGCCCCACTATATCAAATGAAGGTAATCCCGACGATAAATAACACTCAACAGAAACCTCATATCCACGTATCCCGCCAAGCCCGAGCGACCTAACCAAAGACACCATAATAATACCCCATTTCATCAACTTTTACAATAACAGTATCACTAAAGTCAAAGCCATTGTGATAGTTCTTTCGTTAATAAACATTATCACAATGGCTTTCATCATTTCAATACACATTTAATTGTGAAAAATGTGAAAAAAGAGACCGGTTTATTAACCGGTCTCTCAGACTGAAGACAAACACCCCTTTTGGCTACGCCATCTGGGGTGTCTCTTTGTGCAAAGTTAAAAACCCATGATATTTTGAAACCAAATACCAAAAGTAAGTAAAAACGTGTGAAAGCAA
>WQXS01000038.1 GCA_009784725.1 Oscillospiraceae bacterium
CTGCATAGGCTACCGCCCTTCGCTACGCTTCGGTTGGTCTTAAAAACGAGCTATTTAAAGTAATTATATGAAAACGTGAGATACTTGACGTTTAATGTGTCCACAAGGCGGGAGCCGGGCTAGCAGAGTTAAATTCCATAATGGTGAGTATGAAATTTTTGAATATGAAAATTTACAATGTTTAAGGAATCAAAAATAGAGATTGAACCTCACAACGAAATACTTTTTACAAAATTTCGAAATCGTCGCGGGTGACGGTTATTCGGTATTTTTTGCCGTTTGCAATAACCGGAAAACGCAGGGAGGTTATTTGCGGCGGCAGGCGGGGGGATACGGTTACTTCGCCGTTTTTGACGGATAGGCCGGCGAAACCGAGGACGGCAATCAGCCATGCTCCGCCGTTTGCGGCAGGATGTGTGCCGCCGATGTAGATTTTGCCTGCCCAGTGTTTGCCGCCTCCTGTGAGGTCAATGGTTGCCGACTTTATAAAATGCTCCCATGCGAGGTCGGGGCGGCCGAAGCGGCAGGCTGTAAGTGCGTGCATACATGCCGAAAGGCTTGAGCCGTGCTCGGTACGGGGCTCGTAGTAGTTCCAGTTCAACTCAACCTGTTTATCGGAAAATAATGACGGGAAAAGTGCCATCATGGCAACTACGTCAGCCTGCTTTATTATCTGCGTTGTGGCAGCAACTCCGTGATTGCAACCCCAATATTCACGCTCGTCCAAAAGCCGTCCCCGCACATCCTCAAGCGAACAGTCCTCAAGCCCGAAATATCCGTCAAACTGTTCAATAATTTTTGTTTCATCAAATACAGGGCGCAGCTTGGGCAGTGCAGCCTTAATTAATTCAAGGTCGTTTTCAAACTCAAGCTTTGTAATAAGATAGTCAAAAAAGTTGGGGTCTGCCTGTGATAAAACATCCTTTAACTCAAGAGCACAGGCAAAACAGTGTGCCGCAATCTGATTTGTAAATACATTGTTATTAACTCTTTCGTGATATTCATCGGGACCAATTACGTCAAGCAGCTCAACCTTATCCATGTCAAGACGGCTGTGTGACCGTGAAAGGAAAAACCTTGCACACTGCAGTATTACCTCAGCCGCATCTTCAAAAAAGAGGCTTGTATCTCCTGTTATTTCATAATACCGCCACATAGCATAAGCAATATCACCGCTTATGTGTATCTGCTTGTCACGGAAATATGTACGCACGGGGCGTCCCGTAAACACATCCACAACATTAAAGTTTGTGCATCCTTCAACTCCACCCTCCTGGCTTTCCCATGCGTAAAATGCTCCGCGGTATCCGTATTCGGCAGCTTTTGCAAGCGCGCCGGGCAATGTTTCAATACGGTAACGCAATAATGTCTTTGCAAGCTCGGGTTCGGTATGTGCAAAAACCGGGAACAGGAAAATCTCCGTATCCCAGAAGATTGCTCCTTTATACGTCTGACCCGACAACCCTCTTGCGGGTATCGATGACGCTTTGGAGTGGCGGGGTGATATGCTGTGTAAATGATACAAGCTTGCATTTAACGCACGTGCCGCTTCGTCATCACCCTCAAGGCGGACCTCCGAATTTTTCCAGATTTCCGCCCATGCTTCAACATGAGCCTCAAGGTTTTTGCCATACCCGTCCGCTGTTGCAATTTTGCACAGTGACATAGCCGCTTCACCGGGGTCAGCCGTATCAAGCCCCGTATATACAGTGGAAATAATGTTTATTTTATAAACCGTTTCGGAGTCTGCGTTAAAGTCGATTCGCCGGTAAATACCGTAATTAATAACCTCCTGCTTTTCATTATGCGGAAAATCGCAGGTGACCGACTGGGTGACAGCAACAGGGATTTTCTTTTCACCGGTGATTGCCTGTGCCCGGATTATATCTCCTTTTTCATATTCATAATCAAAAAGATGAGGGCCGTTGATATCCCAGATATCCGTGACGATACCTGTCAACAGCTCGACTTCACAGTCCTTGTCAAAGGATAATGTCAGACAGGACGCAAGCAGGTGCGGCTCTGCCATTGAAATAAACCGTTCGCTTTTTATATGAACTGCTTCGAAAACAGAGTCTCTTATATGCAGGCCTTTTTGGAAGTTTACTGTTTGACTGTGCTTTTGGTGCCCGGTTTTTCCAAGGGTGATTATTTCTCCGTTTACCGATATTTGAGCAAACAATGCATTTGGGGCATTAACGGGTTCACGCCAGTTATCACCGTTTTGGTCATAAACTCCCGCCAAATTAACAGCGGCCATCTCATGCCGCCCCCATTCATCCATGGTACCTCTGTACCCCATATAACCATTGCCTGTTAAAAAAATATTGCCGTTTTTAACGATGTCATCGGCAATAAAACCTTCTTTTTTAAAGCTCCAAATATCCATAATGTTCCCCCTGACATTACTTGGTATGTTTGTTTGCATGCTCTTCCGAATCGCTTATACTACAGAAACCGTTAAACCCTCTGAACTCAGAGTGTATTTTTCTCCGTAAACATACAGCTCCATGGGCTCACCGCTGTTTAGCTCAAACAAGGTGCAGTCTTTTTTCATCCATATTGATATGATCCTGCCTTGCCATGTGAATGAAAAGTGCAGGCTTTTCCAGCGGTCGGGCAGGCGCGGGGCGAAGCGTAACAGCTCGGTATCGCTGCGAAGCCCGGCAAAGCCGTAGACGATGTTCATCCATGCCATAGCTATGCTTGTGGTATGAAGTCCCTCACAGGTGTTGCGGTTGTAATTATCCAAATCAAGGCGGGTTGCATAGCCGAAAAAGTCGGTTGCTTCCTGCATTCTGCCAAGCTCGGCTGCAAGTATTGAGTGTATTGCGGGTGAAAGTGATGATTCGTGAATTGTGCGGGGTTCATAATACTCATAATTGACCCGCTTGATATCGTCTGAAAATGATGAATTGTACAGGTACAAAAACATCAGGACATCAGGCTGTTTTATCATACTAGTACGGTAAATCCGGTCATATGACCAGTGATTATATAACGGGAACTCGTTAACCGGAATGGAGTTGACATCGATATAAGGCAGGTCGTAGTAACCGTCATGCTGCTCGATTAAACCGTCTTCGTTTATCGGAAAAGCCATGTTTGCCGCCATATTTTCCCAAAAAACGATTTCATCATCTGTTACGCCGGTTTTTTCTATTAATAATGTATAAACCTCCGGGCGTTCGGTTTTCATAAGACTGAGTGTTTCGGCGGTATATTCAAGCGTACGTTTTCCCATATAGTTCGTGTAGGCGTTGTTATTTACCATCATGAAACTCATCGAGCCCCATGACACCGTAATAACCGTACTGACCCGTGTGAGGGTTCTGACCCGACCGGCTGACAAGAAATCTTGATACTTGCAAGAGTATTTCCGCTCCGAAATCCCAAATAAAATCTTGGTCTCCGGTGACTTTCACATAGTGCCAAATGCCGAAGGTGACAGCTGTGCTCGGATGCATTTGCAGACTTGCGTGCTGCCAGAGGTCACAGGCTTCGTCGCCGTTGAGGGTTGCAATCGGGTAACATGCGCCTTTGCAATCGAGCATTTTGGCCCTTTTGATTGCCTGCGGCAGGGTATTATAGCGGAACATCAAAAGGCTCTTTGCCGCTTCGGGGTTATTAAACAGATAAAACGGAAGACAACATGCTTCGGTATCCCAGAATGCATGACCGTTATATGCTTCTCCCGTCAGGCCTTTTGCACCGATATTATGTTTTTTGTTTCCTCCGTGGTATGTCTGTGCCATTTGAAAGCTGCAAAATCTTATGCCCTGCTGCTCCTCGGCGACAGCTTCGGCATTGGCATCATCCGCTGCTTCAATAATAATATCGGAAAGATTCCAATAGGTTTCCCAATATTTTCTCTGCCCGTCAAGAGCTTCATCAAAGGATACCTGTGATGTTTTTTCAAGCAGTGTCTGCCCGGTTTGCCATAATTTATCCCCGTCGGTTTCGTCGAAAAGTATAACAACCCTCTTACTCACGCTGACAGGTTCGTTTTGCCGCAGCGGCAGTGTTGTACTGAGAGTAACATCTTTATTTTCCTGTCTGCCGAGGCAGGGTGAGGGGGAGTCGATAACCGCAGCAGCGAATACGCTTTTCTCCGACATTAATGTCTGTGATTGAACGCTGCATATATTTTCCTTAAACTCGCTTTTAACATCCCCCCAGTAACAGGCGTTTCGCCCGTTGTGAAGAACATCAAAGCTCAGTCCCATAGTGATTTCAATTACACCCGAGAAATTAAGAGCCTGACATGTAATACGCTGATATGCCCGCTCGCTGTTTTGCATATCGGTAAAACGGATAAATGTTAAACGCAAATCCTTTCCGGACTTTGTATGCCAGATAAAACTGCGTGTCAAAATACCCGATTGCATATCCAACTCACGGGTAAATTCGGAAAAATTAATATCACCGATATCCAGTATTTCACCGTCAATTGTAATATCGGTTTTAAGCCAATCAACCGAAGGGATCATAAAATGCGTTTTATCAATTATGCCTTTATATGATTTCGGCAGATCAATAAGCTCATATACTCCATTAATGTACGCACCCCGCATACCCGGAACGCTGCCGCCTTCGTCAAAAAAGCCGCGGACACCGATGCTTTCATTACAAAGTGAAAATACCGATTCGCTGACTTCTGCATATACCTTATCAAACCCACGCTCCACTACCTTCCACTTGTGAGTTTCAAAATACTTATCAGCAATTTTTCCCAAGAGATTCCCTCCAGATTAGATTTAAAACACAACCTCCGAGCGCAAGCGCCGTACAGTAACGAGCGATTCTACCCTTTTATTCCTGCGGTGACTATGTTTTGTGTCAGTTGTTTTTGGAAAACAAAGAAGAAAATGACGGGCGGAAGCATTGAGAATACTACCGAACGCATTAAATCATCGGCGGTTACTGTTTGTTGTGTGCTGAAAATAAACAGGCGGACCATAACGGTTTGCCATTGACCGTCACCTAAAACAAGGTAAGGTAACAGGAAATCCGACCATGCGGCGTTTATTGCAAAAATTGTGACAACAACATATATAGGCTTTGAAAGCGGAAGAACGATTTTGAAAAATGTCTGCAGCTGTGAGCATCCGTCAATTTTTGAAGCTTCTATAATTGTTGAAGGAAGAGATTCAAAGAACTGCCTGAAAAGTACAACAAAAACGGCATTTGCACCGGCGGCAAACCAAAGCGGGGTAAAGAAACCGCCAAGCCCGAGATTTTGAATATTCATAAACAGCGGAACAATACCGATGGTTGCGGGGATTAAAAGCGAGAACATAATAAGGCTGTTGACGACTTTATATCCGCGAGGCTTCAGAATCGCTATTCCGTATGCAAGAAGCCCGTTAAAAAGTAAAGCACACAGAACAGAGCCGGTTATTGCATAAAATGAATTAATATAGTTACGCATAATATTGAGCTGGGTCCAGGTCCTTATATACCGGTCAATATCAAATACAGACGGAAAAATCGATGTGCTTGAAACATACTCTTGCAAATCCTTAAAGCCCGCAAGAGCCACCCAAAAAATAGGAAACAACGAAACAACAACAACCACAAAACAAACTAAATAAATGAAGACAAGCCCAACCTTAACAGAAGGCGACTTCACATCATAATCCCGTATAACACCTGTTCTAAGCGGCTTGCTCATTCTCAAATTCCTCTTTAATATCCTGTTTAGTACCGACACTTGTTAGAATCCTGTTGGGAAATTACTTGTAATTTTTTTTGATTTAGTACAGACACTTGTTAGTATATGCATGGGAAATTACTTCCATTTTCCTGTTTCAAAAAAAGGTTTACCTTTTTCCAATGTCTCGCTTGCGAGACGATTTACATGTCCCAGTTGGTTTTGCGTTTGTTTACAATGGTATATATCGTTGTGAATACCAGCAGCAACAGTGCTATCAGGACTGCTACCGCCGATGCTCTGCCATAATCCATATTACCGCCGAAAGCGTAACGCCACATTAGCAGCATAAGTGAAAGTGATGCATCATCGGGACCGCCGCCTGTCAGCACAAGAGGTTCGTACATGATTTGGAAGATAAAGATAATTTGTAAAATCAGCATTGTGCTGCTGAGGTTAAATATTGCCGGCAGCGTTATATATCTGATTCTCCTCCAAATACCTGCGCCGTCGATAGTTGCGGCTTCATACAACTCAGGGTTGATGCCTGCCATACCCGCCATATAAATCAGTGCGGTTGCACCTGCACCCTTCCACGTAGCGGTTACGATAATAATTGGTATAACAAGGTTTGACTGGCTCAAAAATACCATAGGTTCAAAACCGAAATACCCCAGAATTACATTAAAAACACCGCTTCTTTCTGCCGATAAAAATGCTTTCCACAAAAGAACGGTAGCAAGACCGGGAAGAATGTTCGGGATATAAGCGGCTGTACGGATAAAACCTTTACCCTTGAGGGTTTCACCGATCAGAATTGCAAGGAATATCGGAATCATAAACCCGATGAGCAGCGACCAGAACGTATATGACAACGTGTTAAGTAACGCCTGAGTAAAATCCTCACGCGAAATAACCCTGATATAATTTTGCAAACCTACAAACTCGACGAGTTCGATGTTTCTTGTCTTGTATAAGCTCATGTGTACGCTTTGAAGCAGCGGACCCCATACAAAAAACATAAACAAAACAATACCCGGCAGCATAATGAGCCACGACTTTAAGTCATATATCCACTTATATGAACGTTCACCGAGCCGTTCCTGTTTATCCATAAATTCACCCTTTGCAGGAAGCTGAGAAGGGGATGAAAGCATCCCCTGTCAACTTCAATAATAACTAGTTTATTTCATCGTCAAGGTATTCCTGGAATCTTTCACGAGCTCTTTCCATTGCGGCGAAAACATCGGCGTCTTCGTTTGTGATGACCCTTTGGATTGCGTTTGTTATTGTTCTGTAAAGCTCTTGAGCAAATACAGGCTCCTCGGCACGAAATGTAATCGAACCGTCTGTAAGTGAATTAAAGAAATCATCATATAAACGCATGTCAACATTGGAATATTCCTCTGCAATTGACCTTTGCATTGCGATAAATTCTTCGTCATTCCATGCAGGTGTACGTGGCAGAACAGGAGAACCGCGCTCTCTTGAAGCAGCCGCACCGGCTCTCATACCTGCAATTATATCGTCATCAAGGAACGGAAGCATACCAATAAGACGTAAGAATCCGAGAGATGCAACAGCCTGGTCGGTTGTTGTGTTCGGAGCGAACATATAACATGTGCCTCCTCTGAGGGCATATGCACCGCCGGGGCCTGCAGGGAACGGAATAATTGCAAACTTATCAACAGCAAGACCGTTTTGTGCTGTAGGATTATCAACAGCATCATCTGCCGCAAAGTTCATTGCTACCTCACCGGTGCCAAGTAATGTATGAGCACTTCCCCAGGTTGTTGTTGTTGCATCGGCATTGAGAATATCATATTCCCAACGTAAAGATTTAATATATTCAAGAGCGGCGATAGCAGGTTCGGATGTCAGGTTTGCAATCCATTTTCCGTCGGCATCTTGTATAAGCAATGCGTTTTCACCGACTGCACCGAAGTTCCATGCAATGTTTGTATAAATCCATCCGCCCTGGGTTTCACTTGCCATGAAAGCGAGAGCTGCTTTTCCGGTTTGTTCACGGATAATTTGACCCTTTTCGGCAACTTCCTGAAGAGTTCTCGGAAAATCGGGAAGAC
The DNA here is from genome assembly GCA_009784725.1 of Oscillospiraceae bacterium. Classification (GTDB taxonomy): domain Bacteria; phylum Bacillota; class Clostridia; order Oscillospirales; family Oscillospiraceae; genus WRMH01. Next base: position 7,738 of record WQXS01000038.1, read on the forward strand.
CATCCTCAGTCATAAGACCTGCTTCTTCAAACAGGTTAATATTAATGTGCATTCCAAGTACATAACCGTCTCTCGGAAGACCGAAGATTCTGCCGTTTTCATCACCAAGCATCTCGATAAAACTCGGGCTGAATTTTTCCAGTATTCCGAATTCTTCAAGTGCATCTGTTACATCGGCAACAAGCCCTTGACTAATCAAAAGCTGAGGGTCGGTAAACGGCGGCTGGAAAAGCGTAGGAGCCGTTCCGCCGAGTGCCATCGGAACATAGTTTGTCAGTGTGTATGAAAAGTATGCAGGGACTACTGTAACATTCGGATACTGCTGCAGCATAATGGCTTTTGCACCTTCAAAAAAAGCGCGCTCTGCATCGGGAGCCGTATCCGGTGGCCAGTTACCGAGCGAAATAGTTGCAGTAAGGTTGGCATCAATAACATCGGTTGATATATCATCGAGTTCGGACGGCGGAGCTACTGTTACCTCGGATGAATCTCCTCCGCCCTGGTTCCCTGTGTCTGTATCGCCGCCGCCGGACGGTGCCGCAGGACCGCAGGCAACAAGCAGTAAGCTAAGTGCCAAAATTACAGAAATAAGTCTGAAATATACCTTCATTTAATTATCCTCCTTCAAATGTATGACCTGTCATTTTGTGAACATAAAACAAGAAAATCCGCTTTTTATGGTCAATATAAACAAATGCCACAATAGGTTTAGCGGTTAACCTACATCAATATCAATATTAACTGGTATTATATACTTTGTCAATAGAAAAAATAAGTGATATAATAAATAAAAATGCCGAAGCGGTATATATCCCGTTTTTGATTAAGAGGCATAAAAAATAAAATAGAAGGTATGTGTATGGGCACAATTTCAAACTTAAATTGGGCGACTTTTATAACCGTGTTTCTATTTCTTGTCAGCGTTTGTTATCTTTGCATTTTGGTATCGACATGGATTATTGATACAAAATCGAAACAACGCCGCGATTACATGCAAACTACTTTATTACTTGTGCTGACGACTCATTTTTACGGACTTATGACGATTGCCGATAATGAATTTCTCACCATGGTTTATTGGGCAATAGGTTTTACTACAGGATGCCTGATGTATCCAAAGTGGTTGATATTTCTTACGAATGTTCTGAAAATCGAGCATAAAGCAGTAAAAGTATCGATAAATGCTACATTTTACATTACAGCCGTTATTGCACTCCTTTGCGTTTTTTCCGGTGATGTTGAAATTCATGAAACTGTCTTAGGAAATCAAGCATCTTACAATTCAAGCTTTATTTTCGTCCTTATGGTTGTATGGGTCACCCTTCTTGCATTTGGTGTTATGGGCTCATACATGCTGTGGAGGCATCAATCCGAACTGAGAGGTCATCGCAAGCAGATATTTATCTTACTTCTTCTGTCTTATATTGCCGCACCTATTGCTTTTTTCTCAGAGCTTTTTATACCGGTATTCACAGATTATACAATAATCCCGCTGACTGCAACAGCTCTATTACCGTCATCAATTCAAGTTTTTGTATTAATGCGCAAATATAAAACATTCGGGGTCACACCGTCAAATACTTCGGGATATATTTTTACATCTGCAAACATGCCGATTTATGTGCTAAACCACAAGAATATAATTAACCTGGAAAATGAAGCCGCAATAGCATTTATGGGAGAGAGCGTTTCAGGCAGGAGTATTTTAGAGGTTATTAATGTAGATAATAAAGCTCCCGATGAAGCATATTTTAATGAAAGCATCACAAGTAATACGGTAACAATAGAGACATCGGCGGGGATCAGAATTTGCGATATGGTTCTGACGGTCGAGCGTGATATATATAATGATGCGATAAGTAAAATTGCCATGATCAGAGATATAACGGAAGAAAAACGTACTCATGAGCTTGCGGAGGCACGTGATTTAGCAAGAGCGGCAAGTCAGGCGAAAAGTGAATTTCTTGCAAATATGAGCCATGAAATACGGACACCGATGAATGTTATAATCGGCATGACAGGACTTTTGATGGAGGAGGAAACTCCCGAGGAGGATGTTAAAGCAAATCTGCAGAAAATAAGCACAGCAGCAACAACATTGATGGGAATAATTAACGATGTGCTCGATATTTCAAAGATTGAATCGGGTAAGTTCTCCTTTACCCCGACAGAATATGAGTTGCCAAGCTTGCTCAATGATGTATTAATATTATGCATTAACCGTATCGGAGATAAACCTATAACATTTAACCTGGATGCAAGTATCGGTTTATACCTGAAACTATACGGAGACGATTTGCGGTTGAAGCAAATAATTGTAAATTTATTATCGAATGCTTTTAAGTATACCCGTGAGGGTTCGGTAACACTAAGTGTAAATTGTGAGCACATAAGCAAAAACGATATTAAAGTAACATTTACCATCAGAGATACCGGAATCGGGATGCGTCCCGAGGATTTGGAAAAATTATTTTCCGATTACAACCAGGTTGATACACGTGCAAACCGTATGATTGAAGGAACGGGACTCGGACTTTCAATAGCAAAAGGTCTTGCAGAGCTTATGGGTGGTGATATAACCGTAGAGAGCGAGTACGGCGTAGGGTCTGTATTTGTTTTAAGCGTGGTGCAGGGATTTGTCAGTAACGAACGTTTGGATGAACAAACACTGGAAAACCTGCGTATGTTCCGTTATGAAGACGGGAAGGTTAAGGATGAAACTCAATTGGAACGGCCCGACTTGAGTTGGGCAACCGTTATGGTGGTAGATGATTCCATAACAAATCTTGATGTCGCCCGCGGACTTTTGGGAAAATACAAAATGAAGGTTGATTGTATATCAAACGGACACGATGCGATTGATCGTATAAAATGCGAAAAACCCAGATATGATGCAATATTTATGGATCATATGATGCCCGGGATGGATGGAATTGAAACAACAAAATGGATTCGCAAAGCCGATTCGGAATATGCAAAAAACATTCCGATTATCGCACTTACGGCAAATGCAATTGCAGGAAATGAACGGCTGTTTTTAGATGAAGGGTTTCAGGCATTTGTACCGAAGCCTATTAACACAACAAGACTTGATGCAGTTGTACGTCAGTGGATTGGAACCGGCAGGAATGATAAAGGCAGTGACGGTGCCGGCGACGGAGGCAGCGACAGTAATAAACCAACCGAAGCAGATAAGGAAGATGTCAAAATCGACATTGAGGGAATAAACACAACACTTGCACTTTCGTTATATGAAAACGATGCGGAGATGCTGGTGGAAATCATCCGCTCCTTCGCAAATAACGTACCTGAAGAGCTTGCACGCATGAAAGAACTGACGGAAGACAACCTGCCTGCTTACGCAATAGACATCCACACAATGAAAGGCGCAAGCTCAAGCATCGGAGCAAAAAACCTCACCCGGCGGGCAAAGCAACTTGAAGAACTCGCAAAATCCGGCAATTACCCCGAAACAGCCAAACTAAACCCCGCCTATATAAAAGACACAGAAACCCTAATCAACAATATAAATAACTGGCTTAACGAATGAAAAAAAAACACAAGGGGACGGTTCTCTTGTGCACAAGACAAGGGGACGGTTCTTGTGTCTTAAAGACAAGGGGACGGTTCTTGTGTCTTAAAGACAAGGGGACGGTTCTTGTGTCTTGAAGACAAGGGGACGGTTCTTTTGTGTAAATGAAAAAAAGGGAGAATTAATAATGGCAAATATTGTCAGCGGAATGAATTATGCGCCGAAAGGGAAACCTGCTCCCGTTGTGAAACCGGGGGAGTTTGTGATTTCTGCTGTCGGGCTTGACCATGGGCATATATACGGTCAATGCAGTGCTCTTATTGATGCCGGAGCGGTTTTGCAAAGTGTCTATGACCCGGACCCGAAAAAGGTTGATGATTTTTGCAAAGTGTTTCCTCAGGCGAAGGTTATGAAAAGTGAGGATGACGTACTCGGCGACCCTAAAGTGCAGCTTGTTGCGGCCGCTGCCGTTCCGTCCGAAAGATGCGCTCTGGGTATAAGAGTAATGAATGCAGGCAAGGATTACTTCACCGATAAGACTCCTTTTACAACACTTTCACAGCTCGAAGCAGCCAAAGAAGCGGTTGCCCGAACAGGAAAAAAATACATGGTTTATTTCTCCGAGCGGCTCCATGTTGAAACGGCAGTCTTTGCAGGTCAGCTTATAGAAGAAGGCGCAATTGGAAAAGTAATTCAAGTTCTCGGACTCGGACCGCACCGCCTGCAGGCAGAAAGCCGGCCCGACTGGTTTTTCATAAAAGAAAAATACGGCGGTATCCTATGCGACATAGGCAGCCACCAGATTGAACAGATTTTATATTACACGGGAGCATCAGACGCTGAAATTGTCAGCAGTCAAATCGGCAACTTCAACAACCCCGAATACCCCGAACTTGACGACTTCGGTGATGCAACCCTGCTGACAAACACAGGCGCAACAGGTTACTTCCGCATCGACTGGTTCACCCCCGACGGTCTGCAGACATGGGGAGACGGACGAAGCTTCATCCTCGGCACGGAAGGCTTCATCGAACAGCGTAAATATATGAACATAGCAACAAACGACGGCCCCGGCCACCTGTTCCTCGCAAACAAAAAAGAAGAGAAGCACTACAACCTCGAAGGCAAAGTAGGCTACCCCTTCTTCGGCGAACTAATCCTCGACTGCCTAAACCGCACAGAGCACGCCATGACCCAAACCCACACCTTCAAAGCCGCCGAACTCTGCCTAAAAGCCCAGCTGCAGGCAAAAGTAATTGGATGAATTATGCAGGGGACAAGTGATGTACTTTTGATTTGTTTGTAGTGTGGCTTAGGGTTGGTTAAATTGATTTTCGCACACTGAGGCATGGACGCCGAAGGGCGCTCAGTATAAACACGACGTTTCTTCTGAGCGAAAGGAAATTAATTTAACTAACCCTAAGTCATACTTACAAAGCAAAAACACATTGCTTGTCCCTAAACATTACAATCCCTTTAACCGTGTATTTCAATGCTCCAGGTGTTGCGGTAGTGGTTGTTTGGAGGGAGGCTGATTAGGTCGGGTTGGGTCTCGAGGTCTTCGATGATGCCGTCTCTTGAGGGGAGGGATGTCCATGGTTCGATGCAGACAAACGGGGCATCTTTTTTTACTGTGTGCCAAAATGCAATGAACGGCATGTCGGGGTATTCCACAGAAACTGCTCTTTGACCCTTATCACTTTTGAGGGTAACCTTTGACGGCATATCCTTGAACATAATTGCATCATTATCAAAAAGACCGTGATATAGCGGAATAATTTTGCCATCCTTAAGCGGATATTTTGTGTCTGCACCGTTTGGATGGCATGTGTCGGAAAGACCGATAAGTGTCGGCTCACTTGTTTCGGCAAACTCAAGATAATAATCATCAAAGCTTAACCCCACTTCCAACGGAACATTAAATCCCGGATGCCCTCCGATTCCGAAATACATACAGTTGCTACCGGCGTTCAGCACTTCAAAGGTTATGGTAATAAGACTGCCTTTCAAAGCATACTTTATACGAAGCTCAAACGGAAACGGATAAACATTAAGTGTTTCCCGGCTTTCACGAAGCAAAAAACAAACAGAATCATCAGTGGAAGATTCAACCGACATTTCCGATTCGGGCAAAAACCCGTGACGGTTCATTTCATAACGCTTACCGGCATAAATATAACAACCCTCAGTCAATCTGCCGATATAAGGAAACAGATTAACCGCCTGCTTTTTCCAGTAATTTTCATGACCCTGCCATAAATACTCAGCCCCTGTGCTGTCCTGAATACTCTTCAACTCAGCCGCAACCGGCGAAATAACCACCTTAAGACTCCCGTTTTGAATAGTTTGAAACTCCATAACCTCTCACCGCACCCGAAGCCGCAACCCCGACCGCACCCTTTCTAAAAATAATATAAACCCATAATAAACTCTTAGTCTGCCTGTCTTGTTGCAAGGCCTGCTTTGCGCAGGGTTTTATCGAAAAATACTATTATTCCTGTCAGTATAATACATGAACCGGCTGCGACCAGCAACCAGTCCAGAGATATGATATCGCTGAGCGGACCCCAGAGCAGCATTCCGAGTTGGACATTTAAGGTTGCAATCATCATAAAAACCGACATACAACGCCCCATGTACTCACGGCTTATATTTATCTGAATCATCGCCATTGACGGCGCACCGCGCATACTAATGAATCCTGCACCAAGTCCCATAAAAAGGGTATATATCCAGAAATTACTGCTAAGCCCAAGTCCTGCCGTTGCAATACCTGCAAGAAACGTAAACAATGCATATGTATGGTTTTTATTCTTAAACCCGACCCAAATACTGATGGCTATTCCGCCGAGAACAAGCCCTGCTGAGTATCCCATTTCGGATATAGCAAGCCGGTGCTCGGCACCTATTGAAAGATTTTCAGTAAGGTTCCACAATCCGTCTCCCCACTTTCGTATTACCAAAAGCGGGGTCATAGCTGTTGTCGCAATCATAAAATTCATTACCGCACAGATTACAAGCGATTTCATCATGAAAACATTGCTTTTTATGTATTTTAACCCTTCACCGATTTCTTTTAGATATTGCTTCATTCCGGACTCATGAATTATTTTTTCTGCCGGTACGGGAACCTTTACCAGAAACATTAGTATGCCAATTCCGATTGCAGCAGTAACTACGTCGATATACATGAGCAGGTGAATCGGAGCAATCGCAAGAAGAACACCTCCGAGTGCAGGTGAGGCAAATGTAGTAAATGTATTTATGCTGCTGTTTACGCCGTTTATGCGTGTTAAATGCTCCTCCGGCACAAGCTCGGGGATAAGAGCTGTAACCGTCGGCATTTGCACCCCCTGTGCAGCGGCACGGGCGGCAATGCAAATAAGCAGCAAAGCTGTATATTCATTTCCGAGTGTGAACATAATCGCCATCACAAGCGTTACAACAGCAGTAAAAGCATCGGATATATTTATCAGGTGCTTTTTATTATACCTGTCGGCCCATACTCCCGCAAACGGAGAAATCAAAAATATCGGCAGCATACCCGCAATCATAATAAGTGTCATCATCACACCCGACTGCGTAGAAAGCGTAATGTGCCACATCACGGCAAAATAAACCAACGACGACCCAAACAAAGAAACCGCCTGCCCAACCATAAACAAAACAATATTAACCTTCCATTTCGAAGGCGTGTTCAATGAAGATGCACTACTATCTACCGCATTCATAAATACTTATATCCCCGTGTCCGGCTTAAATTCCGGCAATCCACTCGGCGATGTCGTCCATTACATATTCTTCAACATGCTGAGGTTTTCTATATTCCTTGACGCCTTTGGTGATGTCGAGGCCGTAAACTGTAGGCATAAAGAGATGGTTCAGGTTCGGATACAGCTTAAAGGTTGCGTTCGGATGGTCTGCAAGGATTTCCTTGTATTTCATAAAATCATTTTCGACCGAAACGTGGAAATCCATATCACCCTGTGTTACATAAATCGGTTTGGTTAATGCCTTTAGATAACCCTCGGCAGGCTTTAAGCCCCACTCTTTAAAATAATATACTTTCATATATTTACCGAGAAAGGATTTCTTTTTAGCTTCCTCGTCGGATAATTCATAAATACCTGAAAGCTTTGATTTTAGTTTCTTTATCTGCATGTTTGCAATCCATCTGAGAAACGGGTTAAGAAGAGCAATAGAATTATCCGATTGCTCAATAATAATTTCCTCAAGCTTTCTTGGTGAACCGGCAAGAAGAATTAATCCGGTATAATTACCGCCCTCGGCATCAATACGGGGAGCGAGCATTGCCCCCATGCTATGACCTGCGATAAACATCTTTTCGGGATTTATCCTTGGATCCTTTTTCATTAGCTCTGTTGCAAATATCGCATCTTCAATTGTTTCATCCCAAACGGTAAGATTTGGTCCGTCGGCGCCTTTGACCATCTCCTTTCCATAGGTTTTGGTACGTTTATTGTAACGTATCGTAGCAATACCGCGCTCTGCAAACCCTTTTGCCAAGTCCTTAAATGTATAACAGTTCCCGACCTTTTCATCCATATCATTAGGTCCCGAACCGTGTACAAGTACAATTGCGGGGTAGGGAGTATTTCCCTTTTCGGGAATGGTCAGCAAACCATCGAGTGGAAATTTTTCTCCAATAACAATTTTTTCAACAAACATATTTATCGCTGCTCCTTTACTAATTTAAAATCAAGCGTGCCTTGTTCGGTGCCGTTAACTATCAGGGTGATTTTGTGCAGTCCGGGGTAGTGTTTTCTTGTGCTTAGTTCCTCGAAGGAGTGTTTCTTTTCATATGTTTTTTTCTGGTTTGCTTTGAAAGCAATCTCGGAAATCTGGAAAATCTTTCTGTTATGTTTGCCGTTTGCTTTCATGAAGTCGATGCCGTATTCGAGGCGTACCTTGGTCGCTTCTTTTGTTTCTATATTAAAAGAAAAAGTTATTTCCCCGCCGAACGGGACTTTTTTTGTACTTATGGCAAAATCGCTCACATTAATAGAAGAAACATCGTGGAATCCGAAAATCCCAAGAACATCACGGTTGCCTTTTTTTAGAAGTGTTCTGCAGCCGTGTTTTACAATCCAGTCGGTGAGGTCGTTTTTGCCGTACCAATCCTTTGAAAGCTTTGCGATTAAATCGGGATGTGTTTTTGAAATATCGTTAATATTATTTGCGACACTCTTTCGCACGTATGCCGATAGGTCAGTTTTCAGCTGCTCCAGTATCGGCAGAACAGGGGAGGGGTCTTTTTTGAAGCTGTTAAGTGCAACACCCCACGGAAGAGCTGGGCGGCACCCCTCACTTGATAAACGCCGGACATGCTCGTTTTCGTGCTTTGACCAGGCAAACATTTGCTCCATCATACGCTTCTCGTGTTTGATAATAAAAGGTCTTACCGCAAACTCCGAAGACGAGTATTGAGTATAAAGCTCCATAGCTTTCATTGATAAATCCCAATTTTCTTCATCCTGCCCGTATAGTTCAACATATGTCGGAAAACACATGGTAAAAAACGGGTCACAGCTTGCAACTGCCTTATCCATTATTTTGAGAGCTTCGCTATACTTCTGCGGCAAAAACTCCCTCATTTTTTCGGTAACTCTTTTTCCCCTCGCCATAAGCTCGAGGCTCTCCCAAGTATCGTCAACCGCAGCTTTGACAAACTTATCAACATCCAGCTTGTCATATACAGAGTTCAAATTCTTCGCAAACTCACTCACAGTCGTCTTGTTTAAAACATTTTTCCAAGCTTCCGCCATAATAAACCCCCTGTAATGCAATAATTTGACAACACTATATCATAAAAACCGATTAATTTGAATCATGATATTGCGGGAATAAAACAGCTGTGATACACTACGAATATATAAATTGGTGTATTTTGTATCTTGGAATAAATTATTAATTGAGGGGGACACAAATAACATGGCAACAGCAGCAAAAAAACCTGCAGCGAAGAAGCCCGCAGCAAAGAAAGCAACAACAGCGAAAAAAACCACAACGGCAAAAAAACCGGCAGCTAAAAAAACAACAGCAACCAAAAAAACCACAACAGCGAAAAAGACGACGGCAGCTCACAAAACTACTGCGAAAAAAACCACTGCAAAGAAAACTACAACGCACAAAACCACCGCAAAGAAAACAACATCCCCAAAAACCGCAGTCACAAAAGCAGTAACAAAATCAGTAACTCACGCAGTAGAAGGCGCAATCGGAAGCCTGCTAAAAGGCAAAAAATCGAAATAAACACAAAGCAAGGGCTGTTGCACATCAATTTTGCAACAGCCCCACTTTTATATCAAACTTGCGCTGTCGGTGTCGGTGTACATTTTTGTGTTTGGGTGGTTTCTGAGTATTGTGGATGGGTATTGTTCGCTGATTGGTTGGTTTACGGTGTTATAAACCGCCTTTGCTTTTGTTACTGCAGGGACGGTGCAAAAGAAATACTTTGCGCTAAGCAGAACCGGGATAGTTACAGTTAACGCCTGCTTAGGAACATCATCAATCGCATCAAAGCAACCGTCATTTACCTGCTGAGTTCTGCATTTTTCGTCCAAATCCACAGTTTTTATTAAAGCATTGTCATTAAAATCAGCGACATGAGGGTCGTTAAATGCGATATGACAGTTTTCACCGATACCGCCGCAGACGATATCTATTTTATGCTTTTTAAGCAAGTCACCATACCGTTTACATTCGAAATCAGGGTCATTATTCCCGTCTATATAGTTTACCGATAAAAAACCTGCCTTATCAAAAAGGCGGCTTTTCAAGAAATTCCCAAATCTCTGCGGCGCAGTCTCATGTAATCCGATATACTCATCCATATGAAATGCGTTAATCCTGCTCCAATCAATCCCGCTGCCGGACGCCAACCCGCTCAGCAATTCGTTTTGCGACGGAGCGGCGGCAAAAATTATATTGCACTCTTCCTGCTTCGCCAATACCTCACCTATTGCAGAAATAACATCCGCCGTAACAGCCTCCCCCATTTCACCTCTGGAACCATAAACATTAACTAAAAGCAGACCGGCTTCAATTTGTTTAATCATTTTCTATTTAATATCCTTGATGGTTTTATTATAGTAATTAAATAATACACCTTATGCTTTATAACCTAAATACCCGTTTTGCGTTGTCATATAGGACGGCTTGCAGGATGCTTTCATCGGTGATGTATAGGTAGGAAATGCTTTAATAAAAGTTTTATAATTACAGTCTTTTGTCTGCGTAGCTGCTTAGGACTTGATTCATAAGGGCTTGGTATTTTAACCCGTTTTTTCTTGCGTATGTTCTAAATCTTGCAACAGTCTTAGCATCAATATTCAAGCTTATTTTTTCTTTTGCGAGAGCTTCTGCAAAATACTCCGGTGATGGTAAAAAATCATCAATCGGTTCTGCTACCTTTAATGCATCGGAAATGTCATCCGGTGCATTTTCATATTTAACGTTTTTCATATTTATCCCTTCCTTGTCTCCAATATCCTGCACCAATTAATCGGATAATATTATTTCTTATTGTAAATCTAACTGTAGCAATACCTTTACCGGTATCCCCATACAAAAAATATCGTGTTTCATTTAATGTTGAATGCTTAACATCTTTTTCAATAAAGCGTCCTTTATCACAAAAAGCTAATTGCGCCTCTTCAAATGAAATGCTATGTTTTTCAATATTTTCTTTATTTTTTTCTGTGTCCCATTCAAAAATCATATATACAATTATATAGACGACCAGAACAATTGTCAATATTTTATATCAACAGAACTGTCCCCTTGTGCATATATCACCCACCCAATAGTTCATTATCTATAAAGCTATAAACCTTTTCCTTAGCATCATCATCGAATGAGTGACCGCTTTCAAATATATATGTGAGCAGCTTGTCCGATACGCCTGACTCGGCATATATTTTTTCAGCTTTTTCTGCTATTTCGCGTACACCGTCTATCGGGAAAATTATATCACCGATGCCTGCCGTGAATGCAAATGCTCTTGGTGCTATGTCGCATAAAATGTCATATGTATCAGCGTATGTTGAAAATCCCGGGATATACATTGCTTTATTGTGGTTTATTTTGTCACGGATTATTGTTTCAATTGTTCCGAACCCACAGGACGATACACCAACTTTAAGCCGTTTATCATACCATGTCATATATAATGAGGTTTGACCGCCGAGAGAATGACCTATTACACCAAGGCGTGAGTTATCAACATTTTCCTGCTTACACAGTACATCAACAGCTACTGACATATCATGCAGGTATTTAGCAAGCAGGGATGATCCGTTTTGAACCCGTTTTGTAAATTCAAATATTTCATAGTCTGCACCGGGGTTGTGAGATTTATCAAAATGTAAGCAGCAGCGTTCCTCAAAGCATAATAAGTCCGGGCAAATAACAACATAACCGCGCTTTACAAAATCAAATCCGTATGCATACATCGGATTAAGATTTGATAATTTCCCATTAATATCCCATCCTGCAGGCTCTGCTTTACCAAGATGATATTCACCATTATGCTGATGTATGGCCAAAATTGCGGGGTATTTCATTACAGTGCTTCCGGCAGGAACCAGTAAAACCGAACGGACACGTTCATTTTTCTCAAGATTATAACTTATTACATATCCTGTGTAACCATCGAACACTTTTTCAGACTCGATATTTATTTCAAGTGGAACAACTTCCGGAAAAATCCCAATATGTGAAAGAGTGCGTTCACGAAATGTCAAAATCTTTTCCTCCTTTTTTAGTAAATATATTATTTGAAATCCCCTTGATGGCTTAATTGCATAAATTTAATAATATACCTGATATTGCTATAACTTAAACACCCGTTTGGCATTGTCATATAGGACGGCTTGCAGGATGTTCTCTGCAAGTGCAATATCGCATTCGCCGCTTTCAATCTTTTGTGTTAAAACTGTACAGATATTTTGTTTTGCAAGAGTTAGATGACCTACTACGCCGTCGTAGAAAATGTAGTCGCCGCCGAAGCCGAGTATTTTTGAATAGGGAAGCAGGTCCAGCATTTCGTAAAATGCATTTCTTGCTGCAAACGGTGAAATTATATGTGACCAGCAAAAATCCACATACACGTTCGGATAATATTTTACCAAAACAGCAAGCTCCCGCTCGTAAGGGTAACCTGTGTGGAATAAATCGAATGTTACATCGGGATATTTCCCGAATAGGTTCTTAAGCAGCATAGGATTGCTGTCTTTAAGGTCATGTCCCATGCCTTCTTGAATCCCTGTATGGATTTGCATCGGGATATTATTTTCACCGGCTGCTCTTAAAATATAATGCATTATATAGTCCTGCAGCTTCTTGGGAAATGAAGAGTTTGACCTTGCAGCTTCATCGAAAATTTTTCCCGCTTCATCATATCCGACATCTTCAAAATATAGTGAACGGCTATATGCAACAGGAACCTTCAACACTTTTGCACCATCATTGATTTGCTTTTTTAGATGCATGGAAAAATACTCGCAAAATTCACCCAGAGTTACCTTACTAAGCTCAAGCTTTGGAACCTGCGGGTTTTCAGGATAGTCACAGTCGGGATAATAAAGATAATCATTCGGCTGCCATGCAGGGACAAATAAATCAGTTGTTGATGTGCGCATATCATCCGCCCAGTTATCGTTTATTGAAATTTCAATATTGCAAATATTCTTCATGATATATCTGCCGTAATCCTTTTTGCTTGCGGCTTTTATTAATTTTGTTTGCAGCTCTCCAATAGTATCCCGGGAAATTCCATTGACACCATGAATGCTTTTTGCACTAATTTCAAGCGACCTGTAATATGATGTATTCTTAACCTGATTAAGCCAAGGTTCAAGTATATCAAAGCGTTTACTTACATCAACACCGGTATTGCGTATCTTGGTAAGCTCATCTTCGCTCATCCCCGCAGACATCAAATCACTCGATATATAATGACTGAAATAATCACATAAAACATCAGGTTTATCACCGACATAATTCTTAAAAGGATTCAAATGCTCATGCGTATCAATTATTTGCATACTTTCAGCATAACTTAGCAACCTGCTATATATATTATCAAAACTTCTCATAATTACCTCCAATGCGACAGGGGACAGGTC
>WQXS01000039.1 GCA_009784725.1 Oscillospiraceae bacterium
CCACCATCTATGAGACTATGATGACTCTGATCACTACATGGAGTAAACAAGGGCTAGATACGTTTGAACAAATGAAAACCAGCCTCATCCAAGCATGGACTCAGAGCTGAGCTGAATACATACCTAATTACAACACATGGTGTATGATAAAACAGTATTTGTTGTGCATAGTGTATTGCAATTGGCGAAAATTAGTTTTTGAGCCACAAATTTATACGGGATTGTTGTCAAGTTCCGCATAAAGCATATGAACGGCGAAAAGTATCTGCTATTATCAGCATAGGAAGTCAAAATAATGGATAACAATATAGCTCTTTACGGTTCTTTTATTAAACAAATTAAAGAGCTCATATATCATCGCCAGTATGAGGTAATGAAGCACGTTAATACTGAGTTGATGCAACTTTATTGGGAAATCGGCGCAGAAATCGACCACAAGCAACGTGAGCAGGGTTGGGGTAAGTCAATCGTTGAATTTTTAGCTAAAGAGCTACAAAAAGAGTTCCCAGGCGTTCAGGGCTTTTCGGCTCGTAATCTGTGGTTAATGCGGACGTTTTATCTTGAATATTCACAAAAATCAAAACTGCAACCAATGGTTGCAGAAATTCAAAAAACAAATCTGCCACCAATAGTGGCAGAAATAAGCTGGACAAAGAACATAAGCATAATGCAGAAATGCAAAGACCCCCTTGAACGCGAATTCTACATCAAAATGACCAAACGCTACGGCTGGACAAAAAACGTTCTGATAAACAACATCGAAAACAAAGCCTTTGAGAAATACCTCATCAACCAAACCAATTTTGACAAAACCATACCAGAAAAATATAGACTACAAGCAAAACTCGCTGTCAAAGACGATTACAATTTTGACTTTATGGAAATGGGCCTTGAACATAGTGAAGCCGAGCTTGAAGCAGGCATCATAAAAAATATTCGAGCATTTTTAATAGAGATGGGTGGCGACTTTAGCTTTATAGGTAATCAGTATCATCTTGATGTTGCTGATGAGGACTATTTCATCGACCTGCTTCTATATCATAGGCGTCTACGTTGCCTTATTGCCATTGATCTTAAAATTGGCGAATTCAAACCCGAATTTGCAGGCAAAATGCAATTCTACCTAACCGCCTTAGATGAGACAATGAAGCTACCTGAGGAAAATCCCTCTATTGGCATTATCGTATGTAAGAGCAAAAATCGAACAAGAGTAGAATACACCCTTAAATCAACCAACAAACCAATCGGCATAGCAACCTACTCATTCTATGAAAACCTACCCGAAGAAATGCGTTCCCTGCTCCCGTCCCCTGACGAAATAGCCAACATCATTCAAAACATAGAACCCGATGACGACAACTAAACTTTTGACCAACAAAGTATAAACTTGTTCTAACGACATGAAAACACAAAAATAATCGATTGACCGACAGCATTAAATGTCAAGCAACTCGGTAATTCTTTTCCATTTTTGTACGTACTAAGTATGGTAAACAGATTGTTGCGACACTGTCACAACAATTAACCAGAAAATATGGGCAGAGTTTTGAATACACAAAAATAACTCGTATGATTAAATTTGCCGAATTGTTTCCTGATGTTGAAATTCGTGCCACAGTGTCGCACGAATTGGAAAAATCTTATAAAATTGACGCATACGCCACAACTCGTCAGGCATACCAATCAGCTTCCTAAAACTCTCAACATGTTGAGAGCACATGCAAAAACAACAGATTTTCATCAACCTGTGTCGTGTTTACTATGGTCTGTTTATGCTTCTTTCTACTACTCAGCGCCATCACCTAAATCCCTCAAACGCATTATGTTCTTAATATGCCTGTTTCGCTTTTAGTTTTACGAAATAGACAGTTGACTATTTTGAGGACATTGTATACCCTTCAATATGAACAGGATTGATTCACTCACACCTGAATACCTATGTTAAGATTTAGGTAACGCACATTACGGATGATTTAATAATTCCAGCTGACAGTAGTAACTCTGGTTTATTGATGTAGATTATAAAGTGGGTCTAACATGGACGAAACATTTGACGAACGAGTTCGAAAATATTTGGCTGATTTTTCACATAAGGATGTTCGTTTTTTTGTTTGGCTGTGTGCGGTACGCACTTTACCATTTTTGGGCACAAACGGCGACTTTGATTATTGGAAACACACCAAAAAAGGAGATAAAAGACAGAAACACCTGTTGGCTGTATTGAACGCCATAGACATCCCCATTACCTACGCTACCACCTACACTGCCACCTACGTCAACGACATCGCCACCAAAGCAGATGCAGCTGCTAACGCCGCCACTAAATCAGTCTTTACTGAATACGACATTAATCGCGTTTCCTACTCTCCCACTTACGCCGACGTTGCCGTCGCTAAAACAGACATCAGCAAATACGATATCGACAGTGACTACGTTTCCTACTCTCCCACTTACGCCGACGTTGCCGTCGCTAAAGCTGAAGACACCGCCTATGTTGCTGCCAAAGTTGCCTATGTCGCCGCCAAAGCCGCTTACACCGCGATCAAACCCGATCTCGCCTACGTTGCTAGCATCGCTAAAATAGTCACCGGCGATGCCGCAGACTACGCTACGATTCCACCGTTCAACTTATTACAGTCTATTTTGTTTGACGATTTAGAAAGTATAAAATCTGGGAAACGTAATTTCCAAAATAACACCTCCATGTATGGTGTGATTTGGGATAATTTTCAAAAGACTTTGCGTGATTTGGGTTGTGATTACTGGGGCGATTGGTATACACGTTTATTTACTAAGGGGTTTGTGCTTGATGAGGCTGATCGCAAGGAAATTAAGCTACGGCTCAACGTGTCTGATGAAATAAAAGCGCAAGGTGCGGAAGCCGTTGCAAAGTTTCTTGACGCTTCAAATACCCAAAATGAACGGAATCTTGAATTGTATCGAGATAATTCGGCAGTTCAGCTTGACAAATGGAAGTTACCGCATGGAAAATCGTATAATGTTTTGTTTAAAGATGATACATATATTCCTCTGAAAATAAAAGATGCCAACAGTGAATATGTTGTCGAGGATATTCTAACTAAACTTAAAGAGAAAGAATGCCCTCATGCTATTCTTATTGGTGAGGGTGGGCTGGGTAAGACTGCGACTTGTATGCGATTGTGGGCTATTTGTTTAAAGCAAAATATGCAAGTCTTCTATGTGCCACTATGTGATTACACTACTAAAAACACCATTAAGAAAAACATTGTGGAAGTTTATGGTGTTGCAGAGCATAAGTATGATTATTTGATGGACGAAAAGTCTGTTGTTCTGTTGCTTGACGGTTTCAATGAAATACAATTTGAATATAAAAAAATTTTTTTAGAAGAGTTGAGAAAGTTGGCGATGAAGAAGCGCCTGCAGATTTTGATTACCTCTCGAAACGATGTTCTGCAATCTGAAATAAGTAGCTTCACGCGGCTTACTTTTGAACCAATTAATGAAAAAGTTATTGATGCCTGGTTAGCAAAACATGCTCCAACTGATAAAAAAAGAGTACTTACACCCGAACTGTATGCTATTTTAAACAATCCCATGATGCTCAAAATATATACACTTAACATTAAAGAGCCAGAAGCGTTTGTTGGCTTACAAAAAACAAGATTTCTTAAAGATCCCAGTACAACAGGTGAACTTCTATGGAATTTCTTAGAACATCAAATAATAAAAACAAAAATTTTGTATCAAGATCCTGTAGAGGAAGGGTTTGCAAAAATTTTATTCCGACATTTACTACCCTATATAGCCTATCAGGTAGAAAGCCACGGAAAATTTCATTTCACTGTAGTAGAATTAGAGCACTATATCAACAATTTTTGCACTTCTATAAAATATGAAGGTAAAAAATCTGAAGATCTAATTCTTTACAAATCTGTGATACAAAATATTCTCAATAAACACGATAGAACCTCATATTTACTAGACAGGTGTATTAACAGTTTCAGCATAATGAAACGCGGAATCGATAGATTTAACGAAAGTACTTATGCGTTTACCCACAAAAGCGTTCAAGAACTTTTTTCAGCAACACACATAAAAAATCAAATGCGCATAGGCAATAAATCGGTATTTACTGATAGAGTTTTACCGTTTGAAATTTCTCGAATGCTTTTGGAAATTTTGCAGGAACATAAAGTTGTAAAAATGTCCGCACGGAAGTATGAATGGGTAAAACCCTCTGGCGAGGAATCAGAATTAAGGAAGTACTTAGAGTGTTTTAAAAATATGGTTGGTGGTGAAGCTCAGATTGGAGTTTTTAACGCTTTACAAATAATTGACTATACACGTAATGGCGACTTGTCTGAAGAAGATTTTTCAGAATTAGACTTAAGAAGGTGCTCATTTGTTGGAAAAGACATCAGTAGTAGTAATTTTGCAAGATCGTTTATGCCCAACCAATTTGAAAAGAGTAATGCACGAGATACGAACTTTTCAGAGGCTTTTTTTGATAGTCAATATTTTCTTGTTTCTGCATCAGAGGACGGTTCTGTGAATATATGGGATAGTGGAAACGGCAAATTAGTTCATACGCTACACGATCATACTGACGCTGTGTATGGTGTATGTTCTAGCCCAGATGGGAAATATCTTGCTTCCGCCTCAGGGGACAAAACGATAAAGATATGGGAAAGCGAAACATACAAACTAGTATGTACTCTATCTGCCCATACAAATGCTGTGATGAGTGTGTGTTTTAGTCCCGATGGGAAATATCTTGCTTCCGCCTCAAGAGATAAGTCTGTGAAGGTTTGGGAAACTGAAACTAGAGAGCTATTACATACAATATCTGATCATATAGATGCTGTGTATGGTGTGTGTTTTAGTCCCGATGGGAAATATCTTGCTTCCGCCTCAGGGGACAAAACGATAAAGATATGGGAAAGCGAAAACTGGACACTGTTACACACCCTATCTCGCCATACAGGTGCTGTAGTGGGTGTGTGTTTTAGTCCCGATGGGAAATATCTTGCTTCCGCCTCAAGGGACAAGAGTATAAATATATGGGATTGGAAAAATGACCAACTATTGCACAACTTATACAACCGTACAAATTCTGTACATAGTGTGTGTTTTAGTCCCGATGGGAAATATCTTGCTTCCGCCTCAGGGGACAAAACGATAAAGATATGGGAAAGCGAAACATACAAACTGGTACACACTTTGCATGGTCATACAGATGCTATTTGTTGTGTGTGTTTTAGTCCCAATGGAGAACATTTGACATCCACATCATATGATGGTACTGTGAGGATTTGGGATAGTAAGAGAGGCAAAATAGAGTTCATACTAAAAGGGCACACATCTTATGTGTACAATGTCTGTTTTATGAATAGAGTATCTGACACTGTTCATTGTTTTGAATTTGAATCAAACGATACGTCCAAACCTTCAATTTTGTGGTTTAATGATGTAAAGAATGTTGATGCTTCAGTTGTTGGCGGTAAGAATGCGAACCTTTGTGAAATGATGCGCATTGGTTTGCGTGTTCCTACTGGGTTTGCTGTTACGACTTCTGTCTATGAACGGTTTATTGAAGAAACACGTCTTTCTGAAAGAATCAATGGCATAATTAAAAAAACTATTACCGATCATAATGATCCTAAACAATGTGAAGAGGCCTCAAAATATATTCGCAAATCATTTACAATGACTCCAATGCCTAAAGATATTCAGACGTCAATCAGAACGGCTTATAGAAAATTAAGCAACCACATCCTGCTTAAGGATGCGTTTGTTGCTGTTATTTCAAGTGCTACAGCCGAAAATTTACCAGATATTTCACTTACAGATAATAAAGAGACTTGGCTCAACATTAAAGGTGCTAATGAGCTTATCGAAAAGATTGTAAAGTGCTGGTCTAGCTTGTTTACTCCAAGTGCCATTTCCTATCGTGAAGATAAGAAAATGGCACATAGCAAGGTTTCTATTAGTGTTGGGGTTCACAAAATGGTGAACTCCCGTGCAGGAGGTGTTATGACTACACTTAATCCTATAACGGGGAACCAAAATGAAATTGTTATTAAGGGTTCTTTTGGTCTTGGTGTAGCAACGGTTTCGGGTGCTGTTACTCCAGATGTTTTTATTGTTGATAAATTAACAGGACAAATTAAGGAACGTAACATCGCAAACAAAACCGGCGAGTATATTCGGGATCCAAATACTGGAAAAACTATGCATTCAAACATACAAGGTGATAGAGCTCAAGAATCTTGTGTAAGTGATAAAGAAATTTTTGCACTCGTAGAGCTTGCAAATAAAGTTGAGAAACATTACGGCAAACCCACGGATATAGAATGGGCTATAGATCAAGACTTACCGTATCCAGATAATATTTTCTTAATTCAGGTACGTCCCAGTTCTATAACGGTAGAACCCACTACACCGCCAGAACATGTTGACAATGAAAGTTTCAGAAAACAAGTTCAGAGTGGCTTGTCTTGGTTTTCGAGTGAAGATGTTTGTTTTTTTGCGTGGTTGTGCGCTGTACGAGCTCTACCATTCATAGGTGCAAATAAACACTTTAACTACTGGAAAAACACAGACAAAAATAATAAAAGACAAAAACACTTGTTAGCCGTATTAAAAACGATAGACTCTGCTAGACCAGACGACACTTACGGCTATGCTTTCGACGCCGGCAAAAACGCCGTTCTTACCGCTGAAACCGTCAAAACAATCAACATCGACGTGAAATTTTGTGGTTACATTAATAACTATGCTTTCGACATTGCCGAACATGCTGTCAACGCCGCCATAAACGCTGCCAACACACTCGTCTATGCCACTAACGCCTACGGCATATCAGTTGCCACCGAACATGCTGTCAACGCCGCTCAGCATGCTGTCAACGCCGCCATAAACGCTACCGTTATCAACTATGGTTACCAAAATGTCGACGAATTACAACGTATTTTACTTGACGATGTAAGCAACATACAAAATAGGAAATATAATTTCAAAAAAGGTGTTGGTGTGTATGGTGTTGTGTGGGATAATTTTCAGGGTGCTTTGCGTGAGTTGGGTTGTGGGTATTGGGGTGATTGGTATGCAAAGTTGTTTGAGAAAGGGTTTATACTTGATGATGATGATCGTGAGGAAATTAAGCTACGACTCAGTGTGCCTAATGAGATTATGGAGCGTGGAGCTGCGGATGTTGCTCGTTATGTTATGGAGATAAAAAATCAAGGTTCGGTACGGCTTAATGAGGCACGTGTTATTATTTTGGGAGATAAAGGTTCGGGTAAAACCGCTCTTACATGGCGTTTGAAAAACCCCACCGCACAAATGCCTGAAATTGGTGAGAGTACAGAGGGTGTGGATGTCATTGACTGGGTCATTCCTGTTGATTCCCAACAGTCTAATAGCAAGTTGAATGTTCATGTTTGGGATTTTGCGGGGCATATTATTACTCATGCTGTTCATCGGTGTTTTATGTCTGAGCGTTGTCTGTACATTTTGGTGATTGATGGACGGACAGAGGGTGATAATCGTACGGAGTATTGGCTTGAGCAGATTCGCAATTACGGCGGAGATTCACCTGTGTTTATTCTTGTCAATGTTCGAGATAAACACCGGGTGGATTTGCCGGAAAACACTTTGAAAAAAGAATTTCCTTCAATTATTGATTTTTGTTATGTGGATATAAATACGGGTGGTGAGGTTTTGGAGATTTTTCGTCAAAAAGTTATGGACTATTTGCGTGATAATCCTCTTTGGAAGAACCAAAAAATATCCCTCCCCGCCTACAAAGTTAAGGAGACTCTTAGGAAAAATTTTGCTCAAGGTAACAATTTCATTACAAGAGACGATTTTGATCAGATCGCCAAAAACAATGGTGTTACATCAGAAGAGCAGATGCGACAGTTGTTAGAGGATCTTCATGCTTTAGGTATTTGTCTACATTATGGTACTGAGGATATGCAAGAATTTGGTGTGATGGTGTTAAATCCAAATTGGATTAGTCATGGAATATATCGATTAATCAATTGGGGCTTAAACGAAAAAAGAGTGGATAGGTATAAAATATCTATTTCAGACTTTCATAAAATGTTTGCAGATAGTGATGCCTCTAAATATCCTGAGGAAAAAGCGGTTTTTCTGTTTAGTCTGATGAAGATTTATCAATTGGCATTTTTCATAAATCCTAAGGCTAAAAATTTTGATGAAATTTTGGTACCTTTATTACTTCCGGCTGATCGTCCAGATGCTTCACGTCTGCCAGTGTTTGATTTTGGAGAGGGGTTACTGATGGAGTATCAGGCTAATCAACCGTTGCCACCATATTCAGTGGCTCGGTTGGCCGTATTGCATTCAAAGGAATTGGATATGGAGCGTTCTTGGCGGTTTGGTGCGGTTCTTCGTTGGGAGGATACAGATGCTCTTGTTGAGGAGCGTGAATATGCACGTTCGGTGACGATATCTGTCAGGGGATCAAAGCAAGTAGAATACATAGAGAGGCTTCGAGAAACACTTGACAGTATTTTCAGTGAATACACAATCAACATTGAAGTTGTGGATAAATCAGTAACTTATGACAATTTACTGCAAACCTTTAATGAACATATGCGAAACTTTGATTACCCTAACGCCTTTGTTTTTCTTCCTAAATTGGAGAATGTTAACAAAAATCGTTACAGTAAATTAGTAGAGGATTTTGCATATGTATTTGATCCTACTAAATCTCTGGAAATTAATGAAAAAAATTGGAGCAGTGATAAAAAGTCTATAGATTTTAAAGTTAACCTATGGTCACTATTAACATTTGATTTATCTAAATCATTTGAAACACAGACAAAAACTGCTCCAGCATCTACGAAAAATATCGAGACTAAAACAACAGCTCAAGAAATTGTACCTCCTCAGCCTGCTGTTATCATACCTCCAGATTCTCAAGTGATAGGTGAAACTTTAGAAAAATATGTTATGATACTTTTAAAGAAATTATTTATTATTGATGATGAAGAGGGTGACCAGTTATTAACCACGCTTACCAAGCAGAGGGGTAAACTAGAAAAGAAACAAGGGCTTATCGAGCTTAGAAGGCAACAAGCAGGATACCAGTTTGGTTTTGACATACAATTTACTTATACAGATGCCAGTGGTTCAAAGTGTGTATGCATGATGGAATGCAAAGATACCAAAAACATTACTCGAACTGTTGTTATGGATAAATTAGAACAAGCACGGCAGAACGGCATTACAATTCATCAGTGGGTACTTATTTCGCCAAATGGTAAAGTCTCAAATGACCTGCATATAAATTTGAAAAAGTGGGAGGAGGAAAACCGTTGGGATCCAATACAAAAAGTTCAATTATGGACACGAGACAATAAGGCACAAGATAATAATGTTGAAGAGTTTTTTGGGTTAGTTTCTGATATTCATAAACACTATTATGGTTCATATGCGGATAAAATAGCTCTAAGTACATGGGACGATGAGAAACGGTCACGTGTGTTAGAGACTTGGAAACAGAAACTAGAGCCTGCAGTGCCTTTGCCTAAAACTTGGAAGGATTATCTTCGTAATTATGATAAATTATTAACTTCTAGCGAAAAAGGTGACCCTAATAAAGAAAGTAGTACTCAAACAGCAGAGACTTACTATGAGGAGCGGTATGAACATCGTGTGCCAATTATCTGTCGTGACATCAACTACAATTTTAAGAATGATTCAGCAGAACAACATCTTATCAATTGGACGAAAACTTCTAGTAATGGTTCGATATTGTTTTTATTAGGCGATTTCGGAGACGGTAAAACCTTTTTAACATACTCTTTAGCACGTCAGTTAGCAAAAGACTTTCTGAAATCTCCGTCTAAAGAGGTTATTCCACTTAGGTTAACTTTAAAAGATCTAACTGAAAAAATGAATGAAGAGACCTTTTTAGTTAGTCGTCTTGCGGCTTTTGGAGCTACTCTTAGTGAATGGAACGACATACGTAATAAATTTAAACTGCTGATAATTCTTGATGGGTTTGATGAAATGTCACCCAGTATGGGCAAAAGAGCAATGGATGCAAATATTGATCGTTTGCGTAGTTGCATTAATTACTACAAAGGTAAAGATCTGAAAATTATTATAACTTCACGAGCAACATTTTTTAACGAAGCAGAACAGGCTTTGCGTACACAAATCACTCAACCATTCGAAGTAGTGCGTTTGCATCACATTGATCCTGCTGAAAAAATAAAACATCTGTCATTATTTGCAAAGAAAAGCGGTCCTAAAGCAGAAAAACACTTTGAACTATTGTGTAAAACTTACGATATACTGGGGCTCGCTTCAAAACCTCTTCTTCTCGAAATGATGAAGGATCTTATATTACGTGGCGAAATTAAAGAAGTAGACAGTTTACCAATGCTATATGATCTATACACGGAACCTATGTTGAAAAGAAAAGAAACCGATCAATATAGACACCCTGATAGCCCATCCACGGTGGCTAAACAGGCTATAGGTAATCTTGAAATCATCTTAGAAGATTTTGCAATAACAAGTTGTATACATACAAATGGTGCGACACTTAACGATTTAACAACAGAGTTCAAAGAAAAATATACAGATGACATCTCGCTTACAAAGGCTCTATGGAACGATTTGATCAATCCATCATCTGAGGAGGTTGTTGGAGACACAAAAAATCGTGTCCTTTGTCGATCTATTTTGCAAGAAGTAAAAAACGAAGGGTGTTATGTTTTTTTCCATAGATCTATGAGAGAATATTTTGCGGCAAGAGGCATTTGTCGGTTGCTTGAAGAAAACTCTGAGAAAGCTGGAGAATTTTTATCTAAACTAGAATTAACTCCTGAAACTTTTAAATTTGCTGGACAAAAATTATCGCCGCCACTGGCTCAGTTGTCTCAAAACGAATTAGATAAAATTAACATCCGCTCAGACAAAGTTAAACATAGCCTTGTATCCCTGATTGAAAAAACGCGAAATACATCACAAAGTGACAAAGAGTCACAAAGTTATAAAGAAATTGCTCGTTTAGGTGCAACAGCAGTGACTTTACACTTTATTACATGGGGGTTACCTGATATCGACTGGCGTAATCTAGTTTTAGACAATGCATCTCTACCAGATGCTGATTTTACAGAAAAAGACTCGAACAATACGCTGATTAGAGGAAAGGACTTGAGCAATACTTCGTTTAGATATGCTGTCCTTGATAACGCTGATCTTAACAAGACAATTCTGACTAATTGTGACTTTACAGGTGTTCAATTTGACGAAACAAAAGATATCTATACAATGAAAAAAGCTGATATTGAAGATAAGCCCTACTTGTACGTCTTTTATTCTGGTGGAAAATTACGCAAATGGGATATATTTGAAAAAATATCCACAGAAATAACGACACTGGAATCTGTAGAGGCTCATGCAAAACTTAGTGCACCAGATGTTGGTTTGCTGTTTTTCCAAAAAGAACGCATATTCTTTACGCATAACAAAGAAAAAAGTATGCAACTATGTGGAGGAGTGAATTTAGACAATGACACAAATGTTTTGGATTTTCGAGATAAAAAAGTCTTGTTTGCAATAAATAAACAGCTTTTATTTTTTGATTTAGCTGGTAAAAACAATTCAGGTATATTTGAGAATGGTTCTGTTACAGAACAGTCTAAGGGCACTATTATGGATGACACCGCGGCGATAGTTTTTAACGATCACATAGGACCGCGAATTATAACAAAACATGGTGAACAATACTTCAGCGACTTTTTGGATGCTCAAAATATAAAAGATGTTACGGCAATTTCCACTATTCCAGATGTTGTTAATGGCACGTTCATTATGTGTGTCGGTGATATGACTGGACATTTAATTGTGTGCCGAGTTAAAAACATGAACTCAGACAAAGTAGATAGCCCTAACTTTACTATAGAAAAAATAGCTAATTATTCTGGTGGTGATAAGTCTGTTAAAAATGTCTGTTGTTGGGATACAAACCATGTGCTATATACAGGTACCGATGGCATAATTCATGTTTTAGAACTTAAAGATAATAAAGTATTAGAGCTTCATTCGTTGAAACTTATTGTCAAATGTAGTGGTGCTAAAATTAATGATGTACAACAAGGGGTGCAACGTAACAAACTAAAAGAGTATGGCGGTGTAGAACAATAACTATTTAACTTGAACGTTGTAAATGATGGTTAACATAAGAACGGTTGTTGTGGCGAAATATTTTTGGGAAAAGACAAAATGGTAGTTTTTGGGATGTTTTTGTTAGAGTGGGGGTGTAAATGAGGAAATATTTAAACGGAAATAAGGTTTTTATCACTATGTACCTTAGAGGCGTTTACTTTGGTTAATCTTGACATACTTAATAATCTTGCAAATGTAGAAAGCGAGGGGAAAATTAATCTATTTGCATTAAAGTATGTACACAAATCAAAAAATGGTAATTTTGTTGTTTCTTTGCCTTCGAATCAAAGTTCTTATTTTCGTGAGCTGTATTGTCGTTTTTTGAGCTTCTTTAAAAATTTTGATTGTTGTCGTTTTGATCCTGTAGAAAAGAAAGATAACACTTACGAGTTTATGCCTTTAGATAGAATTTCTAAGGTATGGAATGCTATTGTAGCTATGATAAATGAGTCAGTTGATCTTAGAAATTCGTCGAATCGTAATTTGTTGCCTTTTGTTAATTTAACCATTTGTGAGTTAGTCTATAAAGGCAAGACGTTATGGCTTGGAACACAGCAACGCAAAACTGAGTCGTTATTTAAAGGTAAACATCCCTTCTTTGCTACTGAAGACAAATTGGAGTTATTATCCCTTGATAAGTTACTGGCGCTTTCGTTTAATGTTGATTTTATTGTAGATTTTGAAGACTCTGCTGTGGTCTATATATTTAATCGTGAAAAATTTGTAGAGATATTTAATTTCTATGATTTGCTCAAAGAGTATGTACAAACTAAAAGTGATGTTATCAAAAAGTGGGCGTTTTTGGATAATCCGAAGTATATTCAAAATCAAGTAGGGACTGGCTATGTTTTCAAAGGACTATCGCGGATTATTGATGACACTGAGTATCTGAAAATAATAGAAACGACGAGTCCTTCTGAGTTAAAAAAGCGTTTAATTGATAAATGTCCCAATTTATTTTCAACAAAAGACTTTGAAGGGGACAAATTAAAAGTCACAAGAACAAATTTGAAGAATGTCATAAAGATGGTTTCAAAAGGGTTTCGGTATAACTTTTTTGCTGACAGAGCAGAGGATCTTAAATGAGACCATCTGATGGTTTTGTATATTATTTGAATTCTATGGCTTTGTTTAATCTTATATATGCTCTACGAGTGTTTGGAGTAGATTGGCAAGAGGGACAATTTGCTACGCCTGATGGTTTGTTTGCGTTTGGTTTGTCTTTGGGGTTGGCTATTGTTGGTTTTAGTTTTTCGTTATTGATTTATTCTAAAGACCATACAGTTAAACATAAAGGGGTGAAGGGTAAAATGGTAACAGTAGAGTCTTGTGAGGATATTACGGGAACTAATTTTTTTTCCAGTTATGCTCTGCTGATTATAACAGGTTGTTCTTTGCCTATATTGAGTAACTTTGTTGGGGTAATTCTTTATTTGCTGATATTGTGTATGCTGGGTTTTGTGTTTGTAAAGCAGGAAATGTGTTACCTAAACCCCACAATAGTAGTGTTAATGCGCTATAAAGTTGTTAAAGCAAAGTGTAAGGATAATAATGGAAAGACAACGGATTATCATTTTATTTATCAAAAAGGGGCGATCGTCTGTGGAGATGAAATTAACTTTTTGAATGTTAATGATAAAATAATTTATCTAAGCGAAGTAAATATGGACAAAATAAATAATCATTGAAACCCAATGTTGAAGAGAAACAACAAAAAAATGATATGCTATGCTGGACTATTTTGTTTGAGGATGATGGGGTTAAAGATAAGGTTCCTGTGAAGGAGGCGTTGGATTATTGGCGATCAGCTGATGTACAACCCTGCAATTCAGAGCGGCCATTTGTTGATGGGGTGTTTATTTCTCATGCTCATTTTGATCATATTCAGGATGTGAGTTTTCTTGACCCCAGCATACCTATTTACTGTACTAAACAAACAGAGATTTTAGCTAAAGCTATGTCAGATGTTTCGCCTCGGGGAATTGATGATCAATACTACAAGCTACAAAAAGAAGCAAAAATAACACAAAAACAATCTGATTACAAAGTTTTATGTCCTGGCGAATATTGTCTAGCAGAGAACACCAAGAATAAAAAGCCAGTAATTTTGTATCCAAAAACCAAGTTTCCTTTCACACATGAGGTTACACCAAAATATCGAACCTTTAACACCGACCTTAAAGGAAAAATAAACGGTATTAAATATGAGCTTGTTTTGGTTGGACATTCTGTCCCGGGTGCGTGTTCGGTTCTTCTCACCCTTCCCGATGGTAAACGTGTTCTATACACAGGTGACATAAGGTTTCATGGGGCCGGTGAGGTGTCTATTGATGATTACGTGAAAACTATCGGCGGTAACGTAGATGTGATGATAACTGAAGGTACGCGTGTTGATTCAGATAATGTTATAACAGAAGAGCAAGTAGGCAAAGACATAACCCAAGACATTGATGCATGTGATGGGTTGGTGTTGATAAGTTTTGGCTGGAAAGACCTAACACGCTTTAAAACAGTCTATGAAGCCACCAAAGCAAACAAGCGCACATTGGTTATTTTGCCTAAACTGGCTTATTTGCTATATGAAATGCATTGCAACTTTCCAAAAGAATACCTTGATCCAAGAAAAATGGACAATCTCAAAGTCTATCTTAGACGCGAAGGGGAATTATTGTACTCAGTAGCGGATTATGATAAATGTAAATGGAAATTGGGTTATCTGCATTTTCATGGTCGAAACATGTCCAGAGATGATCGCAATTTAGTTCGTATCGCTGAACGATTAGGCAAAGGCGGAGACGTGAATAATCCAAAAAACCCCTTACCACCAAATGATGAAACCTGCAACTACCGAGAAATATATGACTTAGCTCTAAGCCATCTAAAAGAGGGCATACGCGCTTATCATATCCGCCAAAACCCCCAACAATACGTGTTAATGTTCTCGTTTTGGGATGCCAACGAACTCTTTGACCTAATCCCCCAAGAAGGCAAACATGATACACGCTACATCGCTGCGTCTACTGAACCTTTCAGCGAAGAAATGGAAATTGATGAAACTAAAATGTTTAAGTGGATGGATTATTTTAACATAAAATATGAAACAGAAAAAGGAAAAGTTTTCAAACGTCGTCACGTCTCTGGACACGCCTCAAAAGCCGAAATAGAAAAAGTTATACGTAAAATCAACCCAAAAATCCTAATCCCCATACACACTACTAACCCCGAAAAATTCAAAGACATATACCCCGAAGAAAAAATAAAATATCCAAAATATGGAGAACCAATAGAATTATAGCTGTAGACTCTAAATATGGCTGATGTTACAACATCGGATTATGCTGGATCAGGATGCTCTTTTGGGCATATCTTGATTTCATCCATTTGTTGTTTGCTTTTTCGCCTTAGACTATCCACCATACTTATTTTGCCCATCATATCTCGGACAAGCACATCAAGCTCGCTTTTTTCAGAATAATCTGCTAACGCTAAAAAATCAACACGATTATCTCTTAATAAATTATCCACTTTTCCTTTTTCCCCATCTTTATACACTGCAATAGAATAACCCCCATTAACCTTTATCAGCCGCATACACGGAACATCCGTCAAACCATCCCCTATGTAAATCATATTACTAAACGGCACACGCCTAGTATCCTCAGGAGTATACTTGTTTAAATCATCATCATTTGAAATATCAAGTATTCCCTTGTTAATACGAAATAGAAATTGAGTTTTTGTTGTATAATTTACTGCAGTTTTTGGCCAACAAGCAACCCCATTTACATCATATAAAAATTCACAAGCAAAAACTTCTTTAAACCATCTATGGATGCTCGAGCCTTCAATTATCTCTCTAAGCCCAGATGAGATAATATAGTGCTCAACTTTTAGTTCCATTTCTTCGCCAATCTGATTTATTCGCGAAAACCAATCCTCAACACCGGGAAAAAACTCTAAATCCTTACCTAACATAACAAAATCTTCACGTCTAATACGTTGATTAGCGGCATTTGCTTTTTTGAGCATAATATACAAGTATGAAAGCACACGATCCATTTTTTGTTCTTTTGCTTGTTTATTTGATTCATTCCAAAACGCCTCTGAACTCATGCCAATTTTAGAAATAAAAGTGTATTCTTGCATATCTTTAGTGCAGAGTGTTTTATCAAAATCATAAAGTAACGCCAATACCGTTCGTTCATCTGTCACGTATTTTTTCCCCTATTTTTTATGTTTAGACGAAGAACCAGTTTTAGGTTTATTTGCGCTCTGTATTCGTCCAGTTTTGCCATGTATTCTTAAATTACTACCTTGCCGCTGGCTAATAACACGCCCAATCCGAACAGCTTCTGTTTTGGTATTTGTATTCACACTTGCACGAGTAGCCCCCGCTCTTTTCACAGACCACCCATCCCCGTTAGGAACTACATGATGTTCTTTTCGCGGCATAATTATTCACCCAACTATTTCGTCAATACAATAAAAAAACACCTGTAAAATAGTTATGCAATAATTTACATGTAATATGGTGTTTCGGCATGGTCATATTTATTTTTGACTACTTCCTAAGAATTAATCCAGAGAAGACAATGAAATCTAAGATGTAATAATGTGGAGTTTACTATGTCAACCTCGAGTAAAGCGTTGCCTAAACCAAAAAGTGAGAGCGTCTTTGAAGCTATTTGCGCAGATATTCTTACTGCAAAATATGGGTCGGAATGGGCATTTTATGGGAGGGGAGGACAACATCAGAGTGGAATTGACATAGTGTATCTTGAGCAAAACAAACACCTTATTGTGGCACAATGCAAAAATTACCAAAAATCAAAAGTTAACAGGTTGATTGCTGAAATTTCCAACGATGTTGCGTCGATTGTTGCAAAAGGCAATGTTGAAAAAATAATTATCATGACATCACATGATAGAGATAACAAAATTCAAGATTCAATAATAGACCTTCGTATAAAATTCAGCTTGACTATTGAGGACATGTATTGGGACAATATTGAAAAAATCATTCTTGATAATGCCAATTTAATGAAGAAATATTACCCCAACTTTGTAGTTGCCCTTCAATATTGCCCTGAAATTTATCAGGTAAACTCGAAAAATCAGCTTGATGAATGGGTGATAAAAAATAAAAAAATTTTTAATGTTTTGTATAAAGATGACAAATATATCCCCATGAAAATAAAAGACGCCATCGACGAATATGCTGTTGAGGATGTTTTAACTAAACTCAAAGAGAAGAACTGTCATCATGCGATTCTTATAGGTGATGGTGGCATGGGAAAAACTACAACCTGTATTCTGTTAGGGCATATTTGTTTAAATCGGGGTATGCAGGTTTTTTATGTGCCCTTATGTGAATATCATTCCACAGATAACACCATTCACAAACATGTCGTGGATGTTTATGGTGTTGAGGAGCATAATTATAACCGTTTGATGAGCGAAGAAACTGTTGTTCTTCTACTTGACGGCTTTAATGAAATGAAGCCCGAGCATAACATCAAATTCTTTGCAGAGTTGAAAGAGTTAAAGAGGAAAAAAAGCGTACAGATGTGGATCACCTCTCGAAATGATGTTAAAGATGTTGAAACAGATGACTTCACAAGACTTAATTTTAAACCGATAGATAAAAAAACTATTGACGATTTTCTAAAAAAGCATGCTTCAAGTGATAAAAAAATATCAATCATGTCCGAACTCTATGACGTATTGAACAATCCAATGTTATTAAAAATGTATGCAATTGACATTAAAGAGAGAGTACTCAGCGATATTAAACAGAAAGCAAATTTTTTCAATAACCCTGTCACCACAGGTGAAATAATTTGGAATTTTTTAGAACATCAGATCATGAAAACAAAAAACTTGCGTGAAGAGCATGAAGGGTTTGCAAAAATTTTATTTCGATATTTGTTGCCATATATAGCATACAGAATAGAGCGTCAAGGTAGCTTTGATTTCACAGCAACAGAGTTGGATAGATATATTGATGAATTTGATGGATATACTGAGAAGGTCAATAAACAATTTGGCGATTTAATCATTTATAAGAAAATAACTCAAACTTTCTTAGGTAAAGTAGATAGAACTGCATATTTATTAAATCAGTGTGCAGATAGTTTTAGTATCATAAAACTCAAAGATACGGAAAGCGAAGATAATGCGTATAGTTTTAGTCACCAGTATTTTAGAGACATTTTTTCGGCAACGTATATAAAAAATCAGATGAAGATAGGTGATAAGACGGTATTTGCAGATAGGGATTTACCGTTTTATATTTCTCAGATGCTTATGGAAATCTTACAGGAACACAAAGCAGTAAAACCATCAAAATTAAGAGAATATCTAAAATGTTTTAAAAATGAGGTGGGCGATGAAGCACAAAATGGTGTTGCTAATGCTCTGAAAATAATTGGGTATTCACGTGATGGTGATATGTCTGGTGAGGACTTTTCAAAATTAGATCTAAGAAGGTATACATTAGCAGGAAAAAACATCCGCGGAAGTAAGTTTATAGGATCCCATGTAAACAAAGGAGTATTTTTTTCTCGTGGCCATGCACTTTCTGTGAGAAGTGTGTGTTTTAGTCCAGATGGAAAATACCTTGCCTCCGCATCAGAGGATAAGACTGTGAAGATTTGGGAACGAGAAAGCGGTAAATTAATTCACACACTAGAAGGTCACACAAATTATGTACATAGTGTGTGTTTTAGTCCAGATGGAAAATACCTTGCCTCCGCATCAGGAGATAAGACTGTGAAGATTTGGGAACGAGAAAGCGGTAAATTAATTCACACACTAGAAGGTCACACAGAATCCGTGTATAGTGTGTGTTTTAGCCCAGATGGGAGCTACATTATTTCCGCATCATGGGATAAGACTGTGAAGATTTGGGAACGAGAAGGCGGTAAATTAATTCACACACTAGAAGGTCACACAAATTATGTGCGGAGCGCCTGTTTTAGTCCAGATGGACAACATATTATCTCAGCATCAAAGGATAAAACTGTGAGAATTTGGGAGAGTGAAAGCGGCAAACTAGTCCGCACACTAGAAGGTCACACCTCTTCTGTGTTGAATGTATGTTTTAGTCCAGATGGACAACATATTATCTCAGCATCAAAGGATAAAACTGTGAGAATTTGGGAGAGTGAAAGCGGCAAACTAGTCCGCACACTAGAAGGTCACACAGAATCCGTACAGTGTGCTTGTTTTAGTTCTGATGGGAAATACATTGCCTCTGCATCATGGGACAAGACTATTAGAATTTGGGAGAGTGAAAGCGGCAAACTAGTCCGCACACTAGAAAGACATACCGATTATGTGCAATGTGTGTGTTTTAGTTCTGATGGGAAATACTTTGCCTCTGCATCATGGGATAGAAGTGTGATGATTTGGGAGAGTGAAAGCGGCAAACTAGTCCGCACACTAGAAGGACACACAAATTATGTGCGGAGCGCCTGTTTTAGTTCTGATGGGAAATACATTGCCTCTGCATCAGGAGATAAAACTGTGAGAATTTGGGAATGGGAAACGGGCAAACTAGTCCGCACAATAGAAGGACACGCCTCTTCTGTGTTGAATGTGTGTTTTAGTCCAGATGGGAAACAGGTCGCCTTCGCATTAGGGGATAAAACTGTGAGAATTTGGGAATGGGAAACGGGCAAACTAGTCCGCACAATAGAAAAACTGCCCTCTTTTGTGTATTGTGTGTGTTTTAGTTCTGATGGGAAATACATTGCCTCTGCATCAGGGGATAAAACTGTGAGAATTTGGGAATGGGAAACGGGCAAACTAGTCCGCAGACTAAAAGACCATGCCGATGCCGTGTTTGGTGTGTGTTTTAGTCCAGATGGGAAACAGGTCGCCTTCGCATTAGGGGATAAAACTGTGAGAATTTGGGAATGGGAAACGGGCAAACTAGTCCGCACAATAGAAGGACATGAAGATTCTGTGCTTGGAGTGTGTTTTAGTTCTGATGGGAAATACATTGCCTCTGCATCAGGGGATAAAACTGTGAGAATTTGGGAATGGGAAACGGGCAAACTAGTCCGCAGACTAAAAGACCATGCCGATGCCGTGTTAAGTGTGTGTTTTAGTCCAGATGGGAAATACATTGCCTCTGCATCAAAAGACGGTACATTTAAGGTGTGGGAGAGTAAATCTGGGAAGTTAATCGAAACGATTTACCCTTTAGCATATATGAAAATTTTAGATGCAAATCTTGTAGACATGAAATATGCTGATTTAACAGCGGTTGATTTGCTGTCTTTGAAACAAAATGGGGCCATCATTGATTGACGTAGCGTTTATCTTGAAGTTTCATTGCAAGGATAGTGTCAAAATTAAAGTATTGAATTTACGGCTAATTTGTCGCCATAGCCTCGATAAGGTGCGATTATATCTACGCTCAAATAGGCAACACGCATTTCGTCTAATTGTTAAAATATTAGATATTCAAAAGCTTTTTGAGACCACTTTCCTCGCATGTCCAATACAGAATTAGTTAAAAATGTTTGCAAACAGTCCGAGTTATCTTTCAGTTCTTTAAAAATCGGATTGTTATATCTATCCGTATATTCTAAAGGACATGCATTAAAAGCACGACGATTGCATGAAAGTTGAGTAAAGGTTTTTTTGAAAAGTAGTTTTTTCCGGCATGTTTGTGATACATTTATAGCTGCCGTTTCCATAGTTTGCATATAAGAAAATGCAGACTCTCTTTGATCGCATAAAACAAATAGAAATCCAAGATACCCGCCAAAAAGGAAAAATCAAACACCAACTAG
>WQXS01000040.1 GCA_009784725.1 Oscillospiraceae bacterium
AAATGGGTCATGCTGATATTAAAACAACACTGGCTATATATTCACACTTGGATGCGGTGTATAAGCGTAAATCAATGTCAAAATTGGACGATTTTCTGGACGGTGAAAAAAGCACTCCCATTCAAAAGCAATCTTTGGTATAATATAGTTAAAGCAATGATGTTATTATAGTTAGGAGTAAGAAATATGCAGAATGTTTTTATTGCAAAAATTGATATTGAAAAAGTACGGCATCTTAGAAGTATTGAAATTGTTTTATCCGATATTGAACGGAAGCATTTGATAGTTACTGGGAAAAATGGAAGCGGAAAAACAAGTTTGTTAGAATCAATTCGAAATGTTGTATTCTTGGGACAGGGAGGCTCGTTATTTGGATCAGATGAAATAATACGAAAACACATTAATAAACGGAAGAAACTTTTAGATTCAAAAGTGAACATAATATATAATATTTTTCCAAGAGTTCAGCCGGATTTAATATTTGCTTATATACCAGCAACTCGATCTAAACTCAATATACCAAAGTCTATAGAACCAGTTACATTATCTAACAAGACAAAAGTATCTCAAAAACCAAGTAAAGATTTTCTAAAGTACACATTGTTTCTTGATTATAGGTTGTATGGTGCAAAGAGTGAAAAGAACAAGCATCTTGCTGATAAATTGGAGGGATGGTTTGCTAATCTCCTTACAGCATTACGCGAAATCTATGCATGTCATGAGTTAACGCTTCAACGGGATACAAAAAATCTTGTATTTAATATTATAATGCCAAACCGTGAACCTTTTGGATTGCATGAAATGGCTGATGGGTACGCAGCATTCCTTGACATTTATATGGAGTTGTTAATGCGTTTTGAAAACGAAAACAGCGAAGTTGATTACGATACACATGCAATTGTCTTAATTGATGAAGTTGAAACTCATCTTCATGTGGAGTTGCAAAAACGAATACTGCCATTCCTTACGAAGATGTTTCCCAATGTTCAATTTATTACAACTACACATTCACCATTTGTAATAAACTCCTTAGAAAATGCCATAATATTCGACTTAGAAAAGAAAACAAGGCTTGAAAACCCCAGTTTCTACTCATATGAAACAATTTTGGAATCGTTTCTTGATACAGATATGTACTCAAGCAAATTAAAAAGATACTTTGAGCGTTACAAAGAGCTATTATTCAAGGAGCGTTCGCTTGAAGAAAATGAAGAATTCCTCAGAGCAAAGTCAGAGTTAGAAATAAAAGCACTTCCCTCTAAAGAACTGTATATTGCATTTCAAGAACTAGAAAAAGTCAGAAAGGCGGAGAGTAATGGTACGTCTATCTAAGAGTCCTTTACCGCTTGGTGTAACAATAGAGTCTGAAAAAGACTATCGTAAGGGCGAAGTTTTAAGCACGTTAACAACAGACTGTTATGAAAAGTGTTACATTTGTGAAGATAAACCAATAAAGATTAACATTGAGCACATAACTCCACATCGGAGTGACCCAATGTTAAAATTTGACTGGAACAATTTGTTTCTTGCATGTGGGCATTGTAACAGTATTAAACACACAAAATATGACGATATCATAGACCCTACTAAATGTGATCCAGAGATGCACATAGCGTTGTCTGTTGAGATAACCGATAACTTTATTGAACAAGTTAAAATTGAATTGTTATCGACAGATAGTCAAGCAACACAGACCGTGGAACTTTTAGAACTTATTTATAACGAAGGCTCAACTGACATACAAAAAATTGAGTGCTCAAACCTTCGAAACTCACACTTAGTCCCAAATATAAGGCTATTTTATCAATTCATTCAGGACCATAAGAAAGAGCCGGAACTTGGATATTATGAAACGATTTGTAAAGAAATAGATAGATCATCCATATATGCTGCATTTAAACGAAAAATAATTCGAGATGACCCAGAACTATCAGTTGCATTTGCTGATGTTTTACAATAGTAATATGTATTTTAAAATAAGTAGTAAATAAACTTACATGAAACATAAAGCAAGAAGTTGACAAATATACTTGTTTGGGGCATATGCAT
Organism: Oscillospiraceae bacterium; assembly: GCA_009784725.1. Taxonomy (GTDB): domain Bacteria; phylum Bacillota; class Clostridia; order Oscillospirales; family Oscillospiraceae; genus WRMH01. The sequence continues at coordinate 2,050 of WQXS01000040.1, forward strand.
AAGACTTAGGCATTACATAAGATAAAGGCATATCTCTTGTTCTTTGGAGGCAGTAAATGAAACTTGATGTAAAATTCAAGAAAAAGTATGCGATATCACTGGATGAAGAAAAAATTAAACAGGTATTTTCCATCCTAGAAGAGTATTTTTCTGAACCAAATGGAGAAGCTACATTTTCATCAATTAAAGCTTTATTAAAGAATGAAGCGACTATCAAATTTGAAAGCATGGAAGAGTTGTTTAAGTATGACAATTCGGGCGAGTTTAGAATAGTTGAGTTATGGATAAATTATGGAACCTATGACTGTTGTACAGTTTCGTTTGAGTATGGTTTTCATTGGTTATTCACATATAATTCAACGATTGTAACAACTATACAAATAGGAGATAAAGATAGGTTTTTAGAAATTCGTGATAAATTGGAGCGAACATTTGTAAAAATGAGAATGCCATATAGATATATACTAATGAGCAAGATTTCTCTATCATTATTGATGAATATTATTCTTATTGCAATATTAATTGATATATCAATCAAGAGTGGAATTCTTAATTTTATTACTACTAGTTCAAACGTTAATTTTTTTGGTTATTTTTTACTTTTAGCTTTTGGTGTTAGTTTGCAATTTGCGTTTAGAAGTATTTGGACACGTGTGTATCCTCCAATCCAATTCTTATGGGGTGAAGAAGCAAAACGCATGAATAATCTTGCACGAATCAGAAGAAATATTTTCTGGGTGGTTTTTATTGGAGGGACTATAGTTGGCATTGCGGTTGGCGTTTTTGTCAATCTAATTTCTAAAACATTATAGTACTTTTTCATAACGAAGATATAGTTGATTTCTTGCTTCATAATGAGGAATTTTGTTTATTAAAGAGCGAGACTGAGATATAAATTAACACAATTCAAGTCAAATTCAAGTCAACACAACCACGCAATCTTGTAACCGCAACGGTCTGACGGCATAATAACGAACGGCTCATAACCGGTCGGTCCGCGGTTCGAGTCCGTGAAGGCCCACCAACGCCAACTCCTTGCGGTGCAAGGGGTTGGCGTTGTTCAAATATAGCCAAGCTATCCATTTGGCGAACTTTTAGTGTGCTTAGTATTTCATTTTTCTATAATTCTGAATCCTGATTATGAAATCATTTTTCACTTTTTCTTCGGGACTTTATAAACACAGCATACTCTGCAAGGTTATCTATTTCTTCTTGTGTTAAATCTTTAAATTCTACTCGATCGAAAGCAGTTAGTAAACCATGTAGAACATTGGTATTATTGGATGTTGAGTCTTTGTTATATAAAGGAACTGACTCTGAAACAAATGTCGCCGAATCAGTTAAATTAGGTGAATGTTTTCCGGGTAAAGTGTACCATCTCTGTAAAAATCCCATTTTGTAAAATCACCACCTAGAATATAATCAATTGGCACCTGAAAAAATTCGGACAGCATCTTTAAAGCTTTATTGTCCGGTTCATATTTCCCCATCTCCCAATATGAAAGCGTGCTGTCGGCTACTTTCAAGTGCTTTGCAAGCCCTTTTTGTGTTAAATCCTTTTTTTTTCGCAGTTCTCTTATTCGATTCATTTTCAAAACCTTTTCGTAATCGTAATATTAATTATTATAACAGCATAAAAAAATAATTCAACATTCTTGGAAAAACGTCTTGACAATCCAAGAATGCTCAACTATAATAAAGCATAATTCCAAGTATGCTGAAATGTTTCGCATTTGATTAGGAGAAGAACACTTTGGATGCTGCAAAGTATAGAACAATTCCATTTCAATACAAACTTGCAAGGTTTAACATGATATTACTAGAAGCTTATCCATTTCTAGGAGAAGTATGTATGCGAGTAGAGAAATATACTAATGATTTACACGGTTTTGCAGCAACAGACGGATATCGTCTCTATTTAAACGAAAATAAGATGAACGATCTTCCGGAAGAGACTTTAAATTTCATCCTTCTACACGAGTTACTTCATATAGTACTATACCATAGATACCCTAAGGATATCACTTATCATGAAAAAATACTGTGGAACATAAGTTTTGACTTGGTGGTTAACTGGTTAATCTTAAAAATGGAATATGATTTTCGTTATAAAAATATACCAATCATTCCAGACTCAAATACATTTCTCTGTTCAGATGATTTATCTAAAGACCCGTCACACAAAATAGCGTCCGCTTTTATACAACAAGCATATCAACAAGGTGTATTATCGGAGCACCCACCTCTATTATATGAAATAACTTGGAAAAGTTTTACCGCCCAAATATTAAATACTACAGATTTTATCTTTGACATAATAGATATTAGTGAGAATCCAAATGCACCAACACAAGGTGAAATCATTAGCACGACGAGTTTCTTAAGAAAGAAAAGATTAATTATACATCCGACTATCTTAGTGTATAATTATATTAAACATACTATAATATATGGAAGGTTGAAAGATGAATAATAAAATAGAAGTTTTTGAAGATAAAAAAATTCGTAAAGAGTGGAACGAAGAAGAACAGGATTGGTATATTTCAATTGTTGATATAATTGAAGTTCTTACAAATCAACATACGCATGATGGGGCGAGAAAGTATTGGAGTGTAATGAAAACCCGCTTGAAAAAAGAGGGTAATGAGTTGACTACAGTTTGTAGTCAACTGAAAATGAAGTCAGCTGACGGGAAATTTTATAATACAGATGTCGCTAACACAAAAGGTATTTTACGTATTATACAATCAGTCCCTTCTCCAAAAGCAGAGCCTTTTAAGTTGTGGCTTGCTCAATTAGGCAAAGAGCGCATTGATGAAACCGATGATCCGGAAATCGCAATTGACAGAGCTTTTCAAACCTATTTCAAAAAGGGTTATAGTGAAAAATGGATTAATCAGCGTATTAAAACGATGGAAGTCCGTAAAGATTTAACTGATGAATGGCAACGCTCCGGTGTCAGTGAATCGAAGGATTTTGCAACGCTTACAGATATTATGACAAAAGAATGGAGTGGCAAATCAACCAGAGAGTACAAGAACTATAAAGGATTGAAAAAAGAAAATCTACGCGATCACATGACAAACATGGAGCTTGTGTTAAATATGCTTGCGGAAGTGTCTGCAACTGAGCTATCGAAACAATCTGACCCGTTTGGCATTGATGAAACTGCAAAAGTTGCACAAGAAGGTGGAGCAGTTGCCAAAGATGCTCGGGAGTCTTATGAAAAGCGTTCAGGCAAAAAGATTGTATCACCACTTAATGCAAAAAACATCAAATCACTAAAATGAAAAGTTAATGTAAGAGTGTTGATTTAGGTAAGTAACGTCCACTAGAATAAGACAAGGATTATCCCTTGTCTTATTTTAAAGTATCTTTTATATAGTTAGAAACTAAAATATTTGATATACTGATGATGAGTTATATTGGTTGGGGGTTGGTAGGATGAGATATGGAGATATTTGGAGTGAGTGGTCGGATTCGGGTGAGTTTTCGGGGGTGTTTTCTGTTGGGGATGGAAATGGAGTGGTGTTTGAGAAAAGTCAAGGGTTTCGCAACAGGAGTGAAAATCTTTTAAATAACAGAGATACGGCGTTTGGGATTGCTTCCGGGACAAAGTTATTTACGGGGCTTGCGGCATGCAAGCTCATTGATGAGGGAAAGCTTTCGCTTAAATCACGAATTTATGATATTTTGCCTTATGACTTAGGGCAAATTGATAAAAACGTTTCGGTATATCATTTACTTACTCACACATCAGGTGTTGGTGACTATATTGACGAGGAATCCGAAGATTGCGAAGAGCAATTGCAGGCATTATACGATAAATATCCTGTGCAGCTGTGGGAACAGCTTGAATATTACCTGCAAATGATAACACCGCTTCCTCCAAAATTTAAACCGGGTGAACGATACAGCTATTCCAATTCGGGTTTTATTTTGCTGGGGCTTATAATAGAAGCGGCCGGCGGTATTTCATACAGGCAATTTGTAAATGAAGCGATAATTTTACCATGCGGTCTTAAACACACCGGCTTTTATCGTGCAGACTCGTTGCCCGGCAATGTTGCATTGGGTTATATGGGCAGCAGTGACGGACTGAAGACAAATGTTTTTAACCTGCCGGTTTTAGGCGGCTCTGACGGCGGACTCTATACCTGTGCGGATGATTTGGACAAATTATGGCGAGCGGTTTTTCAAGGCAAGATATTCTCGGAAAATATGCTGACTGAATTTACTAAAAAGCAGTCTGAAATAAACGAAACAGAGAGCTACGGCCTTGGTGTTTATCGTCATGAAACGAAGAATAATCTATCCTTTTACGCTGTAGGCGGTGATGCAGGAGTTGATTTCTTTACTGCTTATTCACCGCAGCAGCAAATTGTCTTTTCTGCGCTTGGAAATACGAATGTTAATACTTACCCACTGATGAAAATGATGTTACGAGAAATATAGATATTTCGCAAATAGGGGTAAATAGGGAATAAGTGCGATGATAAATGAAATAGAAAAGCTTAGAGATATAATACAAAATTCAAACAATATTGTGTTTTTTGGCGGAGCGGGGGTTTCCACGGAGAGCGGAATTCCGGATTTTCGCAGTGCAGACGGGTTGTACAGCGGGAATTATGAATACCCTCCGGAGGAGATTTTGTCATATAGTTTTTTCATGGAAAATACTGAGGAGTTTTATCGCTTCTATAAAGAGAAAATGCTTTACCCGGAAGCAAAACCAAATGACGCACACAAGGCTTTGGCGGAGTTGGAGCGGCAGGGGAAGCTTAAGGCGGTGATAACCCAGAATGTTGACGGGCTTCATACACAGGCGGGGAGCGTAAATGTTATTGAGCTGCACGGTTCGGCGCTTCGGAATATTTGCATGTCATGCAAGGAAATTTATACGATTGATATAATTTTACAATCAAAAGGCATACCAAGATGCACATGTAATGGCATAATTAAGCCTGATGTGGTATTATACGAGGAAGGTCTCGACTCCGCACGGATAAATAAAGCAACAAAAGCAATTTATGATGCCGATGTCCTTATAGTCGGCGGCACATCCTTAAATGTTTATCCTGCAGCAGGAATGGTAAATTACTACAACGGAAATAATCTGATATTAATAAATAAATCGGAAACATCCTTTGACAAGTATGCAGATTTAATCATAAGAGAAAGCATCGGTAAAACACTAAACGAAGCAGTAAACAACGGGAATTAAAACAATAAAATAACCTGTAAACAGAAATAAACAAAAGGAGATTGAAACGTGATTTACAATGACTTTAAAGGAATTAAGCTCCCGGCACTTGGTGTCGGAGGAATGCGCCTGCCAACCGTAAAACCTTCGGATGCAGTTTGTGAAAAAACAGTTGCGGAAATGGTTGAATATGCATTTAAGAACGGCATAAACTACTTTGATACCGCATTTTTCTATCATGCGGGCGAATCGGAAAAAGTACTTGGAAGAGTACTCAAAAATTATCCGCGTGAGTCATGGTATCTTGCGGACAAGTTCCCGGGAAATTTCATGGAAATTAAAGACGGAAAACTGGAACTGGATGTTACACCAATGGGAATGACAGCCAGAACATATAATACACCTAAAGAAATATTCGAACATCAACTGGAAACCTGCGGAGTGGAATATTTTGATTTTTACATGCTGCATCAGGTATCCGAAAGTACATATGACCTTTACACAGACGAAAAGGTAGGAATTGTAAATTATCTTGTTGAAGAGAAAAAAGCCGGACGAATCAAGCATTTGGGAATGTCTTCTCACGGCAGATATGAAACTATCGATAAGTTCTTAACCAAATATGGCGAGCACATTGAGTATGTAATGATACAGCTTAATTATCTTGACTGGACATTACAGGAAGCGGGTAAAAAGTACGAGGTTCTGAAAAAACACAACAAGCCTGTATTTGTAATGGAGCCTGTCAGAGGCGGACTTCTTGCGGCACCCGGAGCAGAAGCGGAGGTTATACTCAAAAAAGCACGTCCGAACGATACTCCGGTAACATGGGCATTTCGTTTTCTGCAATCACTCCCGGAGGTTGTGATAACAATAAGCGGTATGTCAAACATGGCGCAAATGATAGAAAATGTATCATTTTATGAAAAAAGCGACCCGACATCGGAGTCCGAAAAAGCATTGCTTCAGCAGGTTGTTGACGGTATGGCATCATTTGTCCCATGCACCTCGTGCCGCTACTGCTGCGGAGCATGTCCGGTAAAGCTTGATATTCCGATGCTGATTGCAACATATAATGAAGCAAATCATGGTGTTTCGTGGTACGTAAGAGATGTTCTCGAATCACTTGCAGCCGACAAACAACCGCAGGCCTGCACGGCGTGCGGTGCATGTAATCCGCTATGCCCGCAGGACATCGACATCCCGGACACATTTAAAAAATTCTGCGATTTGTTGTAGAAACCGCAAAAAAAAACTACAATACACCGGATTGCTTTGTTCCTCGCAATGACAAAGGCTGTTGCACATTTTTGCAACAGCCTTTTTTGAGCACAGGAGAACCGTCCCCTTGTGCTCTTTAGTTTATATCTCCATCTTTTACTCTTTTTGATATTGAGTCGAACTTCTTTTTGCTGAAGGCAATAATGAAGAACATTAAAGCAAGGAAAACAGCAACCATTACAAAGGGATATCTGCGGTCCATTTCCGATAAAAAGCCTGCAAGATATCCGAAGGGTATGCTCAAACCGAGAACAATAACCATCATAAGCCCTCTGATTCTTGCCCGCTCGGATGGTTCGATTAATATTTGGATTAAAGAGTCATTTCTCGGAACCACAAAACTGAATGCAACTGCATCTAAAAATACTACAACAAACAGTATATATAATGAACCGACAGGGGTCAGTACAAGCAAAACCTTACATGCAACAAAAATTACCAGACCAATGAGCATCGGATAACGAAACCCGAGCTTATCAAGCTTAGGTTGAAACAGATAGAGAAAAGCAGCAATAACAAGAGCCCGAAGGATGGGGAAATATGCCAGAAAGTATTCGGGAATATTAAGTGTTCCGGTAACATATAACCCGAAGAAGCTGCCGGTTACCATCCATACAATACTGAATATTGTTGTTAATGCCAATGCGAGAATCATATCATTTGAAGCAAATATTTTTTTGAAAATACCGCCGTAGCCACTCATAACCTGCCAAAGTGACATGTCTTTTGTTTCTTCAAGCCGCGTTCGCCCTACCTTTGTTTCGTCTCCAAGAAAATACAACAGGAAAAACTTTATTGTCATAGATATAAATGAAAACAGAAATAGTATCCTCATTGCGGGGATTATTGAAAGCTGATTAACCATGATTGCCGCAAGCGGGGCAAAAATAACAGCAAGCTGAGCAATCATGTGTAATAGTGAAAATATCCGGACAAGTGCGCTTTTATCTGCATCTTCGATTAATAAACATGTCCATGAGTTATCCGTTATCTGCATAAGCCCGTTAAATGCCGCTGCAACAACAAACCACCAGAAATTCTGCGAAAATGCCCATAATAGGCATGGTATTGACCATGATGCCATATCAAAGATAAAAGTTGTAAGTTTTCTTCCGAGTTTATCGGTAATGGCACCGCTGAAAAGTGCGGAAATTGCTCTAAAGAACATAAAAATTGAAGCTACAAGACCGATTTGCCTGTCGGAAAGCATAAGCGCTGCCATATAAACAGCAACAAACGGCGAATAAAGATTAAACGGGATGACCCATAACGGCTCGGTATATATGGCAATTCTCGGGTTTCCTTTTATTGTAAGAAGTGTATCAATCAGCGGGTGTTTTGCACGTTTTTCATTGTTTGACATGTCTTATAGTTCCCTTATTAATTATATAGGCTGCACAAGGCGAAATGTTATCACAGAATGCCTTAAATGTCAAAGTAATAAAGGTGCTGTTTCAAAACTTTTAAAAGTGTTACAAAAAGTTACGAAAAAATGTCAAAATGGGTTGACTTGAGTCGCCGGATATGCTAAACTTGTCGTACTAACGGCATTTACAGTGTTTCATTTTAAGGAGAAAACTATTGTGAACCGCAAATTACGTAAAGTAATTTTTATAGTTATAATATTTAGTATGACGGCAAGCCTTGTAGGAATGTCGTCACCTGCACTTGCTTCATCAGGCACATTTCAAACAACCGCTGACGTTAACATGCGTTCTGAGCCATCGACAGAATCGTCTGTAGTTACAATTGTATATACCGGGACAAATGTTGAAGTGTTCGACCATAATCCGGCAGGCTGGTCAAGAGTACGAACAGGTAATTTCTCCGGATTTATCAGGTCCGACTTTCTCAGATTTCCGATAAGTAATTCGTCTGCCGCATTTCGCACAACCAGCGGCGTAAACCTAAGGTCTGCAGCATCAACAGATTCAAGTATTCTCAGAACGGTTGTTGCAGGAACAAGTGTTGACGTATTAGAGCATAACCCGGCAGGCTGGTCAAAGGTTAAAATTAATGATTCAAACGGATTTATACGTTCGGATTTTCTAACTCGCGGAGGTGACGGAAGTGCCTCATCGGGTGCAGCTGCATCGACGGCATCAAGCAATACACCCGAAACCCTCAGAACAACTACAGTTGTAAATATGAGGTCCGGAGCATCAATGGAAAACAGTGTTGTTAAAACACTTCCAAGAGGCACAAGTGTAGAAGTGGTTGAAGCGGGAAGCAACGGGTGGTCGAGTGTCAGACATGATGGTTCGTCGGGCTTCATCAGATCAGATCTGTTGACAGACGGTTCGGGAGCTTCTCAGGCGGCGCCATCAACACTAAGGACCAACACAGTCGCAAATTTAAGAAGCAGCCCGTCTGCAGATTCAAGATTAATCAGATCAATAGCAGCAGGCACAAGCGTTGAAGTAATAGAACAACGAACAGACGGCTGGACAAGCGTTAAACATAACGGAACTGACGGATTTATCAGGTCAGACCTGCTTTCACCTACGGGAGCGACTTCATCAGCAGCTCCGATTGCAAATCTCAGAACACTCACAGGCGTCAATTTCCGGACAGGTCCGTCAACAAATGACAGCGTTATCAGACTGCTTCCGGTTAACACAAGTGTTGATGTACTGGAAAATCTGTCGAACGGATGGTCACAAATCAGGCATAGCGGTACTGTCGGCTTCATAAAATCTGAATTTTTAGGTAACGAAGCTAAGGTAATTGAACTAATCGACTGGGATTCGGCGAAAAGTATTGTACCGACAGGTGTGAATCTGAATGTTGTTGATGTCCGCACGGGTATAACATTCCAGTTAAGAGGCTTTTCAAAGAGCGGACATATGGATGTTGAACCGCCGACACAAGCAGATACAGATGCAATCCTCAGAACACGCAACGGCGTATGGGCATGGAAACCCCGCCCTGTATGGGTCACAGTAGGAGAACGTACATTCGCAGCATCACTCAACGGCATGCCTCACGATGTCAGCACAATTCGCGACAACGGCATGAACGGCCATCTGTGCCTGCACTTTAACAACACAGTAACCAACAGCAAAACATACCAAAGAGACCTCAACAACGCAGTAGTTGAAGCATATAACGCAAGACCACAGTAAATTTAATAAACGAAGACAAGGGGACGGTTCCTCTGTCTAAAAGTATCTCAGTCAGTTCCGTGTCGGTTGCCGGAATTCCCTCGATACTTTTAGACAGAGGAACCGTCCCCTTGTCTTCTTGATTTTTAATTAATCCTGACCGAATACAATTCGGTAATAATCCAGATCCAGTATGCTTGTTGAAACGGAGAATTTTGCGTCGACTATTGCTCTGATAGTGTCGGCGTAATTTTCGTCAACTGTAACGCCGGGGTTGGGGATAAATTCCCTGTCCCTTATTCTTCGTCCGTTGGCGGTGATGAAACTGCGGTTTCCAAAAATGACAAGCGGCTCGCTGTTGCTTAAGATATCCCGGCCCATCAGAAACCGGGAGTCAAATTCAAGACCCATAAGGTTTGAAACGGTCGGTATAATATCCAGGCTCGAGCTTGGTTTGTCAACAGTTACAGGCTCCATTCCCTGAGCATAAATAATAAGGTTGTTTCTGAACAAATCAAAGTTCATAAATTCGGAATTTGCAGACTGGTCCACCTGATAACCCAGAAACTCGCTTATACCGTCCGCTCCTTCATTTCCCGGCAATCCGTACGGATGATGGTCGGTACTGAGCACAATTACGGTATTTTCAGCAATTCCCGCTTCATTTAAGCGTTTCATCAGATACTCAAGTGCCTTGTCAAGCTCTATATGACAGGCAATATATGCTTTTGCAGAATCGGAAAGCGGAAGATGCTCCACAGCGTCACGGTTACGCCTTGACATCATATTTCCGCCGAAAGTATATTCAAAATGCCCGCTGACAGTCATATAGTACGCATGAAAAGGCTGATGGTTAATATAATCATCAACAGTAGCCTGCAGCATTTCAAAATCGCTGTTCGGCCAGACAATATTCGGAAGCTCAAGACCGCTGCCGACAGCCTTAAAATCATATCCCATATTCGGATGCGAAAGATGCCGCCTGTAATATGTATGGGTATGATTATGATATGCGACAGTTTTATAACCTATATTTCTAAGCTGGTTACCCATAACAAACGGGAGATAATTACTATGCGACCTGTAAAAGCTCCAAACACCCGATTTTGGTATTAACCCTGTGCAAGCGACATATTCCCCGTCACTTGTGCTGACTCTCCAGTATGATGTGTAAAACTCGGTAAAGTTGAAGCCTTCATTTACCATTTTATATAACGTCGGTGTTAAATCCTCACGTACCGCATGAGGAGAAAATCCCTCAGCTACAAACATTACCAGATTATAGCCTTCAAACATTCCCGTATATTCATTTTTCAAAGACGGATAGGAACCCGCAAAATACTCATGCAGCAATGCTGCGGCAGGGTTTGTTTCATTTTCTATTAATTCGCTGAAATTAATGTCCATGACATTATAGCCATATACAATCGGCTCGGGCGGCTCCTCCGGCGGGTATTCATCTCCGGCTGTTCCTGTACTTACCTGCGGAGGGGGAGTAGTTACAGGAGGCACCGGGTCACTTTGGAAAACGGTATAATCAACATGGTTTTCATCCCGCAGCTCCTCAAGAACATGCAATGCAGCAGAGGAATCTTCTTTGATAAAGACCTTTAGAACATCTACTTTTAACGTGGAGAGAAAACCTGTTTTGTTAATTGATTCTTCGTAATCCTGCTGTCCGAAAAACATTGAATAAGATGCCGACGGGTCCGAAGCAAAGGGGACAAAAGCGGTAATCATAAAAAGATACGCAGCTGCAGAAATTCCAAGTACAACATTTCTTGTTTGAGAAAACCACTGTGCATCCATTCTTGTAAGCCGTCTAAATCCCGGTGCAGATGCAGTAATCAGCGTTTTTCTGACAAAAATATTGTAAATAACTATTGGAATTAAACAAATCAGGATATAAACAATTTTCGTAATTATGGTGTTGACAATAATAACAAAGTTCCAAAAATCCGCTACCTGCCCTGCGTTAAATAATGATTCGGAATTATAGAATGTTCCGAAAACATTGTAATAAATAATTTGCGATATATATAAAGAGGATACAAGAAGAAGAATCAAGTTGCTTAATAATGTGTGGAACTTTCCCGAAGATAAACTCAGCAAGCTGCATATAAAAACAGCTGTTATGCAATTAAAAATAACAGAAAAAAGAAACCCTGCGACATCAAATTGTCCGGGCGTGGAAATCCGCAGCATCAGTTCAAAAAGGAAAAAAGCCGCAGAGAAGAATATAAAATTTCCGAAATAACGCCACACATGCTTTTTATCCATTAATAAGTCCTTAAAAGAAAGTGGAAATGGATTCTAACATATATCGGCGAATAATTCAATACCTACGGCTTCGGGATGCCGAGAGTGTCGGGGTTTGTCGGTAAAAATCCCGCATTAAAAAGCGTCCAGTTAGTTATACTGCAGAAACGTTCTGTTAAAGCTGCATTTTGCTTTCTGTCGGGCGTTACGGATTCGAGTCCTGTTTTTTGGATAAATTCGTTAAAAGACTCTGTATTAACTGCATCTTTGATTAACCTGTCAAAACCGGACAGTTGAATTTCCGGTGTACCGCTCGGAATAAAAAGGCCGTAATACTCACCAAACGGCAAGTATTCGGAGAGCCTGTCACCGGTATTTGAAACAGGAGGAATAATTTTATTGTCGCTTAATTCAAAGTCGTTTTTGTTGAAAACACCTAATGCTTTAAGCCTTCCCGAATGAAGATGTTCAATAACCTGTGATGAAAGCAGTATCGCAAAATCTGCATTATAATCAAGCAAAGCATCAATGGTTTGGTTGCTCCCCGAGAACGATTGATGTGAAAGCTCCAGTACAATTTGTGAACTGAAAAGCTCTGCGGCAATATAACTGACTGTACCGTAGCCTTCATCGGCACAGCGTACTGCGCCGGGATATTCACGGATTGCACGAATCAGCTCTCCAACTGTGTTATAGGGAGAATCGTTTGTAACAACCAATACTGCAGGCGCAAATGCACACAGCCAGACATCCCAGTCACGGTGTGAACTGTCGGCAAATCCCATTGCTTCGGAGGTTACAAATGCGGAGAGATTTGTAGACAGCAAGTTCCCGCCACTGTGCGGTAAGCTATACACAGTATTTGCGGCACTTGCACCATTTGCGCCCGTGATATTTTGAATTGTCACGGATGTATTCATCTCCCGCATTAAAACTCTGACAACATCGTCAGCCGTACTGCCGGGATTCCACGCAACAGTAATTGTGAGTCTGTTTGGAGTACTAATAAAAGAATTTCGGTTAAACAGCAATAAAACTGCAACAGTCAGTATAACTGCAACACATGCGAAAATTATTATTAAACGGTTTCTGAGTTTTTGCGTTGATATAGGTTTTTTAACCGCTGCATTCTCATCTGCCTTTTGCTTTCGGGCAGATTTTTTAAGAAGAGCTTTATTTTCATAATTCATTAAATATATATCCTATCTTTAATTTTCATCACTTCTGTCATTTTTGTAATATTTATGATGAAAAATTTACATTTAATTTGATGAAAACCGTTATTTCTGTGTAAATTTACTGTTAAAAGTTGTAAAAGCGTGTGTATTGATAAAAAAATGTCAATCAGTGTATAATTTAACATATTATTTACAGTTGTATTTAACAAGAAAATAATGTATAGTCGGGGGTATAAAAATGCCAACATTATCAACGTTCTTCGGGATTCAAATACGAATGTACTGGAAAGATAATGATAAACATAAGTCTCCACATTTTCATGCGTATTACGGAGAATATGGTGCTGTTTTTTTGCTTGATGGCAATATTTTTGAAGGGAGTTTCCCCAAAAAGCAAAAAGTACTTATAAAAAAATGGGCACAAATGTATGAAGATGAGTTAAAGAATAATTGGTTGCTCGCTTTGGCCGGAAAGCAAACTCGAAAAATCAAACCACTACGATAAGGAGTAGATAATGGAAGATATTTTTTATGGGGAACCCACATGGCCACGTGTCATTTCTGTAATTCCGTTGGACGATTATAAGTTATTATTAAATTTTAATAACGGAGAGCACCGCATTTTTGATGTAAAACCATCTTTTCAATATGATGTATATAAGCCTATTATGGATAAAGAGGTATTTAATCTTGTTAAGGTTGTTTGTGATACAATTGAGTGGCCGGGGGATATTGATTATTGTCCCGATACTCTTTATGCAAGAAGTGTTCCTGTAAACACTGATATTGTTGCTCCCTTCGATATCTCTGCAGTTGCAGAGCCTCGGAAAGGATATAACATATAGAACAAAAGAGGTATAATCAAAATACTGTGTTTACTAAAATATCGTGTAAACACGGTATTTTCATTTCATACGTTAGCCGTGTTTGCTTAGGATGCGCTTAAAATAGGGGAGGCGTATGATTTTGCGTCTGCGCAGGAATTCGCCTAAGCCTGTGATGGGGAGGACGAAGAGGAACTCATACATGGTGTCTGAGGATTCGTCGGGGTCGACAGGTTCGGGGGTTGTGTTGTTATCGGGTTCGGTGCAGTCGAGGTCATTGCAGTCCGGGTCTGTGCAATCGGGGTTTTCACAGAGGGAGGTAGCAGTGCCGGAGTAACCGGTGCTCGATTCATTACCTGAACCGGCGCCAGTACCGGGGCTGGAACCGGTGCCGGTGCTGCCACCATTGGAAGTGCCGTCATCGGGATTCCCGTTAGTGTTTGGTTCAGTATTGCCTTTGTCTGCACCATCATCAATGCCGTCAACGCCGTTTGAAATACCATGATTTATATGCTCTGATATATCACTTGAATCAATTTCAGTATCCTGCTCATCATCAGGAGCATCAATCATACCATTCATACCCATGATGTCGTCATCACATTCGCACTCATCCAAACCATAACATTCCAAGCAATCACATTCGCACTCATCCAAACCATAACACAAGAAACACACGCACTCACACTCATCAAAGTCCAGCCCGCAGAACAAGCATTCATCGAGCTCGAGCGAAGCTCCGGCAAATAAGTATTCTGTCAGGTCGGGGAATCTTGCATCCCACCACGGGTCTGTAAACAATGCTCTGATTGTAGCTATGTTACCGTCAATACCACCGATGATATCCGCACCGTTGAGACTATTAGCGTCACCGCTTGTAACAGGAGCACTTGAACCGGCATTGGTACCAATAGGCATACCTGCCCATGCATAGTTATTTCGAACAATTGATTGTGGTGCAGGTGAAGCATTTATTTCTCCAGCTACCCGGCAGACAGGGGACTGGCTAGATACTCTTGTATTGAGCGCAATGTTATTTTCAATTATATTTTGATAATTAATTACTTGCGGCACATCCCACCAGAATCTGTAACCTGTGCGCCCGACGATACCGCCTGCACGATTGATGTTATCTCCTTCCACAATTGCCATACTGATATTATTACGAACTATTCCGCCGTTTGGTTGAATACTGCCGATTATTCCTCCAATAGCACTGCCGTAATTAATCTCCGGGGTGCCGGTAACTCGGACTGTGCCTATACTTAAATTGTTTTCGATAGTACAATAAATAGTTGCAGTATTTCCGTCCATATTAACATAACCGACAATACCACCCGCCTCGTGTCCGGTTGTTTGAACGGTTCCGTTAAAAACACAACGCCTGACTGTTCCGCCTCTGCTGGTTGTGGCTGTAATTCCACCTGCTCTGGTGCGGACAGGTAGAATTCCGGTTCCGCTTACAGTCCCGGTAAAGCTGCAATTTTCAATTAACCCGCCGGCATGGTCGGCAACAATTCCACCAACGACAATATCTGAAGTAGAAATATTACCTACCAGATGCAGATTTCTTATCACCGCTCCTGCTCCGCTAATTTTCCCAAAGAAGCCTTGATGCTGGACATGACCACTCATTTGAATATTGGAAATCGTGAAACCCTGACCATCGAATATTCCAGTAAATGGAGTATCAGTACCGCTGGGAGTATCAAACGGACCTATCGCTGTCCAGTTGTTTGTATCACCTGTTAGTGTTATGTTACCCATTAGCTCATAATTTGAATCTAATGTCCATGCAGTATATCCTGTAGCAGCACTCGCACCTCTTCCAACTTGACGTAGTTGATGCTCGTTGTAAATCCTAAACGGCTGTGTTGTGCCGTCACCCTCTATCGGTGCATCTGAAAGATACATACCTAAATTCGGTAATCTACCGGGGACGGCTGTCCACCATGGGTTGGTGAAGCCAAGGGTTTGCCAAAGAGTTGCAAAGTGTCCGGGTTGTCCCAGATCATTAATAATAGCACCACCATTAATGCCGGTTGGTGTTTCACCGGTTAGTGTTTTCGGTACTGAATTAACTGTTACAATCATACCGCTAAACGCAAAATTATTGTTAAGTCCTGTTGCATTACCTGCGATTCGTCCGATTGCATCCGGCATTGGCTCATTTTCAAAAGATACTTTTGGGTTTAAGGCAACACAATTTGTTACTTGACTATTATCCACAAGTCCAGTTATTCCACCAACGCTTCCAAAAGTAAACATACCGGTTATGGTGGCTTCAACATTACTTGTTGAATAACAGTTTGATACTGAAGAATCTTTAATACTTCCTACAATACCACCAACGTTGTTAAGGCCTTTAATGTCACCTGTCGAAAAACAATTACTGATATTTGTACCTGTGCTTGCTGAACCAACAACTCCTCCGGCACCGGTATTACTTCCACTAACCATTGCATTTGAAATACAATATCTTATTATACTGCTGTTTGGAGCAGGTACATCGGGAGGGGGTTGAATACCGGAACCTGCTATACCTCCTACATTATTACCAGTACCCGTAATTGTTCCGCTTACATTGCAATACTCAATTAATCCCCTGTTAATTCCCGCAATACCGCCTATATCACTTGCGCCGATGATGTTAACAGAGTTAAGTGTTAGATTCTTTACAATCCCGGGTATCCATTCGATACCGTTATTAAACGAACCGATTACACCGAACATACCTTGATTACTATTAGTGCCGGAAATAGTTATTCCGGTTATTGTTCTGTTGTTACCGTCAAAGCTGCCGATAAATGGGGTTGCTGTTGTACCGATTGGTATCCAGTTATTTGGTCCTGTGAGTGTTATATTTTCTGCAAGTACATAGTGCCTGCTTAAACCATCTGTTGAACCTGCGGTATTTGCAAATGTATTAAAATCTATTGGTGATGTCCTGACTATATTTTCTTGTGTTACAGGTATTGCACGGGTGCCCGAACCCTTTCCATCGTGAACCGTTATATTAAAGGTTGCATTTACTGTTGTATAATTTGAGTTATACCCGGTACCGGCTGCGTTCGCTGTAAAAGCAAGCGCCCGTGCCGGTACAGGCACGTCTGCATTACTATATGTTAGTAGTTTTGTTGCATCATCATAGCTTACAACAACACCATCGGATAAACTTATAGGCACAGTTTCTGAGACGACTAGACCGATTAGATTTATATTTGAAGTAAGATTTACATTCGTGTTTAATGGCGACAGAGCAACCGGCGGACCTGTGAAGCTTAGTCCCAACGTGCGGGGGTTTATATATGCGGCGTTAAAGTTGGGCTGTTCTATTGAATAGTTACCTGCATCAACACCGGCGATGCCCCATCCGCTGGCGGTGACTTCGATCTGGTCGGATGAAGCATTAACGTTGCTGAATACAGCTGTACCCGGAGTAACTGTTACAGTGTCACCATCAATAATACGACCTGCTAATAATGTTGGAGTGGTGGTAATTGTTGCAGAGTTTGTGCCATCGTAAGGTTTATCGGCGACAGCACACGAGTTCCACTCAAGAGGTTTTGGTGTGATGTTTGCCCCCCAGAAACTAGGTTGAGCGGCAGGAGCAATATAATTTGAATTACCGCTTATACCCCAACCTGCAGCTGTGACAGCAATTCCGGTGCCGACATTGACTGATGCAAATGTAGTTGTTCCCTGTGAAACTGTTACAATATCGGCACCAAATGTATTTAATGCAGGGAGTGCATTAACAGCAGCAACATTTGTTCTGTCATATTCTTTATTGTGTATAGTACCGTTTGCAATCCATGAAAGTTGGAAGGGATTGATAGTAAATGTTTCTGAGACACTTCCCGTATAATTATTTTGAGCGTTGATAGTAACAATGGGTGTTCCTGCAGAAGTTCCGCCAACTTGAGTAACTGTATAATCAAAGGGGTTAACCAATGTCACACCATCCAATGTTACAGTCATTGACGGTGATTGATGCGAACCGTTATATGTGTAGGTGCCGGATATATCTATGCTTGCCGCTGCAATATTTTTTCTGGCAACCGTTAGAGTTATATCCTTTAGTACATTATTGTAATTATCATTGCCATCCATTGAAACCGTTATTGTTGCGGCTCCGGCGCGTATTATAGTTACCAACCCTGTACTTGCATCAACAGAAACAGCAGTACCTGAAGTGACCTCAAAGCTTGGGGTGCCGCCACTTACATCAAGTGTAAACGGGGCGTCACCGAAAGTTTTTACACCGGGGTCTGTTATTGTAATATTCTGGTCTGCTTTGTTTATGGTTACGGGAATGGTTCTTGTGCCGTGGTAGTTTCCTTGGCCTGTGAGAATCAGGTTAAATGTTCCCGCATTGGTTCTTTCGCCTGAGTAGCTGACAGTGTAATCTGCTGC
>WQXS01000041.1 GCA_009784725.1 Oscillospiraceae bacterium
CATGACAGAGGTGTTGCAATATGATTGTATATCATGGAACTACCTTAATTGTTGATAAACCGGCTTCTGATTTCTCAAAGAGATATTTGGATTTTGGTATTGGGTTTTATGTTACAGCCGATAAAGAGCAGGCTGAGAATTGGGCAAAACGGAAAGCAGTCCGATTAAATGAAAAACCTATAAATAACATATACAATTTATCGGAAGATTTATCAAAATATAACGGGTTAGTTTTTGCAAGTGAAGATGTTGCGTGGTTGGATTTCGTAGCAAGCTGTAGCAAAGGAAATGATGATTATAAGAAGTATGACTATATAAGTGGAAGTGTTGCGAATGACGATGTTTTTGTCACGGTGGATATGTATATGCGTGGCATTTGGGATAAGGACAGAGCATTATCAGAAATCAGATATTATAAAACAAGCCATCAGATTTGCTTGATTAGTCAAACCTTGATAGATAATGATTTAAAGTTTGATAAGTCTTATGAGGTTAAATGATTATGGCTGTTGATAAAAAAGAGTTACGCGATGTATATATTACTTTTCTTGAAGAAGATATTATTAAAGCGATTGCAGAGATAAAGAATATCGATAACCGCATAGCTATGGAGATTTATTACAAGAGCAAACTATGTCAGCAAATTAGTAGCGGTGAGTATGGCATAGAATATATGGACTATAAATATCTAGCAAACGACTTGATAGAAAACGAGACGGAGTTATTTACTGCGTAGCCATATCTTTCTAACACTAAAAAACACTGTAAAACCAATAGCTTGCTTGACTTTGACTCTGGCATTCGTTGGTTCAAATCCAGCCAGCCCAGCCTACTACGAACACCTGCAATAGCAATGGTTGCAGGTGTTTTATGTTACGGGTTATTTCTATGTCCGGGTTTGACCGGCTAGCAATGTCAAGATGTGCTCATTGGTGTTTTTATGATAAATAATATGACAGAATTTTAAACAAATCCTTGTCGGAGTATGGTTTTGCTATGTGGGTATCCATTCCTGCGTTTAAGCATTTTTCGATGTCTTCTTTATATGCATTGGCGGTCATGGCTATTATTGGAACCTTTTTTGAGTGCTCGTTATCCAGTTTTCTTATTTGCCGGGTTGCTTCGTATCCGTCCATCTCGGGCATCATGATGTCCATAAAAATAATGTCAAATCTTTCCGGTGATTTTTTGTAGATTTCAACTGCCTGCTTGCCGTTCTCTGCTGTGACAACTTCTATATTCAAATCTTTAACAAGCCCTATTACAATTTCACGGTTTATATCGATATCTTCGACCAATAACAGGCATTTATCGCTATAATCGTTATCCTTGATTTCCATATCATCATAAATCAAAGAGTCCTTTATCTCATCTTCATTTGCTTGTCTTACAGGGAACTCTGCATAAAACGTTGCACCCTCATTGAGCTCAGATTCTACATATAAACTTCCGCCCATCTCTTCTGTTAAAAATTTGGCAATAAAAAGCCCCAAGCCTGTTCCGCCATATTTTTTCGTTGTTGAATCATCGGCTTGCATAAATATATCAAATAATTTCTCTTGTTGTTCTTTACTGATTCCGATACCTGAATCATTAACAGTAAATTTAATGTTGTATATTCCGTCTTCATTTGATGTGCTGTCGACATAGAAATTTATTGTGCCGTGATCCGGTGTAAACTTAACTGCATTCGACAATAAGTTCGTTAGGATTTGAGTCAGCCTGAAATTATCAAACACCATATATTTCGGGATATTATTATTGATTTCATATTTGAAATTTTGTGATTTTTCTTCGACTTTGAATGTAATAATTTTGACAACATCCCTAATGCACTCATAAAAATCATTGGCACTGTAGTCAATAATAATTTTGTTCGCATCCATTTTTGAAATTTCAAGAACATTGTTGATAACATTTAATAAATGATTTGAAGCGACTTTTGTTTTTACCAGTAATTTATTCTTTTCTGCATTATCATCTTCGTTTTCAGCAAGTGCCGTCATGCCGATGATAACATTAAGAGGGGTTCGTATCTCATGGCTCATATTGGCGAAAAATATAGATTTTGAGTGCATTAACTCATTTTTTTCCTCTATTGTGTTTTCCAGTATTTTTGATGTTGCTTTTAACGTTCTGTTTTGTTTTACAATATTCCTGAATACATAATACAGATAGGATACAAAAATAAGTATTGAAATACCCATTATGAAAATAGTATTGAAGTTCATTTCATTCATTATGCTTAAAAAATAAGCGCCGTCGAAATCAACACCAACGACCCCGACTACTTCATTTTTCGAGTTGAGTATCGGTGCATAAGCGGAAATCATATCGCCCCATTCCCCTAAATCCTGAACAACACTTGTAAACTGGAATTCCGCTGTTTCATAAACCCTTAAAAATGCGGAATCGTATTCAGATATATCTTCGACATATCCCATTGGAGTATAAAACTCACTGTTTGGATCTTCACCATCAAAAATGAATATATGTTCGCCGTTTGCATTTATTGCCATGCTATAAAGATAAGATACATATGTTTCCATTTTTTTATTTCTAAAAATTTCTTGAGTCTCAATAAAAAACGGGTCTGTCCTATCCAACGTTTGAACAAGGTTTTCATATTTGTCACCATCAATATAATCGATCATCCCCTCAAGTATCGGCTTGCCTGCTAATTCTGCTACGCTTTTAACAACACTTGTAATACGATAATCATTAATTGATGTCATTGCGAAAATTAACACAACAATATAGACAGCTAACAATAAGCTTGTCTTAAAAATAATTGAATTTTTAAATAATTTAATCATTTAACTCCGGGCACTCCTTATAGTTTAAAGTGTTTTTAAGGATGGGAGCCCTCCCTTTTCATGTTGCTTTTACTTATATAATTCAAATGCAATAATACTACTGTTCTGATAATATGTAAAGAATATATTTACATGTGTTTCTCCATTTTAACCTGCGTCCGGGTATGTACAAGAACAAAGGAATATGCTATATTAGAGCAAAAATATTGTCATTTAAATGGAGGGTTTGTATATGAAAAGAGCGTTGGTTTTCCAAGGCGGATGGGATGGGCATGAGCCGCAGCTTGTGTCTAAAAGATTTGCAAGGATGCTTGAAGAAGAAGGATATGAGGTTGAAATCAGCGATACATTGGATTGTCTTGCAGATTTAGATAAGCTGATGACTCTGGACCTTCTTGTACCATGCTGGACAATGAGCGATATAAATAATGACTATGTAATTAATGTCTCAAAGGCCGTCGGAGCGGGAACGGGTCTTGCAGGGTGCCATGGCGGAATGTGCGACTCCTTCAGGCAAAATACCGAATGGCAGTTTATTACGGGCGGTCAGTGGGTGAGCCATCCGGGCGGTGACGGCATTGAGTATATAGTAAATATAAATCACGGTTCCAGCCCGATAATTGAAGGTATAAATGACTTCAAGGTTGCATCCGA
Source organism: Oscillospiraceae bacterium (assembly GCA_009784725.1). GTDB lineage: Bacteria > Bacillota > Clostridia > Oscillospirales > Oscillospiraceae > WRMH01. Next base: position 3,471 of record WQXS01000041.1, read on the forward strand.
GCATTATTATCTGCATATTGACCCTGCAATTGAAGTTCTTGCAACTACATTATTCCCGTCTGTAAACTATTACCATATATCAAACAAACCCGTGGCAATGCCTGTAGTATGGACAAAATACTGGGGTAACGGACGGGTATTTTATAACGCTCTCGGGCATCACGACGACGTGTTTGACATACCTGAGGCTGCGTTATTAATGAAAAAAGGCCTGCTCTGGGCGGGTGCAGGAAAAGAGTATGCCGTAAAGAACGGACTGACAACCGAAAAGTTTGAAAATGAAGCAAAAATGTACTAAACAGGAGGATGTATGATGAAAAATATTGGCTTTGTAGGCTGCGGAGATATCAGCGGAATATATTTAGAGAACATCACAAATTTATATAAAGACTTATTTATAACAGGAGTGTGTGATTTAATACCGGAACGTTCGGAAAAAGCCGCAAAAGAATTTGGAATAAAAAAAGTGTATAAAGATATGCACGAGCTTTTTGCCGACCCGGAAATTGATATCGTACTGAATCTCACGAGACCATATGAGCATTACGATGTTTCAATAGCCGCTTTAAATGCAGGAAAGCATCTTTATACGGAAAAACCGCTCGGAGCGTCATTTGACGAAGCTGAAAAAATAATGGCGCTAGCAAAGGAAAAAAATCTCTATGTCGGAGGTGCACCCGATACTTTTCTTGGCGCAGGCATTCAAACCTGCCGTAAGCTCATTGATGACGGTGTAATCGGCGAAGTATTCGGCGCCTCGGCATATATGGTGTGCAGAGGTCATGAAACATGGCATCCCGACCCCGAATTTTACTATAAATACGGCGGCGGCCCTATGCTGGATATGGGTCCTTATTATCTGACTGCGCTGGTAAGTATGCTCGGAGCAGTGAAAACAGTGACGGGAATGACAAAAATATCACTCGGAGAAAGACTGATAACAAGTCAACCGAAAAACGGAACAGTTATAAAGGTTGATGTTCCGACATATGTCACCGGAATAATGAATTTCAAAAGCGGCGCAATCGGCACGATATTTACAACATTTGACGTTCATACTGCACAGGTCCCCCGCATTGAAATATACGGATCTGAAGGAACCCTGTGCGTACCCGACCCGAATTTCTTCGAAGGTCCCGTAAGGCTGTATGCCGCAGGGGACGACAAGTTTGTTGAAGAAAAGTTATTATTTGAATATCCCGAAAACAGCAGAGGCCTTGGACTTGCAGATATGGCAAAAGCAATTGAATCAAACAGAAAAGCCCGTGCAAGCGGTGAGTTATTAATCCATGTAAATGAAATAATGGCAGGTTTTCACAAAGCAAGCGATATGCAGACATTTATAGAAATGCAAACAACGGTTGAAAGACCGGAGCCTATGAGTGCTCCGAAAACCAAAGGGATATTCGATATTTAACAATTAAAGAACAATTAATGGAACATTGTAATATTAAATGCGACAGGGTTAACACCTAGTCGCATTGGTTTTATGTAACATAAAATACCAAGTTCAAAATACCGAAAAGGGATTGAACAAATAAGGGTAAGTTACAGGAAAGGACATAACGATGGGTAAATATAAAGTAATGGGAAGTAATAAAGTATTCCATAGAGGTTATCGCTGGGTAATAGTTGATGAAAAATATAACATTATTAGTGAGCATATAACAGAAGGAACAGCATATGAAAATTTAGAAATATTAAACAACGAAGATAAAACTAATAATATGATTGTTCAATATAAAAGAAATGAAAGTAAAGGGAAATTTAATAATATTCCGGGAATTATAGATGTAAAAATAGTAATAATAGCTGATGAATTATTTTACATACTTAAAGATTCAATAGGTGGAAGAATCGAAATACCTGCATTTGAATTTACTATAAAAATTGAAAAAGGAGAATAACAACATGGAAATCAACATAACAATAGCAATTATAGCAGTACAGATAGCAATCTTCGGACTTGGTTTTTTCCTCGGCAACGCACATAAAAATGCAACGATAAAGAAAATCGCACATGAGATATTAAAGCTAATATATGAGCATGACGAGCAAGAACAGCAGGAACAAACAGCCGAAGAGTTGAATTAAAATATTGTAAATTCAAAGGTGATGATATGACAAAAACATTTGAATTATCGGACACAGACATAAACATCATAATCAATACAGTTTTAGAAGAAAAGTATGATTTACAAAACAGTATTGATATGTCAGAAAACAGCGGATACATAAGCCGTGACAGGATAGAAAACACAAGAACGAAGATATTTCATTGCGAAATAATACTATCAAAATTCGGGTACTATACAAGGCTAAATCCTCAGATAGTAAATCAAGAACGAATCCCAAATACAGTAAACATGTTTTAAAGGTAAAAAGTTATGTTAATGATTCTATTACCAGTAGCAACAATAATAATACTATGTGCAATAACATTAATACATGAAATGTACCAGCTACGTAAGTATAATGAAGAATTAAACAAAATTAATGAAACATGTGAAAAATACACAGAAAGGAGTCCGAAAAAATGACAGCAAAAGTAGTAGGCATTAAGAAAACAGATGTTACAATCAATGGTGAACGAATCAAAAGCACTAAATTCAATTTAGTATTAGATTCAGAAGTAAATGGTTTAACAGGTCATGATGTTGATGTATTAAGTTGGAATGAATTAAACTTAGGAGAACCTCCGAGTATTGAAGTCGGAAACGAAATCGAAGTTGAATATCAGAAAACCGGCAAACTTAAATTCAAAAGCATTACAAAAGGAAATAAAGCAGTGTAATGCATTAAGGGCGGGAGTTTTTGTAATATTTTCTCTCGCCCTATTCTCCTTTTGTTATAAACAACTGATTTAAAGCCAATTAACGGAACAAGAAACCCGACATTTGAACGAAAATGTAAAATAATATAACGGTATTTATTTTAGCATTTGAAGTTGCAAATTACAAACAGCTTAATAACGGAAGAAAAGGACAAAGCACATGAAATTGAAATTAACAGCAGTAACGGTATTACTTTTAATAAATACACTGCTTATGCATACAGGGTTAACAGCAACGGCAAACGAGCCAAGAACGATAATAGAAGTCGATATAAGCGTAATCATGCCGACGGTGACAGACGGTTTGTCATGGGATGCAACAAACGCTGGAATCAACGCAAGGAACGGAAACGACTACTACACAATAAATGTACAATGGGAAGTATACAGGCATGAAGTATACAACTGGCAAAACATAACAGAGTCAATGACACTCCAAGCAGGCGACCAGATATGGTTTTATATTCAGCTTATAGCAAAGCCCGGGTACGTATTCGGCACAAGCACAGTATTTAAGGTTAACGGAGAAGTAATTGAATCATTTGGCAGTGGCGAAGAAGTAGAACATGATGTGTTCTATGAGTTAACAGCAGATATGAGCCAAGGCAATCATCCGGTAACACCGCCAATATTTGAAGATGATACAGAGCCTGCAGAATACAACTTTGAAGAAATTATAACAGCCATCGAGGAAACGAGCAGCTTACTGGAAACGCAGAACGCAATAATGATATTACTCGGAGCGTTAATCCTCGGTTCAATAATCGGACATGCAATGATAATGAAATGGAAGATACTATAATGATAAATACAGAGATTATAAACGAATTATTTACATATATACCTATAGGAATAGGTATGGCATTAACAGCAGGAACGATAACTTGGGGCATATCTGCAGTATGCCGGATTGTTATAAATATCATAATGGAAGGGGTGAAAAGATGAAAAAGATACTGAATAGTAGAATGCTGAGAAAAGTAATGGTTATGACTGGAATTATGAGTGCAATCAGCGGAACAGCAGTTGTAGCTTCAGCAAGTGACTTCAACATTACCACAACAATGACAACCGCATTTCAATCTCTCGTAACAGACTTACTTGCAATGTTGGCTGCAGTCCTTCCGATAGGATTAACAGTACTCGCTGCAAGCCTCGGTATCACATTCGGCATTAAGTGGATTAAGAAAATCGCCGGCAAATCATAATCCCAACAAATAAGGGTGATACCAACAAAAAGTATCACCCTTATATCATCGGAGAAACTATCTCCAGTATCTATTATTAACTTTGTAATAAGAGTTTAAAACAGCTTCAATTCTTTGTTTTGCAGTTTCATTAGTACGGTTGCCATCATACATAAAAGTTTTGTAAGCATAATCAGATATAACTATAAAATTAACAATTCTTATTTTTTTTACTCTTAAAACAATAAAAACGATAATAGAAATTATTAATACCACAGGAAGTATTAAGAAAAACAATGTAATTAATGCAACTTCGAAGTTATTAATAATATGATTATAAACGCTAGCAATGTATGAAGTATTTTTTGGTGGATCGTTTGAAACAAGGGAATAAAGCGGAAAATAAAAATCAACAATTAAAAGAGCAGTAAATATTCCAAATAAAATCATAATAATAACAGCAACAGATTTTTTCATAATAAATTTATCTCCAATATCTATCAGTAATATTATATGAAGTATTTAATATAGTTGAGATTCTTTTTTTTACAGGCTCGTTGATGCTTTTAGCATGATTAGAAATAACATTGTACATATAATTACTAATTACAATACCATTAATGACTTTTTCATTCTTAATTTTGTGATAAGCAATTAAAGAAAAATGAATAATCAATATTAATGGAACAAGAACTACAAGAAGAAACTGAACAATTAAAAGATAATTATCAAAAATCCAATTAAAAAAATTAATATTCCACAACATACAATCACCTCAGCAAAATAATAACATAAAAGGATAAAAATTAACATGAAAATAATAATTAAAAGAGCAGTAGTAATATTAATGATTGTTTTTGTGTTATTTTCAATTCCGATAAATGAAAATAACAAAGCTGAAGCAGCTGCACCAATAGTAGCGTTACCACTTCCAGTTATAATAGCAATATTAATAGCATTGGGATTTGGTTTTTTAACATTAGACCAACTACAATCAATGGCAATGCATATACAAGCACAATTGCCAAAATATGAAGTTCCTCCGGGAGTGTCGGAAGAAGAATGGGAAGATTTTACGAGAAGAGCGGAAGAAAGAATATATGGCAATATAGGACATTGGATGATTGATTTGGATGGAAACAGATTTTGGAAATCATCAAGCGGAAATAATGGAGAGCCAGATTCTGAATGGAATGAATTTAATGACGCATTAGCAACGATAGCAATATCAAAAAAAATACTTGATGCATTCGATGGATTAATAAAAGATATTCTTGATGTAACAGAATATGATGATATATATGATTTAACAAACATCGGTTTAACAGGAAAGTTAGTAATAATTGATACTGAATTAGGACTATATCCTCTTCAAGTACATACATGGGAAGTAATGACATTAAATACTGGTAATAGTACACCACTTCAAAGATATTATGAATATAATAATGTATATACAAACGGAATGTATATACAGCATTTTGTTATGAATGGTGTAACAATTGATTACGTAATTAATTTAAATGGACAAGCTCAAGTCTACGGAGCTGGGTTACCTCTAACAAATATAGGACAAAACGGAACTATTGGAAACATAACAAGTAAAATGAAAATGTTTTTAGTAGCAGATGATAATAATAACGGAAGAGTAAGATTAGGACATATACAACAATCCAGTTCAACGTTATTAAGTACAAATGATAGAAATAGTTTACAATTAAATTTTCATTTAGAAAATAAAGACGGAAGAGAAACTTGGTACAGTAGACCGGAATCATTAGCATTACCATTTAATATAAATGGATATGGCAATAGAACAGTAACAAAAGAAAGACTGGAAGATTATGAAGAATGGGAAGAATTCTGGGAGAACGACGATGTTGTATTACTTGTACCAGAGCAAATAAGTGAGTGGATGTATGGAAGAAAACAGGCGAATAAAACAGAGGAAGACGATGAAGAAAAGAAGAAAGAATATGTTCCAATACCGTTAGAGGATATAAATTGGCGAACAGTATTAAAACCTGAAACAGAACCGGGTACAGGTACAGGAACAGAACCGGGTACAGGTACAGGAACAGAACCGGGTACAGGTACAGGAACAGAACCGGGTACAGGTACAGGAACAGAACCGGGTACAGGTACAGGAACAGAACCGGGTACAGGTACAGGTGCAAAACCGGGCGAAGGACTTCAAGAGCCGGGAACAGGAGAACCAACAGACCCACATAAACCACCAACAGAACAAAGCAGAAGACTTGTCTTTACATTATTTCCGTTCTGTCTTCCCTGGGATGTAGTATATTTTATAGACGCAATATCTGCAGAAGAAGTCGAACCGGTATTTGAGATTGATATATTTCCAAGATCAATGGTAGATGGAAAATTAAATTTACCAGATATGACAATAATATTAGATTTCAAAGAATATGAAGTGCCGAGACAGATATTAAGAAACGGATTATTAATAGGATTTATAGTTGTAATAATGGTAATAAGTAAAAGATATATATGGACAGGGGGCGGATAATATGCACACGTATTTAATGAACATATATTCAATAATAAAATATTCAGAAAATAATAATCATATTCCTGCCGATTGGGGAGTAACGGCAGGAAATGAAATATTAAACATTGGCTGGGGATGTCCAATACAACCACATATAGATACATTTGCAACTGGATTTGGTTCAAAAATACTAGGATATATAAATTACTTCCTGCCACTATCAGAAATGGTAGGCATAACAACAGCATGGTTAATTGCAATAGGAATGTACTATATAGCGTCTGTAGTAATGCGTTGGATAAAGGCAATATCATGATAAAAATGTATACAGGAACAATAGGAAGCGGAAAGAGTCTTCACATGGCAAGGGATATAAGGTTTGCACTTGTAAACAAGAAACAGAATGTAATTGCAAATTTCCCAATAGACATGAACAAGATAACAAAAAACGGAACAATCAAAACAGGTGAATTTATATACCTATCTAATGAAGAACTAACAGTAAAATACTTAATAAAATACTCAATAAAAAACCATAAAGGTAAAGAAGGTGAAACATTATTATTCATAGACGAAGCCGGAATAAAATTCAACAGCAGACTCTATGGAGATTCAGACAGAATGCAATGGATAAAATTCTTTGTAATGAGCAGAAAACTAGGCTTTTATATAATATTAGCAAGCCAAAAGGACAGATTACTAGATAGACAGATACGAGGTTTTGTTGAATATGAAATAAGACACCGAAACGCAAATAAATTCAAGCTGATAGGATTATTATTAACATTGCTAAGAATAAACATATTTGTAGCGGTAAAGATATGGTACGGCATGAACGAAAAAGACAGTTCAGAAATATTCAGATACCGAAAAAAAGATGGCGAGCTATATGACACAATGTTAATTTTCGATTTAGACTTCTATAACGAAGCATTAAAGGAAATCTCAGATGAAACAGCCGAAGCGGAAGCAGATATAACGATTGATATGCCACAGGCACCCGCTTTGGCCGAAAATGGGGAGGGTCCGCGTAAGCGGAAGGGGTCCCCATTGCGACCGAAGCGGACGCCTGCAGGCAAACAAAAGGAATATGTCTGCAACACAGCGGACTGTAATGAATGCATAGACAAGGCAGAATGCACCAATTCATGGAAGCTGTTGACAGCATAACAGCGTAAAAAATTTTAGCCGGAAACGGAATGTACCCCCCTGCTAACAGAGGGGTACTAAATACATAAAACCAGTATGAAAGGTAGCGTATACATGTTGCAATACAAGCATAATTTCTATTTATTTGACTGGATATCATTTTCGACAAAATATCATACTAATCCATACTGGCTAACATATGAATTAGGACTAGACAAAGTAAAATGGGAAGAAGACAGCGGACGTTATAAATATAATAAAAGAATCAGCTTCGAGCATATAAATATATACTACGATGGCAAAATGCCGGATATGGGTATTCTCTGTGAAATGTCCGGACAAGGATGCAGAGCATTTGAAACATACGGCACAGGCGATTATAATGGCTTATTCAAAGAGTTATTCATACATAAAGAATTAGTAAATATAACAAGGATTGATATAGCATTTGATGATCATGAGGAATTGTTTAATATAAACACATTATTTAATGATACATTGAAACAGGAATTTAATTGTAAATCAGAAGAATATATGTGTACCTTCGGAACAAGGGGAATCTCAATACAGCACGGAAGAAAAATATCTAAAACAATGGTACGTATATATGACAAAGCAATGGAACAGAATAAACAAGAAGATGGGCATTGGATAAGAATTGAATTAATATTGAAAGACGAAAGAGCAAAGAATTTTGTACAATACTATGTAAATAATAATGAATCATTACCAATGATATATTCTGGTGTACTAAATAACCATCTTAGGTATGTAATACCAAGTAAAACAGATACAAATAAATCACGATGGAAAAGCAAACCATATTGGATAAAGTTTATAAAAGAAGCCGAGAACATAAAATTATTTGAAAAGCCGGGTATAGAATACAATGAAAAGAGGTTAAAAAAATATGCAATAGACCAAGCAGGCTCATCCATGCAGACATACATGAGATTAAAAGGAATAGATGAAGTAATACTTGAGATATTCAAAATAGACCTCGAAAAAAGGAATCCGAAGTATAAGAAATTACTGGAACAACATGGAATAGAATGATTTGGTCTGGGAATTCGAAAGTATACTTCCATGAGGTAAACAAAATGAAATGTATACCATCCAAGAGGTAAACAAATACTGCAGAATAATACTATATGGAGTAAATGATATGCAAACTAATACAGTAATGGCATTTAGAAAACGTATGAAAAAAAGAGGTTACACCTATATATCAATATATAAAAGTAAAAAATTAAAATATATGTACAGTCCGGAATATAAAGTATCAGCAAGAGAGCCTTTAGCCAATACACTAATAACAACAGTTATACATATAAATGATATGAATGAAATGTTTCGATTTTAATTAAAATACTGTAAAAACTAACCTCGGTTTGTCCGGGGTTTAAATGTCACTAAATACAACCTTAAAAAATAAGCCGTTTAGGTAAAAGAAAAGAGGCAATGTAATGAGATATTTTAAGCACCTAACATACACCGATAGATTAATAATTGAATCAATGATTAAATCAAAAAGGAAACCTGCAGATATTGCAAAGAGAATAGGAGTACACAGAAGCACGGTATACAGGGAATTAAAGAAAGGTATTTATAATACAGTAGATTATGAATTAAGGGAAATAACTGCATACTCTCCCGAAATAGCATATACAAAATATAAAAGTAACTTAAAGGAAAAGGGACAGCAGATAAAACTAGGCAATGATTATAAACTGGCAGAGCATATAGAAAACAAGATAATCAATGATAAATACTCTCCCGAAGCCGTACTTGGCGAAATAAAAGTAAAAGGAATAATATTTGATACAACAATCTGTGTAAGCACTCTCTATAGTTATATAAACAAGGGTGTATTCTTAAATATAACAAATGCTGATTTAATGTACAAAGGTAAACGAAAACGGAAATATAGAAAGGTACGACCCAATAGAGTACCAAGAGGAACAAGCATAGAAAAACGTCCTGTAGAAATTAATAACAGGGCAGAATTTGGACATTGGGAAATGGATTTAATAATAGGCAAAAAAAATACAAAATCAGCTGTATTAGTAATGACTGAAAGACTGACAAGAACAGAGATAAAAAGAAAGATACCGGATAAAACAGCAAACAGTGTAATCAAAGAAATTGATAAACTTGAAGCAAATTATCAATCAGATTTCAACAAGATATTTAAGTCAATAACAGTTGATAACGGTTCAGAATTTAATAATAGCAATGGTTTAGAGCAATCAATAAGAACATCCGGTAATAGGACAAAAATATATTACTGCCATCCGTACAGCAGTTGGGAACGTGGGAGTAACGAAAATCAAAACAAAATGATTCGCAGACACTTTCCAAAAGGAACAAACTTCGACAATGTGACAGATGAAGAAATAAACAAAGTAGAAGTATGGTTAAATAACTATCCAAGAAAGATATTTGGCTATAAAACATCATACGATTTACTATTAGAACACCTTGAAAAAATAATTTAATAAATTGTTGCATTTACTATTGACATTTGTATAAAGAACAATTAATACCGCTTTTTCTTGACAGGCAAACAGTCACATGCTATATTATCTTGGTGTTATCGGGCTGAGTAACATTTACTCAGCCCAACAATACGACCCGCTAGCTCAGCCGGTAGAGCAGCGCCCTTTTAAGGCGAAGGTCCTGTGTTCGAATCACAGGCGGGTCACCAGAGATACAGCTTTGCAATCAACAAAACTGCAAGGCTGTATAATCTTAGTAAGAGAATATTAATCGAGGAAGAACAATTATTAGGAGTCTGCAGTGAGTCTTCAAAGATACTATTGGTTAACAAATTTTGTATTGTTAATAGCAATAGCCGGTATATTGATATTCGGTACATTTACGTTATTTATACTAGTGTATATAGCATTATTTTTAGTGCTGCTTGCACGTTTCATGCTGCCCAGAGGCCATAAGCTTGTTAAGCTGTGGCTTTTTATTGCACTTGGGTTTTTTCTTACATGCCAGATCGTTCTTGCCGAACAGCTGCTTTTGATACCCGGTGCCGACGGGGGTCGGACTCCTATTGATTCTACACTTCAATCATATTGGCCCCGAAGAATCATATGCACATTTATTATTATACTGCCGCTTGCCGTTTCACGTTACATTGTCGTCAGTAAATATGCCCGGATTTATCTGCCGTCAGTGAGAGAAACAGGCACAATTGCGTTTGCCGAAGTTCAAGGTGTTGTTTCAAAAGCAAAACAATTTGCAGAAAAAGCAGGGAGTACAAGAAATAGTCTGTCTCCGGCAAATCTGAGAGAAGTAATCGGCGACTCGATTAAGCATGACTCTTTTAACTATGTTAATAAAGGCTCACTGACAGAAAGTTACTTTGACAAGGTTAATGAAACTATGGCGGATTTAAACCTGTATATTGTAATTTCGCGGACAGGCAGTGCCGCAAGCAGCATGATTGCAATTGTTACAGGGAAAAATTACAATCATGCATCACTTTCGTTTGACCGTGATTTACAGACAATTGTCAGTTATAACAGCGGAAACAACGTATATCCGCCGGGAATGAATCCGGAAATGCTTGCTGATTTAACAAAGAAAAATGACGCATCAATTCTTGTCTACAGTCTGAAATGTACAGCAGAGCAAAAAGCAAATGTATTGCAAAGAATACGTGAAATCAACGAAAGCGGAAGCGCATATAATGTGCTTGGTTTATGGACAAAGCGTTCATATCGCCAAAATATAATGTTCTGCTCCCAGTTTGTTTATCAAATGCTGAAGCTCGAAGGTTTGTCATATTTTGACAAAGACGGCGGCGATGTGGAACCCTCGGACTTTATTGAGCTCGATTATCATCGTGTTTTGTCATTTGAATATGAGGTGTCTTTATAAATTCTTAAAACCCCACATCAATCATACGATGTGAGGTTCTATCTAAATAGCCGCATGCGGCTATAGTATATTTAGTTTACTGCGTTGTTTTATTTAGGTTAGCGATTAATGGTCAGTGCTGTGCGTGACTCCCGTCAGCAAGCCGCTGACCATTAATCACTAAAAAACCTTTGAGTTATTTTCACCGTTTGGTGAGTTCATCTGCATCTCTATCATTTTTACATACAGCATTTGTGCGAGCGTTTCGTTAAAATCGAACTTTCCGCTATTTGCGATTGGTTCGTTGGTGATTTTGCTACCCATGTCGAAACCGCTGTATGTCAGCATATTCGGTGATAAATCGTCACTTCCGAGATATCCGAGAACCTTTGGTACATATGCTTGTGTCTCTTTGAACGGTGGGATTCCGCCATGCTTTTTAACTGCGGGCCATCCTGCGTTGTATGCTGCAAGAGCAAGTTTTATATCGCCTTCAAATCTTTCGATTTGTTCTTTTAAGTATTTGGCCCCGCCCATTATATTCTGGTAAGGGTCAAAAGGATCGTCCACTCCAAGGTATTTCGCCGTTCCCGGCATGAGCTGCATTATTCCCATTGCACCGACATTTGATGTTAAGTGCGGTCTGAATGTCGATTCTACCTTGGCTACCGCTTTGAGCAAGTCAGGGTTTAAATTATATTTCTGCCCTGCTTCATCGAACATTGCATCGAGCTCTGCACACCCGCTTGTAAGTGAACGCGCTTTCAACGTTTCTGCGAAGGTCGCTGCAACATTGCTGACAACTCCCGGTTGAACAGCAGGTCGCAGTTGCACTGCTCCAATTGCGTTTGACAAAACGTTGGTCGTACTTACTTTAGGTAATACTGCTTCGATCGTCATATAGTTTCTTCCTTTATTGGGGTCAGCGGCCGTAAGCTTTCAGAGTCGGAACTATTGCCCCTGTCGAATTTGTTGCGGTCTCCTTACCCTTTCATTATATATAATCGGTACTTTTTATATTTTCTTTAGCAAAATCAATGAAAAAAGTAAAAAAAGGCTGTTGTAAAATGTGCAACAGCCTTTTTTTGATGAGCACAAGGGGACGGTTCTCTTGTGCTCTGTGCACGAGAGAACCGTCCCCCTTGTGCTATAAATTAATCGTTCATTATTGCTATAAACGTTGCAAGTACATCGAATTTTATTCTCATCATGTCGGAGTCTCGAAGCTCGATTGCACGGGATATGGCATCGGAGACATTCGGGAGGCTACGGTTCGAATCTGTCAGAGGTTTGACATCAAGCACAGGAAGGGTTCCTATGGATGCAATTATTTGCTGTGCCTCTTCCGATAAGAGAAAATCTACAAATAACTTGGCGGAATCAATTGCAGAGCTGCTTTCGAATATCGCAACCGGACTTGGGATGACCAGCATTTCCTCGGGATATACAAGAGCCATCGGTGCGCCGCTGTCAATCTTATCAAAAGCAATATAGTCCACGGCAAGACATGCAACAAGATCTCCCTCGGCAACAGAGTCTACAACCTGGGAAGAGCCCTGCCCGATAAATGCTCCGTTATCTCTTAGGTTCTTGAAAAATTCCTCTCCGAACTCATGATCTAAAAGCACTACGCTCATCATTGCGGTTCCCGAGGTTGTCGGGTCGGCAATTGCGAAACCACCGGTAAAATCAGAACCGAGCAAATCATTCCATGCCTCGGGCGGGTTGCTTACAAGGTCTGTATTATAAGCTATTCCCATGGTTCCGAGTCTTGCGGGATAAAAGTATCCGTCAGAGTCGGTCAGAGGATTTGAGATAGCATTTGCACCCTCGGGAGTATACTGCAGAAGCAAGCCGTCATCTTTCATACCGTAAAAATCAGGTATTTCACTTGTCCAAATCACATCGGCTCTGATTTCACCCTGTTCAAGCTCTTCGGTTATTTCCGCCATAAGTGTTCCGGCTCCGGCTATTCTTGTTTCGACAGTAATATCACCGTGCTTTGCTTCAAATGCATCGACCAATGCCCTGATAAGCGAATCCTTCATTGAAGTATAAAGTGAGACGGTATTGCCGCGTGAGCCTGAATAATCGGCAAGTGTTAAGATTCTGCCTTCCGGCGGATTGTCTACAGGTGAATATCTGCTTATATAATCCTTAAGAGCTTCATCTGCAGAACCAAGCTCATGCAGAACCGGTAAATCGGCGAGCATATAATACTCATCTCCGCCGGTCATAAGATAGTTTGAGCTCGCAAGAGAAAATTCTGTCGAGTTGTCGTCTGCATAGAGCTCTCTTCCGTCATCGAGAGTGACGGAAACTACTCGCATCCCTACAGGAGCTGACGGGTCATAGACAAAACTAAATCCGGAAACATTTAAGAAACGGCCTTGAGCCGACTGCTCATGGTCGATAACTAAATCATAATCCGCTATGATACCGCTTACACCATTTTCCAAAACCTTATAAAGAACAGCCGGTGTAACATTTTTTACCATCAGAGTGTTTCCGAACGGAAGAACACTGATTACGTCACCCTTGGTTACAACACCTGCAGGTAAATCAGCGCGTATATCTCCGCCGTTAACTATTGCAATATCTGCATGAGCAGCGTCGCGGTAAGCGTCTGCTACAAGGCTTCCGAGCGGCATTTCCTGTGTGCGCACTCCGGGGCTGCGTTCGCTTGACATTGCAGTAAGAGATTCACCGAGCGGCTCATTCAAAACAACATCAAGTCCTGCCTGAACTGCCGAAAGCATTGCGGCAACAGTTTCATCGGGAGTTACTTCCATTGCTTCCTCAACTGTAACAAATTCTGCAATTTTGGATATGATTTTACCTTTTTCAACAAAAACAGTGACCTTGCCGAGATTGCTTCCGTGGTCACCCGTTTGAGCAATAAGCACTTCATTAACGTTAAGACCGTAGGGCAGCTCGGTGTGGCTGTGACCGTCAATTATAATATCAATTTCAGGAACTTTTTCCGCAAGCTCATTCGAGAGCGTTCCGCCATTAGGTGTATCTCCCAAATGGCAAAGAGCTATAATTATAACAGCACCGTTATCACGCAAATATTCGGCTCTGGTTTGTGCGGTCAGAACAGGGTCTGAAAACGTAACCCCTCTGACAAACCCGGGCATTGCCGAATGCGATGTTGTTTCGGTTGTTATTCCGAACAATCCGATTTTTACACGGTTTACTTCAATCATATATGTATCATCAAGGAAATCTGCTCCGTTTAATGTTACATTGGATGCAAGAAACGGGAACTCCGCAATTTCACGCAGCTCTATCAGACGTTCCCAACCATAATTGAACTCATGATTGCCCAATGCCATTGCGGTATATCCGGCAGCCTTCATAAGCTCTGCAATATCGGCGCCTCCGTTAACGGTTGCAATAGGGAGACCGTGAAATGCATCACCGGCATCCACCAGAATTGAATCAGGTGTATTTTTATGAATTGCCGCAATTGTGTCAATTCCTATTATATATTCCCCGTCACCGACAATACGTCCGTGAGTATCGTTTGTATGGAAAATAGTAATTTCTGTTGCCGCAGTACCGAAGCTGCAACCGGTTAATATTGATATAATAAGTAATATAAAAAGTGCCAAAAAAAACAGTTTTTTCATCTTTATAACCTCGACTAATTTAATTTTATAAGGTTTATACTAAATTTTTCATTTTGTCAATACAATTGAAACAATACAGTTGGGAATTTCTGCTTTAATAAGTGCTTCAAGCTTTTCGAGTGATTGAGTAATATCATCAAAGGTTTTCTCATTGTTGAATCCGATTAATAAATCAACATAAACCCTTTGCCCCGAGCTTCTGGTTCTCACGGTTTCAAAATGCTCATACAATTCATCACCGTGTGCAAGTGCCTTCATTACTTTAAGCTGGGTATCTTCATCCATGGTTTTGTCAAGCAAGTCATAAGAACATATTTTGATAGGATGTATAAGCTTAATAATCATAATGACCGAGTAAATAATGCACAATATTAATTCAAAATATGCAAAAAACGGCAAATCGCGAAAGACATAAATAACACCGATTGCAGATAAAGCGATAAAATCAAATACAAGATTCTTTTTAAGCACATGGTCTTCTGCTTCAATTAACTGACTGTGTGCCATTTTGTTTATTTTTCTCTGCTTCAGATATAATAAAATATCAATTATCGTGCTGACTATTTTTACGGCAATTGCCCAAATTAATATATCACTCGGTTCTGAGGGGTTGAAAAGAACGATTAGAGATGAGCAAAGAACAGCGACAAGTCCGATAAGCATAAAAAGATTTGCAATAAGACCGCCAAATGATTCAAATTTACCAAGTCCGTAATCGTACTCAAGGCTTTCATTTTTAACAAGACGTTTTGAGATTGAAAAAATAACCCATGCTTGTATAAGCAGGCTTACAGAGCCGACGGCTCCCGTCATTAGTATTAATGAGCGGCTCATAACAACAAGCACAACAAGAACCGATAAATTTATCAGTTCATTAAGAAACTGCACTAATGCAACACGCTGTTCCTGAATCAGTGCTTCTTTTATATTACCCTTATATTCATCCACTATAATGACCGTGCCTTTACGAATTAAATATCGAAAAACTTATCTGCTTGTGTATCATATCGTAATGCAAGCATTGTAATGTCATCTGCCTGCTCGGCGTTTCCGGCAAATGCATCAATTTCCTTCATTAATAATGACAGCAAGTCCTTTGGTGCTGCATCGGTGTATTTATTTAATGTATCCTGCAATCTCGGGTCGGTGAATAATTCAAGGTTTTCATTCATTGCTTCCGTAACTCCGTCGGTATAAAGAAACAGCATGTCACCGTAATCGAGTTTGATTTCATCCTGCGTGTAAGGGATATTTTCCATTCCCGCAAGGACAAAACAAGGTTTTGTTTTAAGCCACTCATATCTGCCGCCCGAGTGTTTAACGAGCGGAGGGTTATGTCCTGCGTTTACGTAAGTGAATGTTCCCGTCGGGATATC
>WQXS01000042.1 GCA_009784725.1 Oscillospiraceae bacterium
TCGAACCTGCAACTAACCCTTAGGAGGGGCTTGTAATATCCGTTTTACTACGAGGGCGTGTAACAACCCTACAATGCATTACATTGCAGGGTTGTATTGATATTATAGCATAATTTATCAGCTCAGAATATATAAGTTAGAACATGTAATCAAATAGTGTGCCGGAGTTCATCAAACTAAGCTGCATTGCGGTGCCAAGCCCTGAGTATGATGTGTTTCCGCCAAGTGAGTTGCCGAACATTGCGCTGCTGACAAAGTTTGATGTATTGTTTGCGACATTGTCTGCAAGGCGACCGAGCGCTGCTCCGAAACCGAATGACCTGCCGCCTTCGGTGAAAAACTGCTCAACTCTGCCGCTGTCCATTGCCTGGTTAAATCTTGCAGAGTCAATTGTCATTCTGCCGCTGCTGTCAAAACCGATTCCCAGGTCCTGAAGTGACCTTGAAAATGCGCCGGTAACGTTCATTAAGCGTGATGCGAGACCTTGCGCTCTCGGGTCGTTGACATTTTCTGCAGCCGCGCCGAAAAGATTGTTATAGCTTCTGACGAGGCTTTCAACAACACCTCTTATGATACTGATGTCTTTACCCCGTGAAACCGAAACCTCCTGGTCCGATGCTGCCTTAAATGTTGCGCTGACACCGTTACCGAGATTGACGGTATTGGACTGAGAAGTCCTTGCTTCGCCGCCGTTGACTCTGTAAACTGCATCCTGCCTCTCGCGTGAAACCTCATTTGCACCGGTTTGTGCAACAGCGTTGCCTGATACATCCCGGATGGAAACGGCGTTTCTTTCGGCTGTGCCGACATTGTTAGATTCGATTCTGAGCATGCTTGTGTTGGTTGCCGAGTCTGTTTCGACTGTTGCTCTGAGTCCGAGTCCTGCATTGTTGATGGCTGTTGCCATTTTTTGCTGGACATCTCTGTTGGAATCGCCTGCTGTAACATTAATGGAAAGTTGTGTCGTTTTTCCCCCTGTTTCAATCGCAAAGCGGTTTGTACCGCGGTCTCCGCCGTATAAAGCGTTTGATGCCATGCGATTGCCTTCGTTAAGTTGCCCCATAGCAATTTGATCAACCTTAACGCTCATGTCGTTAACGTTGCTTAGATTACTGCCTGTGAAATTGACTGTCATAACGTCTGAGTTTGACGAAACCATTGTGCTTTTAGAAAATGCCGAACCGGATAACTCCTTCAAAGCACCTGACAGCGCACTTGATGCGGACTTAATTTCGCTGATGTATTGCATTGCGTTGGCCGAAAGTGAACCTTGCCCTTGTGCGTTGTTGGTTGGGAACAAATCACGGTTCAGCCGATTATTGTGCATCGCAACCTTGCCTTGAAACATTGTGTTATACAAGCTGCTGATGCTGTTATTATTAAGTCCTCCCGATACTCTCATAATAACTCACCTCCATGTTGACCTCTAGTTGGACACCTTTCCACGTTGATTATACCCCATAACCATTATAAAGTCAAGAAAAATACTAGATTTTTTTACTTTTTTGCAACGAAATATCAACCAATTTCCTCATTCTGTGATTCATACATGACTTCGTCACGGGCGGATTTGAAATTTCAGCAAGCTCTTTAATGCTTAATTCGGGGTTTTCGGTTCGTAAAACCGCAGCCTGTTTTAGTTTATCGGGCAATGACTCAAACACCCCCGAAGCTTTGATTTTCTTAATGATTTCAATCTGTGCAGCAGCAGCATCAACTGTTTTGGAAACATTTGCCGTATCACAATTTACTTTCCTGTTAACTGTATTTCGGACATCCTTTTCAATTTTTGCCGACATCAGCTCCATTGCATGAATCGGCGCTCCGATAAATGTTAAAAAATCTTCAATCGCAGCGCTCTGCTTAAAATAAATTATGTAATTCCCGCTGCGTGACGTCTCTTTTGGTATAAATCCCGCTTCAAGCAATATGGAATATGTTTGCCTGCTCACATTAAAATGGTCTGTTACAAGCTCAAGGTGATAACTTTTTGATGGGTCTGTTACAGCTCCCCCTGCTAAAAATACCCCGCGGATAAAACTTTTAATGCAGCATTCATTTTCCAATACACCAAGATTTACATGATGTGCAAGCAGATTTTCTTTTGAAAACCCAAAAACCTCAAAAATCCTTCCAATCTTTTTTGAATCGGTGATTATATATGCCTGCTTACCCGGCTCGTCTTCATCGGGCATTGTATCAAAGGATGTTTTAAATGCCGAAAGAAATAAACTGACAATTCTTTTTCCCAGAATCTTATTTCCTGTCACAATCCTTATTTCGCGCATACTGAATGTATTACCGTAAAGCAGCATGCCATAACATTCGGCTGTTGCACAGCAGTTTTCTTCCGGCGAAAGCCTGCATAATTCAACTTTTGCATTATATGAAAACGACATGCTTACTCTCCGTTATGCGAAATTCACTATTGTGCGAACCCGCACAGTGTTAACCTTCTATTCTTTATCAATGTCACGGTGTATACAGTCCACGGGATACCCCTGCTCGCTCAGATATTCCATAAGCGCTTCCGCCATGGCGGGTGACCTGTGTTTTCCTCCCGTACATCCGAAGCATATTACAAAATAACGGCGCCCTTCGTCTATATAGTGAGGAAGCAATAAATCAGTCATTTCACAAAACTGTCTGAAAAATTCATTACTTTGCTCAAATCCGAAAACATAATCCTTAACAATAATATCAAGACCTGTTTTGTGTTTAAGCTCAGGATCATAAAAAGGATTCGGCAAAAACCGTACATCAAACAAAATATCCGCTTCAACAGGCAATCCATGCTTAAATCCAAACGATTTAATTGTCACATTAAGAGCCTTCTGGTCCGCTTCATCGGTAAACAGCAAGTTTAAGCGACGTTGAAGCTTGCTGAGCGTTAACCCTGTCGTATCAATAACTTCATCTGCCTTACTCTTAATATTCGAAAGCATTTTTATTTCATTATTTACCGCTTCGGTCAAATCTGATCCCGATGTATCGAGCGGATGACGGCGGCGTGTTTCCTTGTACCGTCTGATAATCGTTTCGGTTTCCGCTTCAACGAAAAGAAGCTTCAGAACACATCCAAGCTCCCGCATTTCATCAAATGTTTTAAAAAGCTCATCTTCATTTTCAAGTGCACGGATATCAGTTACAAGAGCAACACGTTCATATCTCCCTTGGGTTGCAATGCACAACTCTGCAAACTTCGGCATCATCTGAAGAGGCATATTATCAACACAATAAAAATCCATGTCCTCAAGCACGGCTGCAACACGGCTTTTACCCGCTCCCGATATACCTGAAATAATTACAATATCCATGCTCAATACTACCTCACAATTTTTATTTCCGGTTCAAGCAGCGTTCCTGTGTTATTATGTACCACTTCCCGGACATGCTCTATTAAAGTTATTACATCATCAAATGTTGCATTTCCGTTATTTACGATAAATCCTGAATGTTTTTCGGAAACCTGTGCTCCGCCGATTTTATATCCCTTTAACCCCGACTGTTCAATAAGAGCTGCCGCATATCCTTCTTTCGGACGCTTAAAAATACTTCCGCCGCTTGCCGTATCAAGCGGCTGACTTTTTTGACGGCGGGAGTTCAAATCATTTATTTTATGTCTTATTACTTTACTATCTTCATTTCTTAGTTTAAAAACAGCGGAAAGCAAAACATCATCGCAATCAGAAAACCTGCTGTGCCTGTACGAAAAATCATTGTCCGCTTCGGTCAATTCCGTAACACCGCAGCTTGAGCAGAAAACAGTTGTTTCAATTACAACATCCTTCATTTCACCGCCGTATGCTCCCGCATTCATAACTACAGCACCACCTGTTGTCCCGGGAATACCATGTGCAAACTCCAGTCCGGAAAGTCCGCTGTCACATGCAAACTCCGCAAGAGCGGAAAGTAAAACACCTGCATCAGCACTGATATATCTGTAATTTTCCGGGTTTTCTTCGCTTACCCCTGCTCCGGCATAATCAATAAGTGCCATACCTGACAGTTTTGATGTGTTAATAATAATTAATTCATGATTATTATCGCTTGCAAGTATGTTAGATCCGTTACCGATAATAAACGGTGTTAACTTATGTTTATATAGAATGTTGCATATTTCCGAAGTGCATTCGGTGCTTTCCGGAAATAACATAACACTTACAGGCCCGCCGATTTTAAATGTAGTATGCTTGCTAAAAGGTTCATTATATCTGATTTCAAGACTCGGCAGTTTTTCTTTGATATACTGCACCGCAAGATTTATTTCGTCCATTTAAACTCCTCGTAGTGACTATAACGCCTCACCCTTTATTTATGTCCCTGAAGTTAACTGATTCACATGAGCAGACCCGTCCGCCACTTTTTCATCCAGGTGTTTATCAATTTGTTTTGTAAACTCAAGCGCAGCATGATAACCCATGAACTTTTGCCGTTGATTCATTGCCGCAACCTCAAGAATGACTGCAAGATTCCGTCCGGGTTTAATTGGAATAGTAACTGTCGGTACTTTAACACCGAGAATTTCCACTGCATTTTCAGTAATACCAAGCCTGTCATAGTTTGCATCGTTTCTCCACAGTTCAATATTGCAAACAAGATGGATATTCTGGTAATCCTTAACGGCACCCGAACCGAATATCTGACGTACATCAATAACTCCAAGTCCCCGGAGCTCAACATAGTGGCGTATAAGCTCAGGCGCAGTGCCTTGAATAACATTTACGTCAATAGCTTTTATTTCCACGGCATCATCTGCAATAAGCCTGTGCCCCCGTTTTAAAAGTTCAATTGCAGTTTCGCTTTTTCCGACCCCGCTCTCACCGACCAAAAGAAGCCCGACACCGTAAACCTCAACGAGCACACCGTGGCGGGTAACACGAGGCGCAATTTCACGTCTTACAAGCCTGATTACCTTCGACATTGTTTCTGTTGTATGAGCCGATGAGTTTAATACAGTTACATCGTGTTTTTCAGCAGATTCAAGAAGAGCACCGGTTATATCGGAACCATGGCACATAATGAGTGCAGGAACCTTATGCTTCATAAGCGTCTCCCACTTACGAAGCCGCTCATCTCTCGGCAACCCTTCCATATACGCAGATTCCATCTGCCCTATGAGCTGAATACGCGTCGGTTCAAAATGCTCATAAAAATCCGCAAGCTGCAACCCCGGACGGTGAACATCGCCCGAATATATAAGAACCTCATCAAAATCCGAAGACCTGTACACAATCTCAGCCCTTAAATCCTCGGTCAGCTTGGATAATTTATAGCTGTATATCTGCTCCATTTTAATCACTCCCAACGCCTGTATTGTCCGCAATTTAGCAACATTCCCAATATAAGTTTATACAAAACGTCATATATTTGCAAGTATTTCATAGTATTTGTATTTTTTGCTTGCAATTTATTTGTTTTTTTGTTATTATAAACGCCGTTGTCCATATCGGCAATTTAACTTGGAGGAATTTATTATGGCAAAGTGTTCATATTGTGATAAAGGGGTATCATTCGGAATCAGAGTCAGTCACTCGCACAGACGCAGCAACCGCACATGGAAACCAAATGTAAAACGTGTTGCGGCAATTGTTGACGGCTCACCAAAGCGTGTCCACGTATGCACACGCTGTCTTCGAAGCGGCAAAGTAGAGCGCGCCGTAAAGTAATTAATAAACGCTATGTAATACCCACGGCGCAAGCTGTGGGTATTCTTATAGGGTAAGTTATGAGTGTATTATAAGGCTGGAGGCACACCAAAATGAAGTTTGGAATAATAGGTTACGGCAATCTCGGAAAAGCATTTGCATCTGCTCTAATCTGCACGGGTGAAATCCCGGCATGTGATATTTCTGTTTATGATAGCTCGGAAGCTGCCCTAACTGCCGCAAAAAAAGAATCCTTCAACATTTACAGTGCTGACGGAATCAATGAAATGATTAAAAACACGGATATTATTTGTATTATAGTTAAAAGTTATGTTTTCGAAGAGCTTGCCAAAAATATGGATCAAAGTATATTAAAGGAAAAGCTTGTAATCAGTATGATGGCGGGTGTAACCTTTGAGCAGATTTACTCTTTAATCGGGCAGGTTAGTCTTGCACGTGTTATGCCGTCGATTGCAATCGCAACAAACGAAGGAGTAATTGCATACACAAAACTCCCCGAAAAGGTTTCTGTTATCTTCGGGAAGTTCGGATATGCGTTTGAAACAGAACCCGGGAATCTTGAAAAAGCCACGGCATTTGCCTCCTGCGGATTCGGTTTTGCAGCATATTTAATAGATGCATTCGCTAAAGCAGGTGAAAAAATGGGTTTCCCGCCTGAAACAGCTTCTCATATAGCAGCACTTACTTTCAAAAATGCAAGCGGCTCAAGCAACTTCAGAGAAACCGTCAAAGCAGTAGCCACCCCCGGCGGCGCAACCGAACAAGGCATAAACCACATGGATTCAAATAACATCTACGAAATAGTAGCAGAAGCAATGCAAAAATCATACAAACACGTAACATAACATCACAACACAAGGGGAACACAGGGGAGACGGTTCTGTTGTGCTGTGACAGGGGGACGGTTCTGCTGTCTGAGAGACAAGGGGACGGTTCTGCTGTCTGAGAGACAAGGGGACGGTTCTGCTGTCTGAGAGTGGAGAAACTCATGAATAAAGTGCCTAAAAGTGAACTAAATTCCAGAATTGAACGTTTTCTAAAGCGTTTAGGTGATACTTATGCCGGTTGGGAAGTTTGTATGGTTATCGGTGGAGTGAATCTATACTATTTCACCGGGACTATTTGTGACGGAGTTTTATTAATTAGCAAAGATGGTGACAGGACACTTTGGGTAAGGCGCAGTTATGAGCGTGCAGTTATTGAGTCGGAATTTTCCGATATCCGTCCTATGAAAAGCTTTCGGGATATCGCTGAGACTCTCCCGTCCTTGCCCGATACATTATATATCGACACTGCTAATACCACCTTGGAATGGTTCGGTTTGCTGAAAAAATATATGCCGTTTAATGATGTTCTCCCCTTAGACAGTATTATTTTAAATACAAGAGCAGTAAAAAGTGCATACGAAATCGAAATCATGAACCGCTGCGGTTCAGAAACAGATCGTATCTATAAAAAAGTGTTACCGACACTGTTAAAACCCGGTATGTCCGAGGTTGAGCTTGGTGCCGAGCTGTTTAAGGTCTTTTTAACAGACGGTTTTCACGGTGTCAGCCGTTTTTCCATGCGAAATGTCGACTCCGTACTCGGGCATGTTGCATTTGGCGACAGCACATTATACCCGTCAGCCTTTAACGGAGCTTCCGGAGTAAACGGACTCTGCCCTGCAGTCCCCGCTCTCGGAAACAGAAACCGCTGCTTAAAAAACGGCGACCTGATATATGTAGATATTGCTCCGGGAATCGATGGATATCATATAGACAAAACTATTGTTCTAAGCTATAAAGCTCCTCAGCCGGAGCATGTTGAAGCCGCTTTAAATCATTGCCTGGAGCTCGAAAGACTTGCTGCCTCCATGCTTAAACCCGGTGTTAAACCGTCTGACATTTATGAGTCAGTAACCGCTTCGGTCAACGCTGAATACAGGGACATTTTCATGGGTGCAAAAGGACGAACAGTACCCTTCATAGGCCACGGTGTTGGTCTCCATGTTGATGAAATGCCTGTAATTGCAAAAAACTTCACTGCCCCACTTGAGGAAAACATGACAATAGCCATCGAACCAAAAATAGGTTTAGACGGCATAGGAATAGTAGGAGTTGAAAACACATACCTTGTAACAAAAAACAGCGGCATAAGCTTAACAGGAAACCAAAGAGAGCTTGAAACAGTTTAAATAACCAATATTGCATCGCCGATAATTGTAAGATACCATACTTCTAAAGGACTGGATTGCTTCGTGCGCTCGCAATGACGAAGGTTGGATTTGCTGTTAAGTTATCAACATCGCATCGCCAAAGGAAAAAAATCTGTACCCTTCGCTTATTGCAGAATTATAAGCACGAAGGGTATTTTCTTTGCTTGCAAATGCCGATACCAGCATTATTAGTGTGCTTTCGGGTAAATGGAAGTTAGTTATAAGACCATCAATGCATTTAAACTTATAACCCGGATAAATAAAAATATCGGTATATCCCGATTGTGCAGTAATAACCCCTGATTCATCAGTGCATGATTCCAACACTCTGCACGACGTCGTGCCGACTGCTATCACACGTCCGCCTTGCTTTTTTGTTTTGCTTATTGTATTGGCGGTCTCATCCGAAAGAATAAAATACTCGGAGTGCATGTTGTGGTCTTTTATATTATCGGTCTTTACGGGTCTGAATGTACCAAGCCCGACATGCAAGGTCACATATTGAATATCTACACCCTTGGAGCTTATTTCACCCAGCAGCTCCTCGGTAAAATGCAAGCCTGCCGTAGGTGCAGCTGCAGAGCCGATTTCTTTTGAATAAACCGTCTGGTACCGCTCTGCATCCTTTAACTCCTCATGGATATAAGGCGGCAGCGGCATTTTTCCAAGTCTTTCCAAAACCTCAAGAAAAATCCCATCATATCTGAACTCAATAAGCCTGTTCCCGTTTTCAAGAACCTCGTTAACCGTTGCGGTCAGCTCGCCGTTCCCGAATATAAAACGCGCTCCAACCTTTGCTCTCTTCCCCGGCTTAGTAAGGCACTCCCAAAGCGCAATGCATTGAGCAGAACTCTGTCCTTGAGACAGGGGGACAGGTCCCTTGTCGCATCCCTTGTCGCACCCATTGTTGTAATCACCCGTTTCTTTAAGCAAAACAACCTCCACTGCTCCGCCCGCTTCAGTTTCCCCAAGCAGTCTGGCAGGCAGTACACGAGAGTCATTCAGAACCAGGCAATCGCCTTTTTGCAACAGCTTCGGCAACTCATAAAACCTGTGGTGTTCAAGTATACCCGATTTTCTATCCATGCAAAGAAGCCGTGACAACTCACGGCTTTCAATCGGTGTTTGCGCTATAAGCTCCGGTGGAAGCTCAAAATAAAAATCACTCTTAAGCATTGTATCAAGACTCATTTCATTTACACTTGAAAAAAAAGTATGTTCATGGTACACTAAAACCCACGATTTTTCAAGGAGTTTTACATATAACGGTCATGAAAAAATACAAGGTTGGAATAATAGGTGCAACAGGAATGGTAGGGCAGCGTTTTGTAACGCTGATTGATGCTCACCCATGGTTTGAATTGGAAACAGTCGCTGCAAGCAGCCGTTCGGCAGGCAAAACTTATGAAGAAGCAACCGAGGGCCGCTGGATGATGACTGACCCTATACCGGATTGCGCTAAAAATAAAACAATCCTCTCTGCAGAAAACGATATAAAGCAAATATCGGAAAGTACAGACTTTGTATTTTCTGCCGTTGATATGAAAAAAGAAGAAATTAAAGCACTTGAGGAGGCATATGCAAAAGCAGAATGCCCGGTTGTATCAAACAACAGCGCACACCGCTGGACTCCCGACGTTCCGATGATTGTCCCGGAATTAAATCCGGAGCATGCTGAAATAATCCCGCACCAACGAAAGCGGTTAGGCACAAGCAAAGGATTCATCACAGTAAAATCAAACTGCTCAATCCAAAGCTATGTACCTCCCTTTCACCCGCTCAGAGAAAAGTTTTCTCTGACCAAGGCTCTTGTCTGTACATACCAGGCAATATCAGGAGCCGGTAAAAACTTTAATACATGGCCTGAAATGATAGAAAACGTAATCCCGTACATCGGCGGCGAGGAAGAAAAATCCGAAACAGAACCATATAAAATCTGGGGTAAAATTACCGGAAACGAAATAATCCCGGCGACAACTCCGCTAATAACAACTCAATGCATTAGAGTCGCAGCCCTTGACGGTCACATGGGCGCAGTATTCATGAGCTTTGAAAACAAACCGTCTATCGACGAAATAAAACAACTCTGGCGTGAATACAAAGGATATCCGCAAACTCACAATCTCCCCTCGGCACCAAAACAGTTTTTACACTATTTCGAAGAAACCGACCGTCCGCAGACTAAAATCGACTGCAATCTCGAAAACGGCATGGCAATAAGCATGGGCCGCCTGCGCCCCGACACCCAATACGACTACAAATTCATCTGCCTAAGCCACAACACCCTTCGCGGCGCAGCAGGCGGAGCAGTCCTCACCGCAGAACTATTATGTAATGAAGGTTATATATAGTTTTAATCTGTGTGTCTTGGAAGCGGTATATATATTTATGACAAGTGCAGGCACGGACGCCGGAACGCGCGAGTATAAACAGGACGTTTCTCCGAGCGAAAAATAAATATATATACCGCCTCCAAGACACACCACAATAGAAATGAAAGGAAAATTAAAATGAAAACACCAGTATTTACCGGATCATCAACAGCTATTGTAACGCCGTTTCGGGACGGTAAGGTTGACTATAAAAAACTTGGTGAGCTTATTGATTTCCAAATCGCTGCGGGAACTGCAGCCATCACCATTAACGGAACAACAGGCGAATGCTCAACCATGACGCTTGAGGAGTCCACGGCAACCATCGATTTTTGCGTAAAGCATGTCAACAGCCGTGCAAAAGTCATAGCAGGAACAGGAAGCAACGATACGCAATCCGCCCTGTTTCTTTCACAAGCTGCCGAAAAATCAGGAGCAGACGCACTCATGATGGTATCCCCGTACTACAATAAAACCTCGCAAAGAGGACTGGTAAAACACTTCACATTTCTCGCAGACAGAGTACAAATCCCGATAATCGTCTACAATGTACCACCCCGCACGGGAATGACATTCACTGCCGAAACATATATTGAACTCTCAAAACACCCGAACATTCTGGGAGCAAAAGAAGCTTCAAGCGATTTCTCTCTTATTGCAACAACAATAGCTACCTGCGGAGATAATTTCTATTTTTGGAGCGGTAACGACGAGGACGTTGTGCCGATGATGTCGCTCGGAGCAAAAGGTGTAATCTCCGTTCTTGCAAACATTGTCCCCGATATTGTGGCTAAAATGACCAAATCCTGCCTTGACGGTGATTTTAAAGCCGGAGCAGCACTGCAGTTAAAATACTTCAACCTGATTAAGCACCTCTTTATTGAAACAAGCCCGATGCCGGTAAAAGCAGCACTCAACCTCATGGGCAAGGACGTGGGTGAACCAAGAATGCCGCTTTGCGACCTCGCACCCGAAAACCACGAAAAACTCAAAAAAGCAATGCTTGATATAGGACTTATACAATGATTAATGTTATTCTTTCAGGTTGTAACGGCTATATGGGTAGGGTTATAACCGAACTTACCGATAAACAAAACGATATAACTATCACGGCCGGTATCGACATAGACGCAGCAAAGCAAAACAATTACCCTGTCTATACAAACCCGAATGACATTCCCTGTGAGATAAAAAACAGTGCCGGTGTGATTATTGATTTTTCAAGCCCTACCGCTCTCACCGGACTCCTTGAGCTCAGTATAAGTCAAAAAATACCTGTAATCCTTTGTGCAACAGGCTATTCGGAAGAACAACTAAATGAAATCGATAAAGCGTCAGCACACACACCTGTATTTCGAAGCGGAAACATGTCACTTGGAATAAACCTGCTTATTGACCTTATCAAACGTGCCTGCCCGGTTCTCGGCGAGGATTTTGACGTTGAAATCATCGAAAAGCATCACAGACGCAAAAAAGACGCACCAAGCGGAACCGCACTGATGCTGGCAGATGCCGCCGCCGAAGCCAAAACTGCCACCGGAGCAAAGACTACCGCCGAAGCCAAAACTGCTGCCGAAGCCAAAGCCGGAAAACCCGCCTATGTATATGAAAGACAAAGCAAAAATGCACCAAGAGAAAAAAACGAAATAGGAATATCCTCTGTACGCGGCGGAACAATCGTTGGTGAGCATGATGTAATTTTTGCAGGTCTTGATGAAGTTATTGAGCTTCGTCATAAAGCAGCGTCCCGGGACGTTTTTGCAACCGGCGCTCTTAAAGCAGCAAGATTTATGATAGGCAAACCGCCGGGTATGTACAACATGAATAATGTCCTGGAATAAAACGGACATTCTTTGCAGTGACAATAAAAAGCCTAAATATGCCCACTTATTTGTATAAAGTGTTGCATTTCGATTCTATAAAGTGTTATAATCTATTGAACTGTGAGCATAAATACTAAAGAGGTGAACATTTTGGATGTAAATAGCGAATATATAGATGTTCCTGATGCGCTAAAACGTATCGGTGGCAGCATGGATTTATATAAAAGGCTTCTAAACCAGTTTACGGGCGGCGACCATATCGACCCCCTTGAAGAAGCCCTCAGCGTCGGAGCACTGGATGAAGCATCCCGCCTCATTCACACTCTCAAAGGCGTAGCTGCAAACCTGTCTCTTATAAAACTAAGCTCCGTTTCCAAAGAACTCGAAGACAAACTAAAAAACGGACTCGACCATGGCGACGCATTTAAGGAACTTAAGCACACATATGACGAAACATCACAGCAAATAGAAAAAATATCGTAAACTCATCAGCAAAATGAAAGGATTGTAAACTCTATGGGCAAGACTAATGACATCATCCTTATTGTAGACGACGTTGAAATAAACCGTACCATTCTGCGTGAAATCCTGCAAGACGATTATAGTATCGTAGAAGCAGCAAACGGTCACGAAGCACTTCGGACATTATTTCCCGTCGATGAAACACCCGCCGAAGTACTTCCTACAGCAATTTTGCTTGACGTTATGATGCCCGGAATGGATGGCTTTGAAGTTCTTGAAGTAATCAAGAAAAATAACGCAACAAAAAATATCCCGGTTTTATTCATTACCGCAACAGATTCGGAAGAAACAGAATCCAGAGGCTTAAAGGCCGGAGCCGCCGATTACATAACAAAACCGTTTAATTTTGACGTTGTAAGAGCACGTGTTGACAACCATATAAATCTCGTCCGCTACAGCCACAATCTTGAACAGCTTGTTTCCAAAAAAACCGAAGAAGTCACAAAAACATACGAGTCTACACTTGAAGTACTCGCTACAATCATAGAATATAGAAACCTCGAATCCGGCACTCATATCCGCAGAACCACTCTTCTTACAGAAATACTTATTAACAGAATGCTTAAACACGATAAATTCAAACCCGCTCTTGATGAATTAAATTTATCTTCATTAATTAAAGCATCGGCACTTCATGATATCGGAAAAATAGGAATCCCCGACGGAATCCTCCTAAAGCCCGGCAAACTGACAAACGATGAGTTTAACATGATAAAAACCCATACATCGGTCGGCAGCCATATAATCGACAGCATTGCGGAAAATCTGCCCGATAACGATAACTATTTAAAATACGCAAAGGACATATGCCACTATCACCACGAACGTTGGGACGGCAACGGTTATCCTACCGGTCTGAGCGGTGAGGAAATACCGCTTTCGGCAAGAATCATATCTGTTGTTGATGTTTACGATGCACTTGTCAGCCCGAGATGCTACAAGGACGCATTTTCACACGATATCGCAATGAACATCATCACCGAAGGAAAAGGCACACAGTTCGACCCCGACATAGTAGACCTAATCCCCGACGTAGCAGAGGCATTCATGAAAGTCGAAGAAGACCACGGCGACTAGCAGTGAAACAGGGGACAGGTACTGTGCTTCAATAAATAAACCAGGGTTGTCATGTTGACCACCCTGGTTAAATTTTCTATTGAAGCACAGTACCTGTCCCCTGTTTCACCCTGTTTCAGCTTAATGGCTCATTGCGGTCTCTCTTTTACGGTTGACGAGGACATCGACGAGACCGACGAGGTTTGCGATTTCGGGTTTTGAAAGCTGAGCATCTGCTCCAACTTCAACGCCTTTTTTCTGCATATTTTCATCGATGAGAGAAGAGAAAATAATAACCGGAATATCCATAAATGTGGCATCGGACTTAACAAGCTTTGTTAATCTGTGCCCGTCCATACGGGGCATTTCGATATCTGTAATAAGGCAGCTTACTCTTGCCGAAACATCGGTTATGCCGGATTCTTTTATTTTATTCAGATGATCCCATGCTTCCTCACCATTATTTAATATGGTAAGATTGCTGTAACCGGATGTATGAAGTGCTTCTGTAAGCATTTTTCTGAGAAGTGCAGAGTCTTCGGCAACAACAATCGGAATATTCTCTCTGTCCATTCCCGAATAAGCTGCAACGGTTGAAAGGTCAATACCTGTTTCCGGGCTGATGTCGAATGTAATCTTTTCAAAGTCAAGAATCGAAATAATCCTGTCATTAACTTTTGCAATACCCGTAACAACACCCTCGTCTCCACCGTAGATAATCGAATCGGGTTTTTCAATATCATTCCATGAAATACGGAAAATACCTTCAACGGCATGAACGTGGAAGGCTATATTCATTTGGTTAAAGTTTGTGATAATGAAAATGTCCTTGCTCGGGTCATCGGAAACACCGAGATTAAGATATCTTGCAAGATCAACTATTGTATAAACTTCATTTCTCGGTTGAAAGATACCCTCAACACAGGGGTGCGCAAGCGGCATCTCCTGGACCTCTTGTGCCTGCATAAGCTCGTTAATTTTTGCAACGTTGATACCGTAACTGTTGCCCGAAATAACAAACTCAAGTATTTCAAGCTCATTAGTACCTGTTTCAAGAAGGATATTAGTGTCGACTATTCCCACCGTTCTCACGCCCTTTACATATGATTCGCCTGTTAGATTTATATATTATACAGATAATCCGCTATTAATGCAATAGCGGATTATTGTAAATTTTCATATTGTCTAGCTGTTAATAATATCGGTTATTCTTACACCGTAGTTGTCGTCGATTACAACAACCTCGCCTCTTGCTATCATTTTACCGTTTACAACTATTTCTACAGGGTCTCCCGCAATCTTATCAAGAACAATAATTGTTCCAAGATTAAACTCGAGGATTTCGCTGATTTCTTTTTTTGCTCTTCCGAGCTCAACACTTACCTGAAGCGGAATGTTGTAAACAAGGTCTATGCTCTTTGGTTCGCCTGCAGGCCCGGCGGCGTCGAATGCCTGGAACTGCATCGGATGAACATCCACGACTCTTCCTTGTCCGCCCATCGGGTATTGCTGCGGATATTGCTGCGGCGGATATGGTTGAGGCGGATACGCCTGTGGCGGGTACGGCTGCGGCGGATATGGAGCAGCTGCATACGGGTCTGTCGGCGGGTACGGGTGTGCCGCAGGCGGTGGTGCTGCCGCCGCTTCCGGAGGTGGTGGCGGTGGAGCTGCTGCCGCAGGGGGCGGGGGTGGCGGTGCTGCCGCCGCTGCCGGTGGAGGCGGTGGTGGTGCAGCCGCTGCCGGTGGCGGAGGTGCAGCTGCTGCTGCCGGTGGTTCTCCAACACCTGCATCCATAAATTGCTTTGCGAACTGTTTACTTACATCATAAGGAACAAGCTGTATAAGTTCACTTTTTAAAAGCCCTTCGATTTCCATGTCAAAGCTTATTTTTGTAACCATTTCCATCTCACCGAGAAGAGTTGTTACGTCAAAACCTGCTTCAACCGTTGAACTTTTTGGCGGTGCAATGTCAATTGCAGTACCAAGCAGCTTTGCAAGAGATGTTGATGATGCACCCATCATCTGGTTCATTATCTCGCTCATTGCACTAAGATGCATTTCATTGAGCTCGATCGGTTCTTCAAGTGTACCGTCGCCGCCCATTAATAAATCTGTTATAAGTGCAGCGTCTTCAATTTTTAAAACAAGTAAGTTTGTTCCCGTGATACCCTTTGTATACTCTATTGTAGCAACTACAAACGGAACCTTGTAAACAGACAGAACATCCTTTGCATTAAATACCCGGACTCTCGGAGTTGTAATATCAACTCTTCTGTCAAGAAGTGTATACATTGTTGTTGCAACTGCACCCATGCTGATATTGCCGATTTCTCCGAGAATATCAACCTCTTCGGGTGACAGCATGCCTTCAAGCGCGGGTATGTTGTGAAGCGGATCCGCAGCAACACCTTCTGTCGCCGTATCGGCAGCGCTGCTGTCTGCACCTTCCAGCAATGATGCAATATCCTCGGCCGACATCATATCCCCGCCTCCATCGGAGGCGTTGACGTCGGAATCATCGGCTGCCGCAACCGGCTCCGGGTCAACTCCGCCTGCAGCGTCGTCAAGCATTGCAGCTACCGCTTCGGGTGACATTATATCCCCGCCTGAATCATCAGATGCTGCCGCAACCGGCTCCGGGTCAACTCCGCCTGCAGCGTCATCAAGCATTGCAGCTATCGCTTCGGGTGACATTATATCACCGCCTGAATCTGCTTCGGGCTCTGCGGTTGCTGTAGGCGCATCTCCTGCGTCTGAGTTTCCCGCCATCATGGCTTCAATTTCCTCTTGTGAGAGATTCATTTTGTGCCTCCTCCTCTGTTAAAACGTCGACGACCTCCATTGCATACCTATGTCCGAGAGTTCCGATGTTTGCTTTGAACTTTGGTATATGATGTACCTTAATTGTAAGAGGTATATCCACCGGGTGGTCCAGTTTAATTACATCGCCGACTTGAAGGTTTACTATATCTGATACTGTTGCCGGGGTTGATTCAAAATATGCCGTGAGCGGTATCGGTGAATGCATCAGCATTCCTGTAATTGCTGCGAGTCTTTCCTCACCTCTGCCGTCATCTCTTATGCCGCTTGAAAACCACATTCTGGTATTGAGCTGCTGTGCAACCGGCTCGACTGCCGTCTGAGGTATGCAAATACTCATGAGTCCCGATTCTTCGCCCATTGTTATATTTATGATAATAACTGCAACCGGTTCATTCGGAGCTGTTATTTGCGCAAACTGCGGGCTTGTTTCAATCCTGTCTATCTGCATTGAAATGTCTATAACTTTTTCCCATGCTTCATCGAATACGTTACATTGCTGACGCAGAACACGTTCTACGAGTGCAAGCTCTATTTCGGTAAACTGCTTTGCATTTTCACCTGTTTTATCTCCGCCGAACAAACGGCTGATAAGCATGTATGCAAATTCCGGTGACATTTGTATGAGTAGCGAGCCGTGCATTGGTTCGGCTGCCATAACTGCAAGTACTACCGGTGCAGGAAGCGAGTTGTTAAACTCACTGTAGGAGCATTCTTCAATTGACAGAATCTCACATTCGCATGAAACACGCAGAATACTCGATAAACTGTTGGATAAGAGCTGGCTGTACGTTTCAAAAACAACGTGGAATGTACGCATTTGCTCTTTTGGAAAACGGTTTGCGGTTCTAAAGTCATATTCCTTGACTTTCATCGCCGGCTCGCCGTCCGATGCCTCCGCTGCCGAATCCGAGTCTCCGGTCATGAGCGCACTTAATAGTTCGTCAATCTCGGATTGTGATAATATTTCAGACAAACTGCACTCACTCCTTTGCTTTTCTGTTTAACGGTCATAATATAAGCTGTAAAATAACTTGTTTCTTTTACTGTGGCTTGCTCTCAAGACACTTTATACCATCACTCCATTAAACATGAAAAATACGGAAATGTCAATACTTATTGTGGTTTTTCATTGGTTTAATACTATATAGTGTATTTTTGTCATCCTGACATATTTCCTAAAACGTTGTTGCTTTTCTTATCCGTATCTTTTCCTCGCGGATTTTTTCAACGAGTTCGATTCCGGATTCGCTTACGGTTATCTTTTTTCCCGTATTAAGAGTAACTATCGTGTCCGGTGTTTCTTCAATGAATTCAATCATGTCTTCGTTAACATAGAACTGCGAAGCCTTGTTAAGTCTGGTTACGATAATCATTGCAGGCTCCTTTCGTCGCCGTCAGGGCTTTATTCTTAGGGATTAGGGCTTAGAGTTTTTGCTATCCTCTATGCCCTATCCCCTGTGCCCTATTTATCTATTATCTCTTAAGATTTACCAGTTCCTCAAGCATCGTATCCGATACGGTTATGATTCTGGAGTTTGCCTGGAATCCTCTCTGTGTGACAATCATGTCGGTAAACTCATTTGACAGGTCAACATTTGACATTTCAAGTCCGCCGCCGTCTACGCTGCCCGCTCCGTTTTCAACAATCGGTCTTGAGATAACTGCTTCTCCCGATGATGCTGTTTCACGGTAAAGGCTGTTGCCTCCTTTTTCAAGACCCGAGGGATTTGAAAACATTGCAAGCTGTACTTCAGCGATGACAACTTTTCTGTTATCAATCATGACCGATATCGAGCCGTCTTTACCTACTGCAAATCCTGTAAGAGGACGCGGATTATCTGTATCATTTGCGTAACCGTTATCTTCTATCCATTGATCAAGAGCTATTACTGCGTCTTGAAAATCTTGCAGTGCAGCTGCAATATCTGCACCAACACCGGTCAGTCTTGCTTCAGCAAGTGCTTTTCTTGCTTCATTCAAGTCGATTTGCAGATTTGCGAGTATTGAAAGCTCTTCCGGGTCAATAGGTTCGGTATTGGCACTTGGATATGCAATCAATCTGATTCTGTCAAGTCCTTGTGTGAATTCCAAACCGTCGCGGTCTGGATTTCTTGCTTCGGGTTCTGCAACAATTCCTAATACAGGTGCTCTGTATCCGGGCGGTGCTGTTCCTGTGCCGTCCCAATCAATCTCAGGTGCCGAGCCGACATCAATTACACCCATTTTCAGTTCGTTGGTTACACCCATTACATAGTAACCCATGCTGTTTACGAGATAACCTTCGTTATCGATATCAAAGTTACCTGCTCTGGTGTAGAAGTATCCGCCGTCCGGTGCAGCTACGATAAAGAATCCGTCACCGTTGATCATCATGTCGGTCTCTCTGTCGGTACGCTGGAACGCAGATCTTGTGTGCAGAACATCAACTGTTGAAAGTCTGATACCGAGGCCGATTTGCATCGGGTTTGTTCCGCCGACCTGACCCTGGTTACCCATACCAGCAGATACGTTTTGGCTGAAAATATCCTGGAAGGTTGTACGTGCCGTTTTATAACCTGCTGTGTTTACGTTAGCGATGTTGTTACCGATAACGTCCATTCTTGTTTGGTGATTTCTGAGTCCGGATATTCCGGAATAAAGTGAGCGCATCATAATGCTTGTTCCTCCTAATTTGTTGTCTTTCTTTTAGAGTTTTGTCGAGAGTTGGAAAAACAATTATGTTTTTCCTAAGTCTCATTCATGAGACTTTGCATCCATGCTACGCTGTTCCTAAAAGCCCTGTGCTTTTCCAATGCGGCAATTTAGCCGCTATGCGATGATTTCATCGCTATCTATGCTGCTTGTTCTTCGCCTAGTTCATCGCCGGGTTCTTCGCCTGTACCGGGTTCTTCGTTTTTGGGTTCTTCAGCTTTCTCAAAGCTGGTGTAGATCCATTTCCATTCGTCTTCATTCCATGTCCAAAGTCCAAGCTCTGTTTCGTTCTTTTCGCACACTTCGATGAATCCTCCTTCGCCGTCGGGCTTAAAATTCTTTGCTTCGGGCGGTTTATCGGGTTTTGGTGCAAGTGCCTTTGTCCCTACCTCCCTAATATCAACGATGGCATTGACCGGAACGAACTTGGGTTCTTTTGTTCCGTCGTCGATTTGTGCGATTAACTGACCTTTATCCACAAAGACGCGTGTTACTGTGCCTTCGATATCTTTGCCGTTTAACTCTGCTATGATTGTGCGTCCGATAAGA
>WQXS01000043.1 GCA_009784725.1 Oscillospiraceae bacterium
GTTACAGGACATCCTGCTTTTATACCTCCCTCTCCTGAGAGTAAAGCAAGTTCTATTACACTTGATAATGTTCAAAATAATATAAATGTATCATTAAATGTGGTTCTCGGGTATGAGGTTGAGTTTAGTGTTCCTCAAGCCGGTGAAGGAGTTATAAAAGCTTATGGTCCGGGTAGGGTTCCGATTACATCGGGCAGTATGGTGCGTTCCGGAACAAAGATAGATTTTGAAGTTGAACTTACCACCCCGTCACCAACAGGCTTAAAGGTTTATGAATATGTTTGGTTTGTAAACGGTTCAGAGCAGAGAACACAATATCATGAAGATAGCAATGCGGGGAAATTTGACTTTACACCAACAAGTGATATAAACGTAATGCTTGACCTAATCCCCGGTTATACTTTAGACTTTAACGCAACAAAAGGCGGGGGAATAACTGCTGTGCGTGATGGTGCTCCGGCACCGGGTACAGTTAATAACGGTGATTTTCATCGAGAAGGTTCGACATTTACATTCACTGCAACAGACCCGTCAGGAATGTCTGTGTTTTCATATGTTTGGACATCTTCTATTGGTGAGGGTCAAAGCGGTGATTCCAATATATTTCCAAGCACAGGCAGCAGCACTACATTTCCCGCTGCCGGATTAAAAGCAAACACTGATGTTCAAGTCGATTTCTCAGAAGGGAAAACTGTAACATTCGGCGTTGAAGGTTCTTATGATTCCGGTGAGGGTGGAGCTTTAACCGCAGAGCGCAATGGTGTTTCATTTACATCCGGCGGAGTTGTCGAAGATACATCGGTGATGGTATTTACTGCTGTTCCTGCATCCGAGAGCAAGATTAACCGTGTTGCATCATGGACTGTAACTATTGACGGGATTGCCGCTCCTGCCAATCCTGCATGGATTTCTTCATCAAATGCAGGTGCCTTATCAACAACAGGTGACATTCTTACCTTGCCAACACCTTTAAGTGATACAGATGTTCGTATCCGGTTTGAAACTGTTTCTATAAGATTATACAATGATTCTGAACTGTTAAATGATGAAAGTATCACTAATCCGACAGTCACAATTAAAACACTTGGAACACTTCCTATTGATGTTCAGTTATGGGGTTCTGTAAATGGCAATATCACCCCAACAGGTGCAGCAGGCACACCAAGTGCAGTCTCTGCAGCATCCTTGCCGACAGGGTTGTCAGTAGCCTCGATAACAGGCGGGGTCAATGTGAATTCTGCAAATGACGGCACAACAGGTCTTTCTTATCTTGATAATACCGTAAATGTTGCAACAGTTCCCCCGAATGCACCTTATAAAATTGATGTCACTCTTGCCGGAATTGAAGAATCTTTTTATATCGATATAGACTTGCCGTTTTTTAACATAGTCGTCCAGCCACTCGGAACTCCTCCCGATGATAGCAATCCCGATACACTTGATACCATGCGTATTGACAATAACAAACCTATTGGAAAAATCACAGTAAACACCAACGCACCGGGTTCATGGAATATTACTCCTTTACCACCCCTGCCTTCATTTCCGAATGGAGGAATATCTTATAATATTAGTTCGACCGGTACTGCTCATGAAATTACATTTACCGGCGTCCGCCCTGAAATAGGTTCAGCTTCAATAATTGAAAACCTGACAGTAACAATATCTAAAGGTACAGACAGTTTAAACAGCGGTACATTTTCATTAAATGTAACTCTCACACCTCCACCAAAAATCGACACAATAGCACCAAGCGGCACTACAATTACAACGTTTACAGACTGGCGCATACATGGCTCAACCAACACTCCGACAGCAGCACCAGGTTATCCTGTCGAAGTGGTTGATGCAACATTTATTGTTACCGGTGAAAATTTTATCGGAAATGAGCAAGAAGTAATTGCTTCAATATCTCTTGATACAAGTGGCAGCTTTGCAATTCCAACATGGCTCACACCTGATGCAGTAAGCGTAGTTGTTAATAGTGCAACAACTGCAACAGTTACAATACCCTTAATAATAGGTCCAAACAGAACATCTGCTGATTCAGGTTTTAATCGGGATGGCCGAAATGCAAATGTCAGAATTACAGCAGCGCCTGCTCTTTTGAGTTCTGCCGATGGCATTACACCGCTAAATGTATCTCAGGTCGGTCCGATTTGGTTTAGTACAACTCCGATTGAAATAGCCAGTCCCGATGACCTTATTAAAACAATAACAGCACCCGGTTCATGGGTAATTGATGCAGTTAATAAGTTAGATCTACCTTCCAATGTCAACCCATACCTTAACTTTACAGTTAACCCCGGGGATGCTGTTGACCCTGAAAATACAATAAGGGTTACAGCTACACGTCCCGTCCCTCCCGATGATGATATAAATGAAACTGTCACTGTGCCTATTACACGTGACGGTATTACAACAAATTTAACATTAATCCTTAATATAACTGCATTGGATAAGCCGGATGTGATGTGGCCTGAAGGGCTGAGTGCAACGTATGGGGATTTGCTTGGCAGTGTTATTCTTGAGTACTATTCAGGTGTTGAAGAACCTCCATTATCGTTAGATGATGGTGTCGGTTATGCTGATTTTACAAAAGGTGGCGTGACAGTGCGTGTACCGGGTATCTTTGAGTGGGATGCCCCAAGTAATGCTGTTGGAAATGCCGGAACAAGAAAACATAGCATGATCTTTAAGCCAAGTGATTCCGATAATTTTGCTTCAGTTCCGTATGAGGCAGAGGTTGATGTCACTAAAGCTGTGCCGATTTTGCCGTCACCTGTGAACTTAACAGCAATCTTCGGGCAAACTCTTTCACAAGTGCTTTTTACCGGAGTTTCGGCTACATTTAACAACGGTGTGGTTGTAAGCGGCACATTTGAATGGATTAACAGTGCTGATTTTGTCGATAATGTCATTGATTCGCCTCATACATATTATTTTAATTTCATTCCTGATGATGCCGGTAATTTCGAAAGGGTAGACAATCATCCTGCATCGGTAACTGTTAATAAAGCTACGCCTGTACCTGCTGATATAGTTGTCACTTTGCCAGGAGGTCCAACCCATGTTGTTCCTTGGGAGGATGGTGTTTCTCAAGCAGCTGATGCTATACCTTCTTCTCCAAATATTATAGGGTTGATTCAAAGCGATATCGTTATATATTACAGCCACAATGGTGCTGCAAGAACAACTGTACCTCCTATTTTCCCAGGAACGGTTGTTGTTACTGTGGATATTGTAGAAAATAATAATTACAATGCTGTATCAAATCTCTTTACCGGTACATTTACGATTGATGGTATACCAATTGACGGTGTATCCGCAACGGGAATCGTCGACAAAGAGTTTGACGGGAACTATCATCAGATATCTGTAACAGTACCTGGTGGCGGAAATATTTATTACAGTACAGTTGAAGGTGGTCTGAGTGGTAACTCATGGTCTGCAGTCGGGGTTAACCCGCAATTTCGTGACGTTATTGATACAAAAGTATTTTTCAAAATAGAACGTCCGGGTACGGGGTATAATCCTTTCTTTGGTGACGTTGATGTAAAGATTACACCTAAGCAGCTCGAGTGGGCTGTCGGCAGTGATACGACTAAAGCGCAAACTAATAATAAAACTTATGATGGTAATACAATTGCAGATGTGCAAGACCTACTGCTAGAACCGACTCTAAGCGGTGTGGTTTGTTCAAATGTGAGTGTTAACGTCGGCAGTGTTAATTTTGTTGATAAAAATGTAAATTCCATCGGTACAGGTGTAGTTGCTACAAATTGGGGTATAGAGGGTCCGGGTGCAGGGAACTACATAGCTCCGACAAATCAACCCCTCTTTGAAAATGCCTATATCACACCAAAGCAACTCACATGGAATGCAGACGGCACAGTCAACAACAAACCATATGACGGTGGTAATGCCGCAACGGTTTTAAGCGCACCCACATTAGACGGTGTTGTTGATGGTGACACAGTAACAGTTTCAAACGCAACAGTCACTTTTAATAGTATTAACTCTGCAAACGGAATAGGGATTATCGCAAGTGGATGGAATACTGCTATAGCAGGCAGCAGTTTAGTAAACTACGATGTACCGGTAGACGAACCTGTCTTTGCAGTTGCAAATATAACCCCTATAATTCTTACTTGGAATGCCGATGGTGCCGTAAATAATAAAACATATGACCGCACCAATACTGCAACTGTTGCAACTGTGCCGTCATTAGATGGTTTGCTTTTCGGTGATACGGTTTCTGTTACTTCAGGTTCTGTTGTGTTTAATAGTGTTAATGCGTCAGCTATAGCTATACCCATCATTGCAAACGGGTGGAGTATCAGCGGTAATTCCAATTATTCCGCTCCAACAGCACAACCGGTATTTTCTGCTGCATTAATTAACGCAAGGCAACTCACATGGAATAGAGGCAGCAATATATCAAACCCGGCAACCGTAAATAGTAAGGAGTTTGATAGTACTACAACAGCAACTGTTCTCTCTATGCCGACACTTAGTACTACACCATCTGCTACAGGCATTATATCAGGTGATACTGTAACTGTTGTGCCAGCTACAGTGAATTTTTCAAACAGTAATGCAGGTTTAAGAAATGTCATAACAACGCCTTGGGCAATAGATGGTACATCAGCAAGCAATTATATTGCTCCGACCGAGGCTCCGGTATTTAATGATGAATGGATTTTAGAACGGCAGATTACCGGAACAGTTGTAATTGTAATTAGCGGGGGGGCTATCGGTGTTGGCGGAAGCATAACTGACGGAACAGAGTTAGAAGCAGATATTTCGAATATTATTGGCATTCCCGGTGGTGGCGGTACAAGTGGTGATGCTGTATCTCTCGGATATCAATGGTATGCAGACGGTAATTTAATTCTCGGAGCACAAAGTAAAATATACGAAGTTGATTTTAATGATGGTATAAACTCAGGGTCGCTTATAACTGTTGTTGTGATCGGAACTACAAATTATACTGGAAATATTATCAGCAGTTCTGTAGAAATTGGAAAGATTCCACTCAATGGTTCAATTTCTATAACAGGTATCCCTGAGGTTGAGCAGTTATTAGCATTAAACACTGTTGCACTTGACCCGGTAAGCGCCGAATACACCATTCAATGGCTGCGTGACGGAATGATTATCGGAGGAGCAACCGCATCAACCTATACAGTCACACAAAATGACCTCGGGAAAATTATCACGGTTGAGATTATCGGTACAGGAGATTTTACAGGTTCGTTAAGTGCGTTTTTAATTATCGACCCAATTGAACCAAATGCTCCGTTAAATTTTACTGCTACACCCGGAATTGCACAGGTTTTCCTCTCGTGGAGTGAACCGGATTTTGATGGTGGCAGTGCCGTTATCAAGTATAATTTATTAATGTCAGAAGATGGCGGAGATACTTGGGATGAAATTATCCAACCCATGATGCAGAATATCAATTTGTTTACTGCTTTCAACATGGGGTTATTTGCCCCGTATAATGCATCACCACCGACAACATATACCGTATTGAACCTGACAAATGGAAATGAATATATGTTCAGAGTACATGCTGAAAACGATGTCGGTGAGGGTACTCATGCCGAAAACTCTGCCACCCCCTTTGCGCCGCCGCAAGTGGTTTCAATAACTCCCACCTCGGAAACGGTTGCTTTGTTTAGCAATGTTTCGAGTGATGGTGTTGCGGGGCAGGCTGTATTTAATGTTGCCGGTCAGTACTTGACTGAGCAGGCGGTTTTGGATATAAATATATTTAGTATTCTTGAATTTCCTGCGTGGGTTTTGCCGAGCGGTTTATCTGCAGAGTTTATTGATTCTGGCACTGCCATAGTGACAGTTACATTATCGGTTCTGCCTAATACGGAAACAACCCGCTCCGGAAGTATAGTAATCGGAAATACAATCACAAGCGCAGTAAGCGGCAGCTTATTTGTTTCGCAGGAAGATGGTACACTTCAAACCGCAACCGAAACCACAGCGTACAGGGTAACAATTCTTAACTCGCAAAACGGCACTGTTCTTCCGGTTGGTCAATCCGATTCTGTCAGGATGTTTGAACCCGGAACATCAGTATCATTGGTTGCAGGTACCTGCAGAGGATATTCGTTTATTAATTGGAGTTCTGATTCAAACGGAGTTGTAATAGACAATGCAGAAAACAGAACAACAAGTTTTATGATGCCGGCAAATGATGTAATTATTACAGTTAACTGGAGTGAGCAGACATCGTTATCTGATACAGAGCCTGTTATCTTACTATCAAATGATCAACAGGAACCCCCGCCTGAACCTCCATCCGAGCAAAATGAAACACCGGCAAGTCCGGTTATCGGTTCAGAAAGCGGTTCCGGTCCGCAACCGGGAGGCAGAAATAATCAAGGGGGTCTGCCCGATACCGCAGGTTCCACAAAACCGACAAGTATGGTGAGCGAATTTGGGTCCTGGCTTATTAATAATCTTTGGTGGATTATAATGTATACAGGAGCATTAATATTGTTTGCAGCGCTGTGGTATATACATTTTCGAAGAACAAAACTAAAAAATGCAGCCGCATCAAGGCCTGTTGACACGTAAGGAATTCACGGAATCGGGTGTGCAGGCAAATAATCCGAAAAGAAACCATATCAAAATCTTAAAGAGGTCATTTAAATGCGAGGTTATGTCTTAACTGAACGAGGCAAGCTTCTGGTTGCCATGCTAATCGTTTTGTTTGTAATCCTGCCTTCAGTGGTATTCATAGTCCGGGCATCGTCAAGAGGCACGTCTGCAACCGGCACACCGCACGGTTCAGCTGAAGCGCCGAAAAACACTCCGGATTTAATGCAATTTTTACCTGCCAATGAAGAAGATGACAAAGATGAACCGGAAACAGTTACTCCGTCTTTAACGGGTCCTATTTCTTTTGATTTAGATGAGGGAGAAATGATATTTCTCTATATGCCCGATTCACAAGACACACTTGATGATGCTACAATTAGTAAAATAGGTGAATTATTAGGTTCACCGAAAAATACATCCGATACAAAAATAGCAATAGAAATACCGCAGCTGTCGGATAGTGATGCAGGTAATCTTACATCTGCCGTCATAAACGCCTTTGAAATAAACCATGTGCCATTGAGTGAAATCGTGTTTCTGGTAAACAGAACAGAACCGGATGCGAAAATATTTGAAGTGAAAATATCATTCAGAGAAAGCTGACATCAAAACCGGGAGGTAAGAAAGAATTAAGAGTATAGATACAATTCTATTTGATTTAGACGGTACTCTCGCACGTTTTACACAAGAGGATTTTATTGATGTTTATTTTAAGGAACTCAGTAAGGTTTTTATAAAGCTGGGCTTGGATACAGGCGCTGCTGTTAAGGCTGTTTGGGCAGGAACAAAAGCAATGGTGTTAAATGACGGTTCCGAGTTAAACAGCAAGAGATTTTGGGATGCGTTTTCCGATTATATGAATATTCATGGTGATGAGCTTCGAAAAATAGAAGCCGCATGTGACAGTTTTTATTCCAATGAATTTAACAGAGTAGAATCAATTGTAAAACACACCGATATTTCTAAACGGCTTGTACGGGCAATGACAGATAAGGGTTATTACCTTATTCTTGCAACCAACCCTGTATTTCCGCCTTGCGCAGTTGATTCGCGCCTTGGCTGGATAGGGCTGAACAGGGATGATTTTAAATTGATTACTCATTATGAAAACAGTTCTTTTTGCAAGCCTAATCCCGCTTATTACAATAGCATTTTATCTGCGTCAGGTAAAAATCCGGAGCAGTGCTTAATGGTCGGTAATAATCCCG
This sequence comes from Oscillospiraceae bacterium, assembly GCA_009784725.1. Classification (GTDB taxonomy): domain Bacteria; phylum Bacillota; class Clostridia; order Oscillospirales; family Oscillospiraceae; genus WRMH01. The sequence continues at coordinate 7,833 of WQXS01000043.1, forward strand.
TTGAAGATATGTGTGTATCAAAGCTTGGAATGGAAGTTTTTCTTGTTACTGATTTTATGGAAAATGAGGCAGGACTGGATATCTCGGAGTTCAGGCATGGCACAATCGAAGACTTGGAGAAGTTTTTACTGGCATTACCAAGTTTAAAATAAAATTACAAGGAGGTCGGGTCAGTTCCAAACGATGGGAATAATCCATGCGATGGGAAGATCCCGATAGAACGTATATATGAAAATAGGTCTTGTTGGTCTTAATCAAACCGGAAAGTCAACACTCTTTAATCTGCTCACAGGAAAAGAAAATAACGACAACTTATCAATCAGCAAAGGTGCTGCAAACATAGGTTCTTGTACTGTTCCCGATGAGCGTATTGATTTTCTTTCGGAATTATATAAACCCAAAAAAACAACATATGCTAAAATTGAGATTACCGATATTGCCGGCTTTGCCGTTTCCGACGACAGCCACAGCTCGGGAGCTTCCCGTTTTTTAAATGATCTTCGGCCCTGTGATGCTCTTGTACATGTGCTCCGGGCTTTTGAGTCAGATTCGGTTGTTCATGATTCGGGCAGTATTAATCCTGCCCGAGACCTTGAAGCGGTTGAAACGGAAATGCTTTTTGCCGATTTGGAGATGATTGAAAAAAGAATCGGCCGTATTAAAGCAGGAAAAAAAATAACAAAAGAACTTGAAACAGAAATAAATCTTTTGAAAAAGTGTTTTGACCGGCTTGAAAAAGGCGGCTCCATTTTTGACATGGAGCTGACGGAACAGGAGCGGGTTTTTACGCGGCAATTTGCTTTTCTGACCGAAAAACCCCGCCTTGCAGTAATTAATCTTGGTGAGCTTGAGTGGGAGTCAAAAAACTATCCTAACGATGATGAATTAAAAGCATTGTGTAAAAAAATAAGTATTCCGCTTTTGGAGTTGTGTGTTGATATGGAGCTTGAAATAAGCCGTTTACCGCAGGATGATAAATTACCATTCATGGAGGATATGGGAATAACAGAATCCGGAATTTCCGCATTAGCACAAGCTGCATATAATCTTATGGGTTTAATTTCATTTATAACGGTCGGAGAGGATGAAGTGCGGGCGTGGACTATTGAAAAAGGCTTAATTGCAAGAAGCGCTGCGGGAAAAATCCATTCCGACATTGAGCGTGGTTTTATACGTGCCGAGGTTGTTAAATATAGCGACCTTCACGAGCTGGGTTCTATGCCCAAAGTAAAGGATAAAGGTCTTTTTCGCTTGGAAGGCAAAGAGTATATTGTCAATGACGGCGATATCATAAATTTCAGATTTAATGTTTAAAGGGTACAAATGGGTATATTACACTGAAATAAGTTGACAGGTACATATGTGTGTTATATAATTCATTTCCGCGAAAAAATGACTGCATACAATGATTTTATTGATTTATATTGTACATAAACATGAAAGGAATGTGCTTATATCATGTTAAGAACATATCAGCCGAAAAAAAGGAAACGTGCGAAGGAACATGGTTTTCGTAAAAGAATGTCTTCAAGAAGCGGGCGTAAGGTTCTTGCACGCCGCCGTCTGAAAGGCCGTGCGAAGCTGTCGGCTTAAGATATTATATGAACCACACTCAACCGCTTACCAGAAATTATGAGTTTAAAAGACTGTATAATAAAGGTAAAAGTACTGCATCCAGGTTTGTTGCAGTGTACTGCATAAAAAATTACAGTACAGTGAATAAGCTTGGTATCACCGTAAGTACAAAACTCGGAGGAGCAGTACAGCGAAACAGGATTCGGCGCCGTCTAAAGGAATTTTACCGCTTGAACGAGCATAAATTCCGCAAAGGTTTCAGCATTGTAATCGTTGCGAGACAAGGCTGTAAAACTGCAAAATGGGACGAACTGAGCCGTTCTGTTTTACACCTTTTCGATAAGCTTAACCTTACGGTTCGTGATGATTTAAAGAAAGAAACTTAATATGAAACGAGTTCTTATAGGTTTAGTGAGGTTTTACAGAAAGCATCTGTCAAATCCCCAAGTGCCGAGATGCAGGTTCTTTCCGACCTGCTCCTCTTATGCACTTGAATCGCTCGAGAAGTATGGTGCTTTAAAAGGCAGTTTGCTTGCGTTCGGGCGTTTACTTAAATGTCATCCTTTTCATAAAGGCGGCATTGACCCTGTTCCATAATAATTATACTGTAATAACAATGTTTAGGAGTTCTTATGTTTGAGATGATTGCCAGACCTTTTGGCTGGCTGCTGATGGTTCTTTATGACTGGGTGCAAAATTACGGTTTATCCTTGCTTCTTATAGCCGTTATTGTTAAGGTAATTCTGCTTCCTTTTCAGATGAAAGGCAAGCGCGGTCAGCTGCGGCAAGCAAGAATACAGCCAATGGTTAAAGAAATCCAAAAGAAACATGCAGCAAACAAGCAAAAACTAAATGAAGAAATGGCCAAATTATATAAGGAAGAGGGAGTTAATCCTGTTTCCGGTTGTTTGTGGACATTTATTCAAATGCCGATTATGATCGCTCTTTTCTTTGCAATCCGCGAACCGCTCACCATTATGATGGGTGTTTCAAGGGAATTGCTTGAAGAGGGTGGTGCTATTTATACGAAATTACACGAAATGGGGTTTGACGGTTCTGCAAGTGCTTATCTGCAGATAAATCAAGCTCAGTTTATTACAAATCATTTTGATGTTTTTGCTCCGCTCAGCGATAATCTGCATAGAATAACATTTGATATGGGGATTATTACTCTTGCAGATGTGCCGTCATGGCAAATCTGGGCATTTCCCTGGAATGATATAAACTTGTTGCTTCCGTTACTTTTATTATTCTTATTCCCGATTATCTCAGGCGGAGCACAATTTATATCCGCTGCCATCATGAGAAAAATGAATGTTGCAGGTACACCTGAAGCCGCCGCAGGAACAATGGGTACAGTGCTTAAATTTATGCCGCTCATGTCTGTCTTCTTTGGATTTATGTTCCCGGCTGCTCTGAGTTTATACTGGACTGCAGGTACTGTACTGCAAATCGGACAGGATATTTGGCTTACTAAGAAATATACGAAAATCCTTGATGAAGAGGATGCTGAAAGAGCGGTAATCCGCAAAGCAAAAGCAGCGGAGCTTGAAGCAAAGCGTTTGGAAACTGAACGCTTAAAAGCAGAGGGTCTTGCAGAGCGTAACCGGAATACATCAAAACGCAAAAAGCAAAAAAGCGATAAACAGGACCAACTCGAAAAAGCTGCCGAATGGGAGAAGAAAAATGCTCCTAAACAGGAGGAAGAAGAGGAGTTTGAGCCAAGCAGAGTCGGGAAAAGACGTTATGCCCGCGGCAGAGCTTACGACCCTGAAAGATTCTCAAAGGATTCCGATGATGAGGTTATTGTTGTTGATGAAGATGACATTGAAATAATTGACGAAGATATTGTCGATGATGATGACATTATTGATGATATTGACGATGACGGCGATTACGAAGATGACGACGATTACGAGGACGATGACGAAGAAGAGGATTACGACGAAGACGAAGAAGATGAAGACGACGAGGACGATGACGACGATTAATCTAATGACAAATATACGTATTTGAACATTAAATAACTAATCCATGAACGGAGAGACTAACATGCTTAAATCAATTGAGGTACAAGGACGCACAGAGGATGAGGCTATTGAGGCCGCTCTGGAGCAGCTTAATATGTCACGCGATGATGTATCGGTAGAAATTGTTGAACAGGCACGAAGCGGGTTTTTAGGCTTGAAGAATACACCTGCTGTCGTAAAGGTTGTTTACGAATCTCAAGAGGAACGTACAGGGCAGGTCGACAGCTTCCTTACGGGACTTTTTGAGCGTATGGATGTTGAAGTCAACCTGGATATCAAAGAAGAAGAGGATTCAATAAACGTTATCCTCACAGGTAAAGAGCCCGGTGCACTAATAGGGCGCAGAGGCGAAACGCTCGATGCGATTCAGCATCTTACAAATTATGTAATTAACCGCAGTGTATCAGGGCGTGTCAGAATTAACCTTGATGCTGAAAATTACAGGCAGCGCAGAAATGAAGCTCTTGAAAATTTGGCTGCAAAAACTGCAGGCAAGGTAATAAAATACCGGCGTAATTTAACTCTTGATCCAATGAATGCCTACGAGCGTCATGTTATTCACACAGCTCTTCAGGATAATGGGCAGGTATCAACTTTTTCTGTCGGCAGTGAGCCTAACAGACGTGTTGTCGTTGCATTTGGAGAAAGCCGCGAAAATACTGAAAAAACTGATTCACCGCAATTCCGCGAGTGGAGCTAAACCGGGGGAGGAAAATCATGGTCTTTGATAAAATGAAGGAAGTCTTGTCTGAGCAGTTTGATGTAGGCTCCGAAACAATTACAAGAGAAACAGATCTGATGAATGATTTGGGTGCTGATTCGCTTGATCTTGTCGAGCTTATAATGACTCTTGAAGAAGAGTATGGTGTCAGCGCAACAGATGAGTCAATTTACGAGCACAAAACTGTCGGTGAAATCTCTGATTACATCGAAACTCTTATAAAATGAAAAAATATGGGTTAAATGAGTTAAGAGAGATGTTCCTTGCTTTTTTTGAAGAGAAGGGACATCTTCGTCTGCCGAGTTTTTCTCTGATACCGCAAAATGACCCTTCACTTCTGCTTATAAGCTCAGGTATGGCACCGATGAAAACCTGGTTTACAGGTGAGCAGGAACCGCCGCGCAAACGTGTTTGCACCTGTCAAAAGTGTGTGCGCACAGTTGATATTGATGAAGTTGGAAAAACATCCCGCCATGCATCGTATTTTGAAATGCTCGGGAATTTTTCATTCGGCGATTATTTTAAGAGTGAATCACTTGCCTGGAGCTGGGAATTTTTAACGGAAAAAGTAGGTTTAAACCCGGAGCTTCTTTATCCGTCTGTTTTTATTGAAGACGATGAAGCTTATGACATTTGGGTAAATGAAATCGGTATAAAGCCTGAACGTATGACAAAATTAGGCAGAGAAGATAATTTTTGGGACCACGGAAGCGGTCCTTGCGGTCCTAACTCTGAAATTTATTTTGACAGAGGAGTTGAAAGCGGCTGTGGAAAACCCGGTTGTGCTCCCGGGTGTGATTGCGACAGATATATTGAAGTTTGGAATAATGTTTTTACACAGTTTAATAATGATGGTGCCGGAAACTATTCAGAGCTGAGCCAAAAAAATATTGATACGGGTATGGGACTTGAACGTCTTGCATGTGTTTGCCAAGGTGTAAGTAATTTATTCGAGGTTGATACAATCGTCAGTATTGTCGATAAAGTATCGGAAATAAGCGGTGTTACTTATGGTGCGGATGATAAGGCGGATGTTTCTGTCCGGATTATTACCGACCATATACGCTCGGCGACAATGATGATTTGTGACGGGGTATTGCCGTCAAACGAAGGTCGGGGATATGTTCTTCGCCGCTTGCTCCGGCGTGCAGTCAGATGCGGCAAGTTGCTTGGAATCGATACGGATTTTTTATGTGATGTATGTGATGTGGTTATTGATTTAAATAAAGACCACTATACAGAGCTGGTTGAAAAGGCTGATTTTATTAAGCGGGTTCTTCAAAATGAAGAAGAAAGCTTTGGAAAAACTATTAATGCCGGAACGGCAATGTTAAATGAATTAATTGTTAAATTAAAAACTGAGGGATTAACTGTTTTATCAGGTGAAGATGCATTTAAATTATATGATACATATGGTTTCCCGCTTGATTTGACGGTTGATATGCTCTCTGAATCGGGTCTTGCAGTTGACACTGACGGGTTTAATGAGTATATGGAAGAGCAGCGGCTCAGAGCAAGAAAAGCAAGAGAAGCACTAGGTGATTTGGCCTGGGCAGGCATTGATTTAGGTCTTGAAGATACAACGCCAACCGAATTTTCAGGCTATGAAAAGATGAATGATTCAGGCACTGTCCTTGCAATAGTTAATCAGGGTGAAGTAAGCTCATCTATCCGCAAGGGTGATGAGGGTATAATAGTGCTTGACAAAACCCCGTTTTATGCCGAAAAGGGTGGACAGTCTGCTGATTTTGGTGTTTTATCATGCAATGAAGCTGTTTTCGAGGTTACAAATGTCGGAGAGAGTAAAGGAAATAAATATTTGCATTATGGTGTAATGCGCGAAGGTGAGCTTTCGGTCGATAATTTTGTAACAGCCGCTGTTGATGCTCCGCACCGTCTTGCAATTATGCGTGCTCATACTGCTACTCATATTATGCATGAGGCTTTAAAGTCAATACTCGGTGAGCATGTAAACCAGGCAGGCTCTCTGGTCGAGCCGGATAAGCTAAGGTTTGACTTTACACATTTTTCTGCTCTTACAAAAGACGAGCTTAATGAAATTGAGAAGTATGTCAACGATGCAGTGCTCAGCGGATATTTTGTTACTGCTGATGAGATGTCTCTTGATGATGCGAAAAAACTGGGTGCAACAGCTCTCTTCGGTGAAAAATACGGAAATATCGTCCGTGTGGTTAAAATGGGAGACTCAATTGAATTATGCGGCGGAACCCACCTTGACAATACTGCAAAAACCGGAGCTTTTTCTATACTCTCCGAATTTTCAGTTGCTTCCGGTGTGCGTCGTATTGAAGCAATCACAGGATATGCAACACTTGCTTTATTAAACACATCACGGACACAATTATCTCAGTTATCGGGAATTCTAAAAGCAAATACTCCCGATGAAATAGCCGGAAAGCTTGAGTTGAACATGGCTACATTACGAGAGCTGCGTGCAAAGCTCGATTCTGCAATATCAAAGGAGTCCGGAAGCGAAGCAAAACGGATACTCACGGGTGCAAGAGACATTGGTGGTTTAAAAATTATCACAACAATTATTGATGATGCCAATGTAGATGTTGACAAGCTTCGCCAAATTGAAGATACCCTTCGTGATTTAGAGCTAGGCGTTGTTGCCGTTTTGGCAGCTGTTAAGGATGATAAAATAACAATAATGGCAGCATGCGGAAAAATTGCAATTGAAAAAGGTATAAAAGCCGGTGAACTGATACGCGAAGTAACCAAATTATGCGGCGGCTCCGGCGGCGGCAAACCCGAATTTGCCATGGGCGGCGGCAAGGACGCAAGCAAGCTAAAGGAAACCTTTGATGCGGTGGATAAGTTTGTAATAAACAAGTTAAATTTAGCAGAAAAACCTTAAGGAACTTATCATAATGCGATGCATTCATCGCTATGTGGATTAAGTTTGTAAAAGAAAAGCTAAGTATATAGGGAGGGTGCATGATGGAAGATTGTTTGTTTTGTAAAATAATAACCGGTGAAATCCCATCAGAAAAGGTATATGAGGATGATAATGTTCTGGCTTTTAACGATGTTTATCCGAAAGCTGCTTTCCATGTCCTTGTCGTTACAAAAGAGCATATTGTTTCTGCCGCCGATGTGACTGCCGATAATTCACAGCTCATTGCCAAATGTTTTGAAGCTATTGCAAAAATTGCAAAAAAAGAAGGGCTTGAAAACGGATTCAGAGTTATCACAAATTCGGGTCCCGATGGCAATCAGACTGTTTTCCATTTACATTTTCACTTGCTTGGCGGAGAGGGCGCAAGCCTTGATTCCGATTGGATTCTGAACGCACCCGATCAATTGTCTCTGCGCTAGCAGGACTTGGTTTGTTTATACTGTTGCAGCAGTGTCAATGCTTGCACTTTTTTTGATAATATATTATAATCTAGCGAAATAAAACGGATTTTCAAGAGTTCTAAGATACATACAGATTGGAGGTTCTTATGGTAAGACTTCAAAACGAACACGGCTATATTGATATTGCTAGCGATGTTTTCACAACTCTTACGGGAGATGCCGCAACTAATTGTTTCGGTGTTAAGGGAATGACCGTTCGATCCATGACTGACGGGTTTGTGCATCTTCTTAAGCGGGAATTTATGGGTAAAGGTGTGCACGTTACATATAATAACGATAATACAATTTCTATTGAACTGCACATTGCTGTTGACCGAGGTGTTAACATTCCTGTTATTTGTGAGAGCATAAAACATCAGGTTGGTTATAAAGTGACGAGCGGTACCGGTGTTGAAGTAAAGCGTATAGATATCTTTGTTGATTCTATGCTGCTCGGTTAGTGAGGGAATAAAGGGGGAAACTGCGTGACACAGCAAATTACCGGCGAGCTGTATAAGAATATGATTATCAACGCAGCTGCAGCCATAGAAAATAATAAACAAGAAATTAATGACCTGAATGTCTTTCCTGTGCCGGACGGTGATACAGGTACAAACATGAGTCTTACAATAGGTGCTGCAGAAACCGCTTTATTGTCTATGACTCCGGGCACTTTGGGGCATGTTACCGAAGTAACTGCGAGTGCATTGCTCAGAGGTGCGCGCGGTAACTCGGGCGTTATTTTATCCCTGTTGTTCCGGGGTTTTTCCAAGAGCTTAAAAGAACTCGATACCGCAAATGCATCGGATCTTGCAGGAGCACTTACAGCCGGTGTGGAATCCGCATATAAAGCTGTCATGAAGCCTGCGGAGGGCACCATACTGACAGTTTCAAGACTTGCTGCAGATGCAGCAGTTACAGCAGCCGAAAATGAAACCGATATTGAAAAAGTTTTGGAAACGGCTCTTGAAAAGGGATATGAGGCATTAGCAGAAACAGTAAATCAAAATCCCGTTCTCCAAAAAGCCGGTGTTATAGATGCCGGAGGCAAGGGTTATTTATATATACTCGACGGTATGCTTCAGGCAATGCGAGGTGTTGTAATTACAAAAGCTGTCACCACTGTTACTGATAGCGGCAAAGCAGATTTTGCACAGTATACTGCCGAGGATATTAAATTTGCTTATTGCACGGAGTTTCTCATTGAGCGAAAGCAAACATCCAAGGATGCCAACAAGCTCCGGGATTATCTTGATGTCCGCGGTGATAGTATTGTTGTTGTGGATGATGACGCAATAATTAAAGTGCATGTACATACAAACGACCCGGGTGTCGTTTTAACCGAGGCTTTGACCTACGGCGCATTGCTTGCAATAAAAATTGAAAACATGAGAGAACAACATTCGGAAGCAGTGTCGGATGCCGGTGCGTCAACGGGAGTACCTGCAGCTGCAGCACCTGAGGAAATGAAAGACTTTGCATTTGTTACTGTTTGTGCAGGTAAAGGCCTTGAGGAGATTTTCCACAATCTTGGCGTTGACAGAGTAATTACCGGCGGACAAACAATGAACCCGTCAACAGAGGATATTTTGGAAAAAATACTTTCCGCTCCATCCGATAATGTTTTTGTACTTCCAAACAATAAAAATATCATTATGGCAGCAGAGCAATGTATTCCTCTTACAGAAAAGCGGGTTATTGTAATTCCGACAAAAAGCATACCTCAAGGAGTTACTGCAATGCTTTCGGCCGATGGTATTTCTGATATTAATGAAATGAACGATACAATGCGTGATGCAATAAAGAAAGTACACACCGCACTTGTGACAACAGCTGCCAGAAACTCGGTATTTGACGGACAAAAGATAAAAAAAGGTTCACATCTGGCATTGGTTGATGATGCTTTAACCGTCAGCAGTAATGACTTTAACACAGTTATAACATCTGTTGCCGAAGCTTTAAGTGCTTTTAATCCGGAATTTATCACGATTTTTACCGGTGACGAAGCACAGGAAGATGAAATAAAGGCTGTCTCCGAGTTTGTCAGTTCATATGCACCGGACGTAGAGGTTTCAATCATCGACGGCGGCCAGCCCGTATACCGCTACATCGTATCCGCAGAGTAGGATTTGGTTATTAACGGAAGCAGAGTGACAGCTCCTCTGCTTCTTTTTATATTCGGGTTTATATTAGCAACAATAGCACTGCACGCTGCTCAAGTTTTGCTTGACGCAAGTATTCTGCTGTGGTATCATGTACCTCGCTGTAAAAATCGGCAAATCAACTTAATATCGCGGGGTGGAGCAGTTCGGTAGCTCGTTGGGCTCATAACCCAAAGGCCAGAGGTTCAAATCCTCTCCCCGCAACCAAACAGAAAACCTTGTAGTTGAAATGGCTACAGGGTTTTTGTTTTTGTTGTTAGCCCTAAAACTATGTCTGATGATATACAGTAAAAATTGCACAAAGTAATTAAGTGCCTGATGCACTTTTGACAATACTCTTATAAATGCGCTAACAGTTCATCAAATATGGGAAATTGGAAAGGATTTAGAGTTTACTGTTCCTGATTTTTTAAGAGCTATAATAGGTTGACAGGTATATAATTAATCTTTACTAAATAGTACCCTCTTGTACTATCTACAGGCAAGCCTTAACGTTAAGATGGAGCGGGTTTGCCTTTTTCCTGCGTTTTCATTATAACTTTTGCAATCCGGCAGAGTTTGATTTATAATGTGCTTGTAGGAGTTAATTAACGTAGGGAGATTTAACAATGAGTAAGACTTTTACTATAGCAATTCAAAAAGATGATGATTGGTTTGTTGCTAAGTGTTTGGAAAACAATGTAGCTTCTCAAGGTAAATCTATGGACGAAGCTACCGACAATTTGCGTGAAGCTTTATCATTGTATTATGAAAAATAAATTAAAAGATTGTTGGCGATATCAAGCCGTTTATGTAGAGAGAAAACACGAAGAGGGTGAAAGCACCAAAGAATACTCAATGTGTGAAGTGTATCTCGATAAAAATGGAAAGCTTGAAGCTTGGA
>WQXS01000044.1 GCA_009784725.1 Oscillospiraceae bacterium
ATATAAATCCGGCAAATCTTTCAGGTTTTACGCTGCCTGCCAGCATCCGGCACACAACTCCGGCAAATCTTTCGGGTTCTTTAAGGTGTCAGTCCACCTATGCTTGCATTATACAATAATATTCGATTAATAGCAAGGATTTTATGCCATTTCTGACGTTTCTCGTTGTAAATTGTAAATGCAAAATTTCACTCCTGTGTACATTGCTCATGCAAAATAAATGAATGTGCTGTTTTAATGTGGCTGTCAAAATTTACTAATTCAAAATCTGTTGTGTCAATTTTAATTGTTTCTGCTTCAACAGTAAAATCACCAAGCGGTTTAATCCACATGTCAAAATCTTCATAAGAAAGGTTTGAGTGTATTTGATTTGCTTGCCCTCGTTCGGGTTGTTTTTCGCGAGTATAAAACCTTTCGTACAACTTACGAGTATTTCCATGAAAAACAAATGTCAGAGATTGGTAATCATACTTCTCAATGAGTGCTTTTATGAAATGGGCTTCATTTACTTTATAACCGGCACCCGTTTCAAAATTCCCTTCGATAATAAATGGATATCCGGTTTCCATTAACCTCTCTGTGATATATAAGATTGCATCAAAAGTTGCGACACTGAATCTTTTGCTTTCATCTCTGCTTTCTATTGGAATACTTGTGCATATGGCAGATTTTAATGTGTCTTTTACAAAATAAGGGATATTTATTTCTTTCGACAACTTTAATGCAAATGTCGATTTTCCCGAAGCCAGATACCCGGCTATTATGATTATCTTTTTATTCATTTATCACCATAATTAAAACCCTGTTCCTCTATGGAAAGTATGATACACGTACGTTTGAAAGCATTCCTTTATATTCGCTGTCTTGAATGGTATAAATTGGTGCAGGTGTTTCTGACCATTCCTGTGATCCTGCCGGAATAATTCCCGTGTACAATACATCATCCTCGTTATTCATTGTTCCCTCAAAGAAAAAGCGGAACTCTGTTCCTGTTACCGGATTGCCGTTATAGTCGGTAAAGTCCCATGTAACGATATAATCACCGTTTCTTGGTGTTGCGCCTGATATAGCATCTATTTGTGCAACACTCTTATCAGACGGCTGAGCTGATGACACCCACTTTGGTATTGAGTGCGGACGATAACTAAATCCGCCATTTGCTGTCCACTGAGTTACATACACGGTATCTATATAATTACCACTCATGTCTTCAATCCAAAATGCGTATTGACTGGATGCAACTATACGTTGTTTTGCATAAGAAAAAGAAACTTCAAGGCGTCTGCCGGAATCGCTGTGATTGCCTGTAGGCTTCAAAGGGTTTATCCCTATATTAAACGGATTCATGACCGTAATATATGCAAAGCATAGAAACCCTATTATTAAGCAAGTTATACTCATAAGGATTATTTTAGTTCTTTTCTTCATATCATATTTTAACCTTTCTATTTTTCATCATTATATCACAACAATCAAACAACTGGATTTTATGACAGTAATATAGTTGAAGAATATTGACTTCAAGCACAAACTTATTATAGTAAATAAGGGCAAAGCAAGGGCAAAATTAATCAAACCCCGCAATCCATACGGAGGTAACAGGGTAACTGGTGTGCCCCGCGGTCTTCAAAATCGACAACCGTTACGTTGACATCACATCTAAAAGAGCCTTGAATGCGCTGCGATTGCAGTACATTCAAGGCTTTTTGTTTATGATTTTTGCAGTTTGCATAAGTCGGTTTTAGGCGGTATTTGGCGGTAATGAATATTGTGAACCTTTGCTTCACAAGGGGCAAAACAAGGGCAAAAGTTATATTAATCTGTTTCCTCATTGGGTAGTGCAAAAACCTGTCCGCTCTCTAACTCCTTGGAATAAAATGTAGGTGTTGGATTATCTGCCAAATAAAGTAGATTTTTTTCTGTACTTATATAAAAATTATAATACTCAAGGATACTTAAACCTAATACGTCCGGCACTTGCTTTTTTTCTCCGGTTTTTGGATTGACTCTGTACATATCATGGGGTATTGCAACCGGAACATCCACTCTTGTTTTACCGAGAATTATTAATCCGGGTATACGAACAAAGTCAGCAGTTATAGCACCACCAAACCCATATAGAATGGTGGGTGTCTTCGGTAACTTATCATACCCAAGCTGTAATGCAGTTCCTCGCGAAATTATTGAAATGTATGCACCGGTATCTAAAATAAATTTTATTTCTGATCCGGCAGCCGTTCCACCACTATGCAGAGCATTAAGTGTAATATGTAATGCCCCGCCTTGACGTTTTAATATATAGAAACTATCATCACCAAAATAAACATCCATTAGACAAACTGTACTCCATATACTGAAACTATTGTATTATCCAAAGATAATAATGAATATGACAATGTTTTATCATACTCGGAGGTCTTGTATTTTTCGTAAATGCCTTCTTCTATACCTTCAAATTGATAGTCACCTATAACAACGGGTATGCCTTCAATTAACTCCCCGTGACGAGTAATATTAGCATTTATAATAAATACCCATTTCCCCATAAATGTATTATCTATATCATCGCTCGTCATCATTTTCGGATTTTCAATAATCTGATACATATGAAGTCACCTGCCTTTCCGAATGTAGCTTAATTATACACCTTTTAGTAGTAAAAGCAAAGAATAATATGATATAATGCCCCCATACGGAGGTAACAGGGTAACTGGTGTGCCCCGCGGTCTTCAAAATCGTTGTGTGAGCCAAAACTCACAGATGGGTTCGATTCCCATTTACCTCCGCCATAGAAAAGAAAGCCTGTTATCGTTGATGTAGCAGGCTTTCATTTTTGTTTGTAAACTTATTCTACAGGGTTTTCTTTTGAGATTTTATCGTAGTATACCGCTTCGACTGTGCCTAAGAAGAGTGGCAGCAGCATTAGAACAACAAGATAAACAATGCCGCCGATGAGGCCGAAGAATACTCCTGCTACGATGTGTAAACGTGCAAACATGAAAATGAGTAACCAAAAGATAACTATTACAACAAACAAGGCAGCATAAATGATTAAGTCTGTCAGGAACATTTTACCTTTGTAACCGTTTGTTTGGCGCATTGATTTTCTCAAAGCTTCATTTGCCGCTATATCGGGATGGGAAATCATTATATATGGAACAAAACGGTATGAATAATACTTAACATATCCCATAAACGGAACAAAAGACCAGATTATTGTCCATAAAAATTTCCAACCCATTCCGGCGGCGTTACGCATAAATTTGCCTTTTCCGAATCCTTCAAACAGTTGATTTGAATTTATTTCCTGCCCGCGAAATCCGCACAAGAAAATATTTGCCATTCCCAGCTGTAAAACAAAAACTATCGGCAACCATACAATCGGGACAATGCCGAAAAATATTGAAAGTGACATCATTAATGAACACAGAAGCGAAAGACCCCATAACAAAATCGGCTTTTTAAACAGGAAACCAAATGATTTTGAAAATACATCACCGACAAAACCCTGCGGAGCTTTTTGATGGTGCATCGGCGGTTGTTGATATTGATGTTGATATTGCTGCTGCGGTTGAAACGGAGGAGGCGGTGGAGGGGGTGGCGGTGGTGGAGGTGCCATAGGCTGACCCGCTTCCGGTGGAGGCGGCGGCGGTGGTGGAGGCGGCGGTGGCGGCGGAGGGGGTGCAACAGAAGCAGGATTACAATTCGGACATATTCCCGATTCAGGCTTCTCTGTACCGCATTGTGAACAAAATGCCATAATAAAATACTCCTTTTCTCAGAAAAAATACATACTGTGATGTAATATTATGACAAATGTATAACCATGTCAAGCAGCATAATATTCATCATATTTATAGCGCATCAAACCCTTTTATCAGCTTGCGGGATTCGCCTTGCAGACCTGTAACATTTTTTCCGTCAAGATGCTCAAGAAAAGTCAAAGCATACTTTCTTGTTGTTTTTAATATATCCCTGCACTGTGCAAGAGTAATTTCATTTTCGCTGTCAATATGACTTTTAACTTGACATACTGCTTTGTCATAAACATCCCTTAGCCAGTAAACCTGCTTTGAAAGCATTACCAGTTCTCCGGAGGATATCATGTTTTCAAAAATTTGTTCAAACTCACGCTTTTCATTTTTTGTAAATATATCCGCAAGCTCTTGCGGAGTTTTTACATCATATCCTGATGAAATAAGCTCTTTGATCAGCTTATTATAAATTGCCTGCTGTGAGTTTGAGTATTCTATAGTAAAGTCCGGCAATGATACCACCTTGTCCGACAGTAATATTATGCTTCTGCTTTTTAATACTTCAAATACTGAATTCGCTTCTGCCGTATCGTAATCGGAAAACAACCTCTGCCGCAGTTCAGCTCTGCTTATACCCGTTTTTAACGGGTTATCCTTATGATAAGATTTTAATAGCTCCGTGCATTCCTTACTTATTCTTTCAATTACGTCAGAAGCTATATATTTATCCTGCATCAGTTTAATAATATCCCCGGTCTTTGTCAGCTCATCTATAACTTCATTACATACTTTCTTATCGAGGTCGGCTCTTTTACACAAATCGGGACGAGAAAAAACTCCGCCGAGCTGAGCAGCAGTCAGGTGTGTTATTTTTTTAGAATCTCCCGACTCACGTATTTCTAAGGCATTTATTGCTTCTTTAGTTCGTGATATACGGCCTGTTGGTGATGAATCTAAAATAACCCCGCCGCCAATGGTTTCGAGCGGGGAGAAAAAACGTACGACAAACCTGTCACCTCTTTTACAAGGCAATTGCTCTTTAAGCTTAAATCTTGCATAGCAACTCTCGGACTTGTGCAGTTCGTTTTTATCAATAAGAAACACCTTGGACAGTAATGTTCTCGCACCATGATATAAATGCAGCTCTGTACCGGTTTTGATTATACGCTCAGAGTCCGGTAAAATACTCAGTTTTACATCAATTATATCTGTAGTATTAAACATTCCCTCAGTTGCCAGTGTGTCGCCTCGCAGAATTTCACCCCGCTTGACTCCTGCAAGACTGATTGCCGTCCTTTGACCTGCATATGCTTTTTCTGCATTGTCCCCATGAACCTGAATACTGCGGACAGGAGCTTTTTTGCCCGAAGGTAGTATTTCGACGGTATCACCAACACAAACAGAACCCTCGATCAATGTTCCTGTTACAACCGTTCCGAATCCATCTACGGGAAACACTCTGTCTATTGGTAAGCGAAACGGCACATCTGTATTTTTCTCACCTGTACAAGCAATTAAATTCTGCAGCATTATTTTTAACTCTTGAATACCGATACCGCTGTGAGATGAAACAGCAACTATTTCCTTACTTTCAAGGAACGTACCGCTCACAAGCTCCAAAATATCTTCGGTAACAAGCTCAAGCCACTCGGCATCAACTTTATCGGCTTTTGTTATAACTACAAGACCGTCACTAATTCCAAGCTGCGAAAGAATACCCAGATGCTCACGGGTTTGCGGCATAACACCTTCATCTGCTGCAATAACAAGCATAGCAAGGTCAACACCGCCCGAGCCGGCAAGCATGTTGCGGATAAACCGTTCATGACCGGGAACATCAATAATTCCGGCTCTGCTGCCATCTTCAAAATCCAAATACGCAAAGCCGGGTTCAATTGTAACCCCCCGGCGTTTTTCTTCTTCGAGCCTGTCTGTATCTATTCCTGTTAAAGCTTTGACAAGTGCAGTTTTCCCATGGTCAACATGTCCTGCCGTTCCGATTATTACATGCTTCATTAATCTTTTCCCGTAATCGATACAATCGATGAAATTATATATTCGTAATCCTCTTCAAACAAAGTACGTACATCTATTAATAACCTGTCATTTTCAATGTGTCCGATTATCGGGACCGGTTGATTGCGAAGTCTCTCCTCCAACCCATCTGTACTTTCCTTACTAATTAACATAACAGCATAAGAATCAAGCTCAAGACCGGGTACCGCTCCCCCTCCCGCAACACTTTTTGTTGCCAAGACCTCTGCAGCACCACCCCGTTTGTTTATTTCACCGCAAATTTTCTCAGCTCGCTCATTTAACTCATCTGTACCAGCCGACAGCATTGATAAAACAGGAATATCCCTTTCCGCCAGCTGTTGGTCCCCGTATACACGAAGTGTCGCTTCAAGTGCCGCTATAGTAATTTTATCCACCCTGAAAGCACGGTATAAAGGGTGCTTCTTTATTTCTGTAATGTATCGGGAGCTGCCAAGAATTATCCCGCACTGCAAGCCGCCAAGGAGCTTATCCCCGCTGAAGCATACTACATCAGCTCCTTTTTTTAGGCTCTCTTTCGCTAGCGGTTCGTTTTTCAGTTTGTATCTTTGAACATCAACCAGTGCTCCGCTTCCAATGTCCTCGATTACCGGTAAATCATATTTTTTACCAAGCGAAGCAAGCTCGGCTACAGATACCGATTCGGTAAATCCGACGATTTGAAAATTACTTGAATGTACTTTTAGTATTGCTCTTGTGTTATCGTCAATAGCTTTCCCATAATCATCTGTACGTGTTTTGTTTGTTGTACCAACCTCACGAAGCTCGCAACCGCATAACTCCATTATATCGGGTATGCGAAAACCTCCGCCGATTTCTACAAGCTCACCTCTTGATACAATTACATTTCCGTCTGAGGCGACTGCCGCCAAAATAAGTAATACAGCTGCTGCATTATTATTTACAACAAGCGATGCTTCACAGCCTGTGATGTTTTTGAGATATTTCCCTACACCGCCGGCACGGTTTCCTCGCTCCCCTTTTTTTACATCATACTCAAGAGTACAATATGAAGACGCAGTTTTTGTTACCGCCTCGGAGGCAGCCTTTGAAAGGCAAGCTCTCCCGAGGTTTGAATGCAATATTACACCGGTTCCGTTAATAACACGCCGTACATCCTCGGTTGATTTTACTTTGGATACAGCAAGCTCCACAGCATTTTTAGCTATAGTATCAATGCCCGGCACAACACTTACTGCACCCGATTTTATCCCCTCGCGAAGCTCAGTTAATACAGCTCTTACAGCGTCAGCCGCTTCATGCCTGTACGCCTCACAGGTTAAAATAACTTCATGCTGTAATACCTTGTCAACATGCGGTATTTGTTTAAGTAAATCCTCTCTTTGCTGCATACATTCCCAATCTTTCTCAAGGACTTGAGGTTGTTCGCCGATTTGACGTACAACCTCTTTTGAATGAATTTATTTTACCACCACTACAAATCAAGTCAATACTTTTCTTGCAAATGTGGGTGATTTTGCATATACTATCTGCGTGGTTTAATGCAGACAATCAGGTCTGCGAATAAAAAGAAAGGAGCGGTGGCGGTTATGGATAATGTTATATCATTATTTGATTACAGCACGGGTGGCGGCTGAGGCACAAAGATAGCTCCGGGTGAGCTTAAGAATATACTTGGCGGCATCGCCTGCTCCAAGGATGACAGGTTGCTGGTCAGCTATAATTCCTCCGATGATGCAGCGGTTTATCGTTTGGATGATAAGCATTGCCTCCTTTCAACAACAGATTTCTTTCCTCCAATGGTTGCTGATGCAAAATCCTTTGGAAGGATAGCAGCTGCAAACGCACTCAGTGATATATATGCAATGGGCGGAAAGCCGCTCTATGCTTTAAATATCGTATGCTTTCCACAGGATCTGGATGCCGGTATATTACAGGAAATCCTTACAGGCGGTGCAGAAAAATGCAACGAAGCAGGTGCATCACTTGCAGGCGGACATTCAATTTATGATGAAGGAATCAAATACGGCCTTGCCGTAACAGGAATAGTTGAAAACGATAAATTTTACCGCAACAACACACCAAAACCCGGCGATAAGCTGATACTTACAAAACCGCTCGGTGTCGGAATCATCACAGCTGCATACAGAGGCGGCGAAGCCGATGCAAATGATATAAAAGAAGCAATTGCATCTATGGAGCGTTTAAACAAGTATGCCGCAGAAAAAACATCAAACTTCAAAATAAGCGCATGCACCGACATTACAGGTTTCGGCTTGATAGCCCATCTGCTCGAAATGACAGCAGGCAACGTTTCCGCAGAATTAAACTGCGAGAACCTGCCTTATCTTAAAAATATTAAACACTACATTGACGAGGAATGGATAACAGGCGGTGGTCAGCGCAACCGCACTTTCGTCGGAGCAAAAGCCGACACAAGCAAGCTCCCTTCCTGGAAACAGGAACTCCTCTTCGACCCCCAAACCTCCGGCGGTTTACTCATTGCAGTATGTGCACAGCAAGCTGAAGAACTGCTTAAATCAATTCAAACAGACGACACGAATGCAGCACTTATTGGCTGTATAAAAAATCCGGGCAATAGTGAAATAACATTTATATAAACGAAAGGATGTACCGTTACAAAATGCCAAACGAAAAAACCATGCACGCACTCGTTAAAACCGGACCAAACCCCGGACTGACATTAATGAAAGTACCCGTCCCGCAAACACAGCCCGGGCAGGTAAAAATACGCATACTCAAATCCGCAATCTGCGGCACGGACCTGCATATTTACAACTGGGACGAATGGAGCCGTCGTACCATAAAAACCCCTCAGATAATAGGGCACGAGTTTGTCGGTGAGATAGTCGAGCTCGGAGGCGGTGTCACAGAGTATAAAATTGGCGACATAGTTTCGGGTGAAGGGCATATTGTCTGTAAAACCTGCCGTAACTGCATGGCAGGACGGCTACATCTATGCAAGTTTACCGTTGGGGTCGGAGTCAACACAGACGGCTGCTTTGCCGAGTATCTGGTCATTCCTGCCGAAAATGTTGTCCGTGTCGTAGAAGGAATACCGCTCGATATAGCCGCATGTTTTGATGCACTCGGCAATGCTGTTCATACTGCATTAAAATTTGACCTCACAGGTGAGGATGTCCTTATCACAGGTGCCGGACCTATCGGCATAATGTCCGCTATCATCTGCCGCCACTGCGGAGCAAAAAAAATTGCAATAACAGATGTAAATCCATACAGACTCAAGCTGGCAAAAGAAGCTGTCCCGAGTGCATGGGCTGTAAACCCGAAGGATACACCTATGAAAAAGCTTATGTCGGATATGAAAATGACAGAAGGCTTTGACATCGGTCTTGAAATGTCCGGGAATGATACCGCTTTTACCGATATGGTCGAACATATGGGTAACGGAGGAAGAATAGCCCTGCTTGGCATCCACAGCGGAAATACGCTTATCAACTGGGACAAGGTTGTATTCGGCGGGCTTACAATTCAAGGAATATACGGACGCGAAATGTTTGATACCTGGTATAAAATGATGTCAATGCTTCAAACAGGCTTGGATGTGGAAAAGGTCATTACCCACAGATACGATTTTAAAGATTTTGAAAAAGGTTTTGCTGCAATGCAAAACGGCGAATCGGGCAAAGTAGTTCTAAACTGGGCGGATAACGGCCGAACAACTACATAAAAAGCACATCACCACCGCAAAATAACCATCATACACACCAGCAAACATCAAAAAAACGCAGCAAAAAGGAATTATTATCATGGATAAAAACGCACTTAATATTTTCAAAGAAATAGTTGAGGACATTGAAGACCAAGGCACATTCAAAAACGAACGTGTCCTGATGACACCTCAAGGCGGCAAAATCGATACAACAATGGTCGATGGTGCCATAAATATGTGTTCAAATAATTACCTTGGTCTTTGCAACGACCCCGGCGTTGTTGCGGCGGCAAAAGAAAGCTATGAAAAATGGGGCTACGGGCTTTCATCAGTCCGTTTTATATGCGGTACTCAGGAGGTCCATAAAGAGCTTGAAGCCACAATTTCAAGATATCTTGACATGGATGACACGATTCTTTATTCGTCCTGTTTCGATGCAAATACCGGTCTTTTCGAAACACTGCTCGGCGATAGGGACGCAATAATCTCCGATGAGCTTAACCATGCCAGTATAATCGATGGTGTGCGTCTGTGCAAAGCAAGCCGGTACCGCTATAAAAACAATGATATGGATGACCTTGAACGCTGCTTAAACGAAGCAAAAAACGCACGTATCAAACTGATAGTCACAGACGGTGTATTTTCAATGGACGGCACATTTGCCGACCTTGAAACCATCTGTGATTTAGCCGATAAACATCAGGCACTTGTAATGGTCGATGACAGCCACGCCGTCGGGTTTATCGGAGAAACAGGACGAGGAACACCCGAGCGCAGCGGTGTCAAAGGACGGGTTGATATTATTACAGGTACTCTCGGCAAAGCACTCGGCGGAGCATCCGGCGGTTACACGTCAGCTCGCAGGGAAATTGTAAATCTTCTCAGACAAAGAAGCAGGCCGTATCTGTTTTCAAATACACTTGCTCCCGCTATTGCAGCCACATCAATCTATATACTTAAAACACTTGAAAAAGACAAACTGAGGTGTAAAAAGCTTGAACAAAACACAGGTTATTTCAGGCAGGAGCTTAAAACACTCGGATTGGATGTCATAGAAAGTACACATCCGATTGTAGCGATTATGTTCGGTGATGCAAAGCTCACAGGAGAAATAGCTGCTCACTTGCTAAAGCGGAAGGTTTATGTTGTCGGGTTCAGTTACCCTGTTGTACCAATGGATAAGGCCCGTATCCGCTGCCAGGTTTCGGCTGCTCATTCAAAAGACGAACTTGCATATGTTATCAGACAATTTAGAAGCGTGCTCTTAAGTTTGGGGTTAATAAGCCTTTAAACACTTGACAAATCACAGCTTTACTGATAACTTACCTAATGTATTTTTATACATTATATTATTGGTAAGTATAATTACCTACTGTTATTTTACAGCATTTCATGGTTGAGGTAATCAATGACAAGCAACTGCATTTTTGTACCGGAAGAGTCATTTTTAGACGAGCTGAAAAGAAAAACTATCATTACCGGTCATTACGGCAGCGGAAAAACCGAATTTGCAGTATCCTTGGCACTAAAATTTGCAAGAAACGAGAATCATACTGATTCTGATAACGTCTCGCTTGCGAGACAATGGAACCATCCCCCCGTATCGCTCATCGACCTCGACATTGTAAACCCATACTTTCGCTCACGTGAGCAGCGTAAGCTTCTCGAGGAAAACGGTATCTCCGTCTACGGCAGTGTCTATAAAAAAGAAATAGCAGCAGAGCTTCCCGCACTCGGCGCAGATATTAAAGCACCTCTTGAGTGCAGTAATACCAAAGTAATAATCGATGCCGGCGGAAACGATACAGGAGCACTTATCTTAAATCAGTTCACCAAATACTTCACAGACGATGAAACAACAATCCTCGCAGTTATTAATGCAAACCGCCCCGAAACAAGTGATATAAACGGAGCTGCAGAGCATATAACTGCAATAGAAAACATAACGGGACTTACAGTATCATATATTATCAACAATACACATATGCTGCGTGAAACCACAACCGAAGATATTCTAAGTGGACTTGAGCTTTGCAAGACAGTTTGCAAAAAACTAGACAAAACCCTTTTATGCAGCTGCTATCCCGAAGAAATTATCACCCCGGATGACCTGCGCAAGCTGCAGGAGCATGAAAAGAATCTAATGCCGCTAGGGCTATATATGCGCCCTACATGGCTTAAATAAACTGAAACTGAGGAGAATAAAAATGGCGAAATTTGAAGTCCGGATAGACGGCAATTTCTGCAAAGGGTGTGAGCTGTGCCGCATTAATTGCCCGAAAGAAATTATTGTTATGAGCACGCACATAAGCGACAAGGGTTACTGCCCTGCAGAAATTTCAAAGCAAGAGGATTGTATCGGCTGTAAGGCATGCGCTCTTATGTGTCCGGACGGCGCAATATCCATATATAAGGAGGCTGCAGCGGTATGAGTAAAAAGGTTTTAATGAAAGGGAACGAAGCATTTTCCGAAGCCGCAATCAGAGGCGGATGCAGATATTACTTCGGCTACCCGATAACACCGCAAAATGAAGTCCCCGAATATATGTCGCGCGAGCTGCCGAAAAGAGGCGGGTATTTCATACAGGCCGAAAGCGAAATCAGTGCAGTCAACATGGCATACGGCGCAGGTGCAGCAGGCGGAAGAGTTTTTATAACATCCTCATCCCCCGGTATTGCCCTGATGCAGGAAGGTTTTAGCTTTTTATGTTCGGCAGAGGTTCCGACCGTAATATTAAATGTCGCAAGAGGCGGACCCGGAATCGGCACTATTCAACCGAGCCAGGCTGACTACTTCCAAGCAACACGAGGCGGTGGTAACGGTGATTATATGATTCCCGTTTTTGCACCATCAAGCATACAGGAAGGTGTAGATCTTGTTTATGAAGCAATGGAGCTTTCCGACAAATGGCAAAACCCGATTTATATCCTCACCGATGGAATACTCGGACAAATGATGGAGCCTGTAGTTCTTCCCGACCAAGTCCCGTTCGTTGATTCAAAGGATATAAGAAAACATAAACCTTGGGCGATAACCGGCTACGGTGATGATGATTCCAAGAAAAATGTCGTCAAATCACTTCGTCTTGCGGCAGAAGAGCTTGAAAAACACATTCAATCACTTTTTGCCAAATATGAAAAAGCAGAAAAAGAACTTGTCAGAGTAGAAACAATCGATATAGAAGATGCCGATGTCGTGATTGTTGCATTCGGAACAATGGCAAGAATCGCAAAAGAAGCAATTGAACTTCTCGCAGAGCAGAATATTAAAGCAGGGCTTTTACGTCCGATATCACTGCGCCCCTTCCCGTATGAAGCTTTTAACAAAATTTCAAACAGAACCAAGGTCATAATCTCGGCCGAGCTTTCGATGGGTCAGATGATGCAGGATGTTAAGCTCGGAGTTAATAACCGCTTCCCGATTAAGCTTCTAAACCGCACCGGCGGTATGATTCCGACACCGCTTGAAATAGCGGAGCGCACAAAAAAAATCTTTGAAGAGATTGGGGGTTAAGATTATGTTACAACCTGTTTTCGAATATACAAAAGGAATGAACCGTGTAGTCACGAACTTCTGCCCCGGCTGCACACATGGATTATCACACAGATTAATTACCGAAACCCTTGATGAAATGGGTATGCTCGGTAAAACCATCGGCTGCGGGCCAATCGGCTGCGCTGTTATGGCACACAAGTTTATGAATGTCGATATGTGCGAGTGCGCACACGGCAGAGCACCCGCAGTAGCTTCCGGCGTTAAAAGAGTCCACCCGGATAATCTCGTCTTTACATATCAGGGAGACGGCGACCTTGCATCAATCGGCACAGCTGAAATCATACATGCTGCCGCCAGAGGTGAAAATATTACAACCTTTTTCGTAAATAATGCAATTTACGGCATGACAGGCGGGCAAATGACTCCGACAACCCTTGTCGGTCAAAAAGCCACAACAGCGCAGGCAGGGAGAATTACAGACCTTGCAGGTTTCCCGATGCGTGTCAGCGAACTCATTTCAACACTCGACGGTGCAGTTTATGTAGAGCGTGTTGCTTTAAACTCGCCCGGTAATGTAAATAAAGCGAAAAAAGCTGTCCAAAAAGCATTTGATGTGCAACAGAAAAAACTCGGCTTCTCATTTGTCGAATTTGTATCGACATGTCCGACAAACTGGGGACTATCACCGATTGCAGCCATGGATTTCCTAAAAGAGCAAATGCTTCCGTTCTATCCTCTTGGCGTATTTAAGTCACCGGAAGGAGAAACGAAATAATGAAAAGTAAAATGTTTTTCGCCGGTCTCGGCGGTCAGGGAATAATGCTGATGGGTCAAATGGTGGCATCCGCCGCAATTCATGAGGATAAGGAAACTACATTTCTTCCGTCCTACGGTCCCGAAATGCGCGGCGGTACAGCTAACTGCACAGTCATTGTATCCGACAAACCGATAAGCAGCCCGCAGATATCCGAATCTGACTGTGTTGTGGCAATGACACTTCCGTCAATGCTCAAATTTGAACCGACATTAAAACCCGGCGGCATCCTTTTAATCAACAGTTCACTTATACATCAAAGCGCAAAGCGTACCGATATCGATATTTTTGAGGTTCCCGCAAGTGATTTGGCCGCAGAGCTCGGAAACTCCCGTGTTGCAAACATGGTAATGCTCGGCGCATTTGCAAGAACAACAAATATAGTATCATCCGCCGAGCTCGAAAAAGTTATCCGCGAAACCTTCGGCTCAAAAGGTGATGACCTTGTACAGCTGAACTTAAAAGCATTCAACCTTTGGAACCCATAAATAGATAAAAAATAATAATGCAGATGGAAGAAATAAATAAGACTTAATAATGCAGAAATAATAATGCAAAATGCAGATGGAAGAAATTAAACAGTACTTAATAATGCAGAAATAATAGTGGAGAAAATATGAGCTATAACTTTACCATTCAAAAGACAACAACACCGAAACCGAAGCCCGACCCGAATACGTTAAAGTTCGGGAAAACCTTCAGTGACCATATGTTTATTATGGAATATGAAACAGGCAAAGGCTGGCATGACGGGCGCATCGTTCCGTACGGTCCCCTGTCGCTCGACCCTGCTGCCTCCGTATTTCATTACGGGCAGGAGATGTTTGAGGGAATGAAAGCATACCGCACAAAAGCGGGACGTGTTCAGCTTTTCCGTCCATATATGAACGCCGAGCGCACACGCAAAACAAATGAACGTATGTGCATGCCCGATATCGACCCCGAGCTTTTTGTCAGTGCAATTAAAGCACTTGTTGACCTTGAGCGTGACTGGATTCCCAAAAAAGAAGGGACATCCCTTTATATCCGTCCATTCATTATTGCCGATGACGCATTTTTGGGAGTACAGGCGGCAAACCACTATAAATTCATAATTATCCTCTCCCCCGTTGGACCATATTATGATATCCCCGGCGGCGGAATGGCACC
Source organism: Oscillospiraceae bacterium (assembly GCA_009784725.1). Classification (GTDB taxonomy): domain Bacteria; phylum Bacillota; class Clostridia; order Oscillospirales; family Oscillospiraceae; genus WRMH01. The sequence continues at coordinate 14,925 of WQXS01000044.1, forward strand.
TACAAAAATATTTGTTGAGGACGAGTTTGTCCGTGCAGCCATCGGCGGTGCAGGCTTCGCAAAAGTAGGCGGTAACTACGGAGCAGCGTTAAAAGCACAAGCAAGAGCAGCCGACCATGGCTGTGCTCAGGTTCTGTGGCTCGATGCCGTTGAACGCAGTTATGTCGAAGAAATCGGCACCTCAAACGCATTTTTTATGATTGATGATGAAGTCATAACCGCACCGCTTACGGGTACGATTCTGCCCGGAGTGACACGTGCGTCTGTTATTGAGCTTTTGAAAAAATGGGGAGTAAAAATCTCCGAGAGACGACTTAGAATCGGCGATGTCGTGAAGGCCGCCGAGGAAGGAAAACTCAAAGAGATTTTCGCATCGGGAACAGCGGCTGTGATATCGCCGGTAGGAGAATTGAAATTTAAAGACAGCAGTCTGACAATTGGTGACGGCGGAGTCGGAGCTCTTGCGGAAAGGCTCTACAATGCACTCTACGGTATCCAAACCGGAACCATCGAAGACGACATGGGCTGGACTGTAGAGGTTTAATAAGTTAATGCAGAAGATAAAAATTTCAGATACGACTCTGCGTGAGTCCGAACAGATACACTCGGCGAAGCTCAGCTTTAAGGAAAAACTTGAAGCCGCAAAACTGCTTGAAAAGCTGCAGATTGATATTATAGAAGCAGGTCCTGTCGGGGACTCCCCTGCTGACGCCGCATTTATCAGAACCCTTGCCACAACACTCGGATACAGTTGTCTTAGTGTTCCCGTTACACTTGATAAAGTTGGCATTGATGAAACCTGGGCAGCTCTTTCAAAAGCAAAGAAACCGCGCCTGAATCTGATAATTCCGACTTCGACTGTCGGAATGGAATATCAGCATCAGATGAAAGCCGAAAAACTCCTGCCGCTTATCGGAGAAACCGTGGCTTATTGCTTGTCACTTTGCAAGGATGTGGAGTTTACTGCCGAGGATGCTGTCAGAAGCGAACCGGATTTTCTTGCCGAAGCAATAGAGGCTGCGATTACAGCAGGTGCAAAAACCATCACCTTATGCGATTCGGTCGGCGAGCTTCTGCCGGAAGAATTAACCGGTTTTATTGAGATTGTATATAAAAATGTTCCGGCGCTTGAAAACGATGTAAAAAACGGAAGAATCACACTTGCGGTTCACTGTAAGGATAATCTCGGGCTTGCATCCGCAGCTGCACTGGGTACAGTCGGCTCCGGAGTGAGCCTGATAAAAGTATCCTCAAACACGAGTCTTGGCACATTATCACTTGAGCAGTTTTTAAACGTTTTAAAGGTACGAAGCGATACTCTCAGCATCACTTCAAATGTAAGTACAGTCGCACTCCAGCGGACATGCGCAAGGCTTGCTGCACTCACAGGCACATCAGACCAGGGCCGCAGAGCTCCGGCAGAAGCAGCCGAACTCGGTACCGGCGAAAACGGTCTTCCCGAAATAAATGATATTGACGGACTGCGTAAGTTTATAGCATCAGTTGGTTATGATGTTTCCGAAGATGATTTGGGACGTATATACTCACAGTTCCAAGATATTTCCCGCAGTAAAAAAGTTGTCGGACGTGACATTGAAGCACTGATTGCGGAAACCGCAGGACAGGCCCCGCCGACATATCTTCTTAAAAACTACGTCATTAACAGCGGTAACGCAATCGCCGCAACCGCATATATTGAGTTTATCAAAGACGGGACTATTCTTACGGCGCTTTCAGCCGGTGACGGCCCGATAGATGCGGCATTCAAAGCAGCCGAGCAAATCTTCGGCACTCACTACGAACTCGAAGAATTCCAAATCCACGCAGTAACCGGCGGCAGAGAAGCAACAGGCGACGCCCTCGTAAAACTCCGCCACGACGGCAAACTCTACTCCGGCCGCGGCGTCTCCACCGACATCGTCGGCGCCTCCATCCGCGCCTACCTCAGCGCCGTAAACAAAATCGTCCACGAAAGCTAGGAAGCACAAAAGCAGGGGACAGCCACTGTCCCCTGCTTCTAATACTTACGATTATATCACTATGCAAGTATGCAAGAATATTTCATATTTTTATACAAATGATGTATAAATTTCTCTTGACTGTGAAGTCAGTTTACACTTTATACTGCAGTATAAAGTGTTTTCTCATGATATACTCGATTCGGAGTAGAATCAAAATGAGGCTTATTTATATGAAACGAAACTACCTATTTATTGATGATAGTGGTGATATTGGATTTAAGAATGAATCATCCAGCCACTTTCTAATTGCGGCAGTTCTTGTTGTTGATGAAGAAGAAAAGCAAACGATTAATGATACAATCGACGCATTCCGACACAGCTTAGGTTGGACAGAACTGCATGAATTTAAGTTTAATAACGTCGAAAAGAAAATTGTTCTTAATTTTATCAACGAAGTCAAGAAGCATGATTTTTCATCGTATGTAATGGTTCTTGATAAATCAAAAATTAATCGTGATTTTATACCAAAAAATAAAGCATCACTGTACTTTCGTATTATAATAGAATTACTGTTAAAACTTAAGTTATCAAACCCTGTAATAACTATTGATGGGCGTGCAGATAAACTATATGCGAAAGAAATTAAAACCTTTTTAAGAAAAGGTCTAAAAGAAAAAGGTGTTCATGGTTCGCGAGTATTCCTTGTAGATTCACGAAAAAATTCATTAATTCAACTTACAGATATTATTGCTGGTTCTGTAGCTCGTTCATATAATAAATCGAAAACCGACAATCAAGCTTATGTAAAGGCATTGGGGAACAAAATAACCGATATCTTTGAGATGAAGTTATAAAAATGGAACCGACTCTATCCCTTTCGGGCAGGCCACCATACGGTGACTTTTCGAGTCGGTTCAACTATTATCTTAATTATAACATTTGTCGGACTAAAGTCAAGAAATATATATTATAAGAAGCAATGGGCAATTACAGTGCTATGTTCAGGGTGGCTTAGGGTTTGTTAAGTTAATTTAACAAACCCTAAGCCACCCTGAACATAGCATTATACATATTTAACATAATTATCCAACCCTTTCTCTTGATCTGCATAGAGTGTATCAGAGAAAAGAAACTTGTGCCGTATGTCCAAAAAACGGGTTTTCATTATAAATAATGCTGTTTTCCCATATATGAGAACACAGCATTATTAATACAAGCGAGGGACGGAGACGAAGGCTTTCAGACGGATTTCTATCCGTCTGACCCACTCTGACAGTTTCATCCCTGTGGGCTGCAAACTGTCTGTGGGCTGCCGAGGGCAACCAACGCTCAGCACAAAACGCTTTGCATTTTTGTTTTTTCGCATTGGCGATGCACCCGTAACAAATATTAAATCGCTGTTGCGACTTTATATTTGTTCGGGCGCTTGAACACTTTCACCTTTGGCGACATTTATATATGACAAAAGCTTTATTTAGCATGATTTTCAATATTTATAATACCTTCAATAATCTTTCTTGAACTGCTCTCAATAATACTTCCATCCGTAGTTTTATTAATATATCGGTCAATCTCCTCATAAGCGGTTGACCGACCTTTCTTTGCGACTTTTTC